>NZ_CP118224.1:2725000-2932500 GCF_030849025.1 Oceanimonas pelagia
ATCTTCCACCTTCTGCTGAATGGCCCGCTTAAGCGGCCTTGCACCAAACAGTGGGTCGAAGCCGGCCGAAGCCAGTTTCTCCAGCAAGGCATCGCTGATGGACACCCGATAATCCATGCTTTCGAGGCGTTCCACCAGACCCTGCAACTGAATGCGGGCAATGGCCTTGATCTGCTCCTCGGCCAGCGGATGGAACACCACGATTTCGTCGATACGGTTGATGAACTCGGGCCGGAACTGATGCCCCAGTACCTCCATCAGCATGGCCTTCATCTGATCGTAATCCTTGGACGCGCTGTGCTCCTGGATCAAGTCCGAGCCGATGTTGGAAGTCATGATCACCACGGTATTGCGAAAGTCCACGGTACGGCCCTGACCGTCGGTAAGGCGACCGTCATCCAGTACCTGCAACAGAATGTTGAACACATCCGGATGGGCCTTTTCCACCTCGTCCAGCAGGATCACCGAGTAGGGCTTGCGCCGTACCGCCTCGGTCAGGTAGCCACCTTCCTCATAGCCCACATAACCGGGAGGCGCGCCCACCAGCCGGGACACCGAGTGCTTCTCCATAAACTCCGACATGTCGATGCGCACCATGGCATCGCGGCTGTCGAACAAAAAGTCGGCCAGCGCCTTGCACAGCTCGGTCTTGCCCACCCCGGTCGGGCCCATGAACAAGAAGGAGCCTACCGGCCGGTTGGGATCCGACAGACCGGCCCGGCTGCGGCGAATGGCATTGGCCACGGCGTCCACCGCCTCGTTCTGGCCAACCACCTGCTCGTGCAGGCTGTCTTCCATACGCAGCAGCTTTTCCTTTTCTCCTTCCAGCATTTTGGCCACGGGTATGCCGGTCCAGCGTGACAGCACATCGGCAATCTCTTCGTCGGTCACCCGGTTCTTCAGCAGGTGCTGCTCCTGCATCTCGGCCTGGGCGGCCAGATCCAGCTGCTTTTCCAGCTCGGGAATACGGCCATACTGCAGCTCGGACATGCGCGCCAGATCGCTGGCCCGGCGGGCCACTTCCAGCTCCTGCCGCACCTGCTCCAGCTCCGCCTTGATATGCTGGGTGCCGGCCAGGGCCGCTTTTTCGGAGGTCCACACCTCTTCCAGCTCGGCGTATTCCTTTTCCTTCTCGGCCAGCTCGTCGCGGATGAGCTGCAGGCGCTTACGGCTGCCTTCGTCGTCTTCCTTGAGCAGCGCCTGCTCTTCCAGCTTGAGCTGAATGATACGCCGGTCCAGCCGGTCGAGCGGCTCGGGCTTGGAGTCGATTTGCAGGCGAATGCTGGAGGCGGCCTCGTCGATCAGGTCAATGGCCTTGTCGGGCAGCTGACGATCGGCGATGTAACGATGAGACAGAGTCGCCGCCGCGACGATGGCCGGATCCGTGATCTGCACATGGTGGTGCAACTCATAACGCTCCTTCAGACCACGCAGAATGGCGATGGTGTCCTCCACCGAGGGCTCGTCGATCAGCACCTTCTGAAAACGCCGCTCCAGGGCCGCGTCCTTTTCCACGTACTGGCGGTATTCATCCAGGGTGGTGGCCCCCACGCAGTGCAGCTCGCCCCGGGCCAGGGCCGGCTTGAGCATGTTGCCGGCATCCATGGCCCCCTCGCCCTTGCCCGCCCCCACCATGGTGTGCAGCTCGTCGATAAAGAGGATAACCCGGCCCTCTTCCTTGGCCAGCTCGTTGAGCAGCGCCTTGAGTCGCTCCTCGAACTCGCCGCGGTATTTGGCGCCGGCCACCAGGGCCCCCATGTCCAGTGACAGCACCCGCTTGTTCTTGAGTCCTTCCGGCACCTCACCATTGATAATGCGCTGGGCCAGGCCTTCGGCAATGGCGGTTTTACCCACACCGGGCTCGCCGATCAGCACCGGGTTGTTCTTGGTACGCCGCTGCAGCACCTGAATGGTACGGCGGATTTCGTCATCCCGGCCAATCACCGGGTCCAGCTTGCCCTGCTCGGCCCGCTCGGTAAGATCGATGGTATATTTCTCCAGTGCCTGACGGTTTTCCTCGGCGTTGGGATCGTCCACCTTCTGGCCGCCGCGAATGTCGTCAATGGCCTTGGTGAGCTTGTCCTTGGTCAGCCCCACCCGCCTGAGCAGCTCGCCCAGCTCACCCTTGTCATCAAGGGAAGCGAGCAAAAACAGCTCGGACGAGATGTAAGCATCCTTGCGCTGCTGGGCCAGCTTGTCGCACTGGTTAAGCAGCCGCCCCAGCACCGGCGATACCTGCACGTCCATGTCGCCGCCGCTGACCCTGGGCAGGCGGTCGAGGGACTTGTCGAGTTCCACCCGCAGGGCATTGCCGTCCACCCCGGCGGTGGTGAGCAGAGGCCGGACGGTGCCGCCTTCCTGGTTGAGCATGGCCACCAGCAGGTGGGCCGGCTCTATGTAGGCATGATCCCGCCCCAGCGCCATTGACTGGGCGTCTTGCAGGGCGAGCTGGAATTTACTGGTAAGACGATCAAGACGCATCAGAACTCTCCTTGAAACGCCCGCCGGGCGGGCATGCAAGCTTAAATACTGATACTAAGAATGGGGCCTTGTGGGCGATTTTCAACCGGGGCTTATCGGATTTTACTAATCCAGCCAGATCAGCGAGGCCATTCGCCCGGTCTGGCCGTCGCGCCGGTAGGAGAAAAACCGCCCGGGCTCCGACAGGGTGCAATACTCGCCCCCATAGATATGATGCACCCCGGCCGCCGCCAGCCGCAGCCGGGCCAGATGGTAAATATCCGCCAGCCATTTATCGCCCTGAGGCTCAAAGGCTTCCTCGGCGAGCCCGGAATGTCCAATAAAAGCCTCACGTACCTCGCCGCCCACCTCAAAGGCTTTCGGGCCGATGGCCGGCCCCAGCCAGGCCAGCACCGTTTCGGGATCCACCTTCATTTCCAGCAGGGTGGCTTCCAGCACGCCGGCAGCAAGCCCGCGCCAGCCGGCATGAGCCGCCGCCACCACGGTGCCGGCCTCATCACAGAACAGCACCGGCAGACAGTCGGCGGTCATCACCGCACACACCTGTCCCGGAGTGCGGCTGACCACGGCATCGGCGGTGAGGTTGTCATTTTCCGCCGGCAGGGTAAGCACACGAATGCCATGCACCTGTTCCAGCCAGACCGGCTCGGAAGGCAGATTCAGGCAGGCCGCCAGCCGTTCACGGTTGGTGCGCACCGAGGTGACATGATCCCCCACATGGGTACCCAGGTTCAGGCTGTGCCAAGGCGCCTCACTCACGCCACCGGTGCGGGTACTCTGGGCGGCACAGACATGGGCCGGTGCCGGCCAGTCGGGAAGGATCAGATCCATACCAGATCATCCGGGTGAGCCTGAGTGTCGGCGCGCAGTACTTCCACCAGATCCACCATGTCCTGAGGAATGGGCGCATGCCACTCCATCGTCTCGCCGGTGATGGGGTGCTCCAAGCGCAGCATCACGGCATGCAGAGCCTGGCGCTTGAAACCACGCAAAAACTCCAGCAACTCGGGTTCGGCGGCGCGGGGCGGCTTGAGCCGGCCACCGTAAACCGGATCACCCACCAGCGGATGCTTGAGATGCGCCATGTGCACGCGAATTTGATGAGTACGGCCGGTTTCCAGTCGCAGCCGCAGCCGGGTATGGGCGCGGAACTTCTCCATCACCCGATAGTGCGTGACTGCCGGCTTGCCGGTAGGTGTCACCGCCATCTGAATACGCTGAGTGGGGTGGCGGCCGATGTTGGCCTCTACGGTACCACCGGCGGTCATATGGCCAATGGCCACCGCCTCGTATTCCCGGGTAATGTGACGCGCCTGCAGGGCACTAACCAGATGGGTCTGGGCCGGCACTGTCTTGGCCACCACCATCAGTCCGGTGGTGTCTTTGTCGAGCCGGTGCACAATGCCGGCCCGGGGCACTTCAGCAATGGCCGGGCAATGGTGCAACAGGGCATTGAGCAGGGTGCCGTCGGGCGTACCGGCCCCCGGATGCACCACCAGGCCGGCGGGTTTGTTGATCACCAGAATGTCGTCGTCTTCGTAGACGATATTGAGGTCAATGGCCTGAGGCTCGAACCGGACCTCGTCTTCCAGCTCGGCGGTTACCACCACGCGCTGGCCGGGCAGCACTTTTTCCCGGGGCTTGCTGACCACGGCGCCGTCCAGCTGCACCTGCTCCTGCTGAATCCAGGTTTTGATGCGTGAACGGGAGTAATCGGGGAACATTTCCGCCAACGCCTGGTCCAGACGTTGACCGTATTGATGATCGGCGACCACGCCGTTCAGTTCGATATGCTGGCTCATGAAGACCACTGGTTACCAAATGATATTTAATTGGTTATTCTAGCGGTTCTTGACGCTGAGCTTAATCAGTTTCCGAATTTTGCAATCACAATGGACTTTTCAATGGCGAAACAACGAAGCCTCTGGCTCACCCTGACACTGACCCTGGCGCTGGCCGCCACCGGCTGCTCCAGCACCGGCAAGAATGAAGTTCCGGACGAAGCGCCGGAAGTGCTGTACCAGGATGCCCAGGAACGCCTGCAGGCCGGAAACTACATTCGCGCCGCCGAACTGCTGGAAGCCATGGATGCCCGCTACCCGTTCGGCGCCTACTCCAATCAGGTGCAGCTCGACCTGATTTACGCCTACTACAAGCAGGACGATACCGTGCGGGCGCTAGCCAACATCGACCGTTTTATTCGCCTGAACCCCAACCACCCGGCCATTGACTATGCCCGTTACATGCGCGGTCTCACCAATATGTCGGCGGACTACAACTTCTTTCAGGACCTGTTCAACGTGGACCGGGCCGACCGGGACCCGAGCTATGCCCGCCAGGCCTTCGCCGATTTTCGCCAGCTGCTGCGCCAGCACCCCGACAGCGTGTATGCCGCCGACGCCAGGGCCCGCATGATCAGCCTGAAAAACCGCCTGGCCCGTTATGATCTGGCGGTGGCCAATTATTACGTCAAGCGCAAGGCCTGGCTGGCCGCCGCCAACCGTGCCAAGTTTGTGGTGGAGTCCTACCCCGACACCGAGCAGCTCAAACCCGCCCTGCGCATTATGCAGCAGGCCTATGATCAGCTCGGCCTCACCGGCATGGCCAACCACGCCGAAGCCGTGCTCAGGGCCAACTATCCGGCAGGCTGATCTTTCTTTCCGGCTGAACGCAAAAAACCCGCATCTGCGGGTTTTTTATCTGTTTTCGGCCCTGTTGTAGCTGCCACTTTAGTCGGCAAAGCCTGCGCAACAGGCCTTGAAAACCACGAAACCTTCAGGTTTGCGCCAGCTAAAGCGGCGCCTACATCCAACTATCAGTCCAACCGTTATCAATGTTTTAACGACTCCAGAAACCGCAGGCTGCGGATGCCGTACCAGCACAGGGGTTCACCGTCGATAAGCAGGGCGTCCAGTTGCAGTTCGCTCTTTACCCTGGCCAGTTTACCGGCAAAGGGGTAGGGCTCGCTGGCGCAGAGCAACACGGGGTTGTGCTGCCGCAGCCAGGCTTCATGTACCTCGGGGTAACGCTCCCCCGGGGTAATCAGCGTGCGCCCAAGATGGGCAAACAGGGAATAAATAAAGGTATCCGTGCCCACCGTCATGTACGGCTTGCGCCAGATCAGATACACCCAGGGGCGACCTTCACTCAGCACCGCAGGTTCACTGGCATCGGCATCGGGAAGCAAGGGCAGAGCCTGTACGGAACAGCCAACGGGCGCGGCCAGCACCGCCCGGTAACGCTCCGCCAGCTGCCACAGCGCGCCACAGTCCAGCGCCTGTGCCAGCTGTTCCAGTGCCGCCGGCATGGCCTGCACCGAAATCACATGGGTCGCCACCCAAGGGTAAGGACAGCTCTCGGCCATGGCCCGTGTGTTTTCTTCCCGGTCGAACACCACCAGATCCGGCGCCAGCGCCGATACTTTCTTCCAGTCCACGTCCTTGGTGCCGCCCACTACCGGTATTGCACCTGTCTTGTCGACAGGGTGCACACAGTAGCGGGTGCGCCCCACCACCTCCACACCACATTCAAGCAGGGTTTCGGTCCAGGACGGCACCAGACACACCACTCTCATGCCGCGCCGTTCTCAGGCTGGTCAAAGTAGGCGGCAAGAAAGTCATCAAAGCTGACGATGTCCGACTCTTCCAGCTTGCGCTGACGGGCCTGAGAACGGACACCTTCTTCATCGAAATAGTTGTCGTCCCAGTAACGGGGCCTGATCTGCTGGAAATGTTCGCTGTAGCATCCGGACAACGCCAGCCCGAATGGCAGAATGTCGGTATTGCGCTGCTTAAGTTCACGCAGTACCTGGGCCGACAGGGTCAGCTCTGGATCACGCATGGCCGCCAGCTGCTGCTCGTGAGCCTTGCGGTAACAGCCCCGGCCACAGCAGGCATCGAGCAGGCTGGCCACATTGGCCAGCTCGGCAAAATACCGCTCGCCGAGGGCGGCAAGGGTGATGGACTCGCCCCCAAACTGCTCCAGCACCAGCCCGGGCTTGCGCCCTTCCAGCACCACCCGGGTGAAGTTGCGCCGGTTCAGGGCGATTTCCTCCTCGCCCAGCGGTGCCGAGGGCGTGAGCAGGCACCACAGCAGGAAGGTATCGAGAAAACGGATCTGACCGGCGTCGATACCCACCGGCGAGAAAGGGTTCACATCCACCGAACGCACTTCAATGTATTCCACCCCCCGGGCCTCCAGCGCTTCGGTGGGCTTTTCGCCGCTCTCGGCGGTGCGCTTGGGGCGAATGGGCGCATACAGCTCGTTCTCGATCTGCAGCACGTTGTCGTTGAGCTGACGGTATTCCCCGTCCACTTTGACGCCAATGCGGGCAAACTCGGGGGCATGGGTACCAATGGCCCGGCGCAGGCTGGCCACGTATTCATCCAGGCTGTTGAGGGAGATATTGAGGCCGGCCTGGGCGCTGTTGGTGTAGCCCAGATCCGACAGCCGCAGCGAGGTGGCATAGGGCAGGTAGAGGGTCCCCCTGCCCAGCCGCTCAAAGGGCAACTGGTGCTCCCGGCCCTGCAAAAAGGAGCCGCACAGGGCGGGCGAGGCGCCAAACAGGTAAGGGATCAGCCAGCCAAAACGGTAAAAGTTGCGGATCAGCCCCAGGTAAGCATCGGAGACAAAATCCTGCAGGTAACGGCCGTTGCCTTCCAGCTCGTGCCACTCCACCCAGAAACTGTCGGGCATGGAGAAATTGAAATGCACCCCCGAGATCACCTGCATGTTGCTGCCATAGCGGTGATGCAGTCCCTGGCGATACAGGGTTTTCATGCGGCCCACGTTGGAACGACCATATTGCGCCAGCGGAATATGCTCATTTTCCTTGAGCAGGCAGGGCATGCTCAGGGGCCAGAGCTGCTCGCCATCCAGGTGGCGCACCGTGTATCGGTGAATATCGCTGAGCTGGGCCAGCAGGGTTTCCACCGAGTCGGACACCGGCGTGATGAACTCCATCAGGGATTCGGAAAAGTCGGTGGTAATATGGGCGTGGCTCAGGGCCGAGCCCAATACCCCAGGATGCGGGGTTTGCGCCAGCTTGCCGTCGGGCGTAATGCGCAGGCTCTCGCGCTCTATGCCGCGGCGAATGCCCTTGATGGCCGGCAGTCTGGATACCGCACGAAAGGCGTCAAGCCGCCGCGCCAGGCTAGATGAGGTGTTGGTCATTGTCGTTCGCTCTGTAGCGCGGCGCCTCCAGGACGCCGCGGGAGGCCGGGCCTCGTCACTCAATGGTCAAATCGTGCATGGGAAGATTGAGTTGCGCCAGCGATTTTTCAAGTTTTGTCTTGTCGCCGGCCACCACAATGACCATTTTTTCGGGGTCAAGCCACTTTTTGGCCTGTCCGGTCAGGGTGGCGGCATCCACCTCGGCCACGATTTGCTGCTGTTGCGACAGGTAATCGGGCGACAGCTCCAGCATCGCCAGATTGAGCAGAAAACCGGCTTTTTTACCCAGGGTTTCATAGCTGAGGGCATCCTGCTGGGAGTAACTGCTCTTGAGATAGGCCAGTTCGTCGGCGGTGGGGCCATCGGCGGCAAAACGGTTCATTTCCTGCAAAATTTCGCCAATGGCCTCGGCGGTGGCGTCACCGCGCACGTCACCGGAAACCACAAACACCCCCGCATCGCGATTGCCGCTGAAGTAGGAATAGGCGCCATAGGTATAGCCCTTGTCTTCCCGCAGGTTCTGGTTGATGCGGCTATTGAAGTTGCCCCCCAGGTTGTAATTCATCAGCTGGCCGTAAAAATAGGGCCCGGTGGCGTCCACCGGCAGGGCCCGGCGGCCCACCCGCAGCACCGACTGCACCGCGCCGGGCATGTCGATCACATAAATGCCGGGCTCAGCGGGCTGCTCGGGCACGGTCACCGCCGGCAGTGTCGCGGCCTGCCCCTGCCAGTCGGCAAGAAAGGCAAAGTCCTGTTTAGCCTGCTCGGGGCTGAGATCACCGGCAATGATCACATGGCCGTTTTTGGGGTTGTAATAGCGCTGGTAAAAATCCTGCACCTGCGCCAGGGTGAAGTCCTCTACATGTTCGGGCAGGCCATCATCGGGCAGCCCCAGCCGGCTGTTGCCATACATCAGCTCATTAAAGCCCTGACGCGCCAGCCAGGATGGCTGGTTACGGCTCTGCGCCATGGACTCCAGCAACCGTGACTTGACCTTGTCCAGATCCTCCTGGCGCAGGCCTGGGTGAAACAACAATTCCTCCACCAGCGCTAGGGTCTGGGGCAGGGTTTCGGTGAGGCTGGTGACCTCAATCAGGTTGGTATAAAAACCATGGCGCACATTGATGCTGGCCCCCAAACGCTGCAGCGCCTCACTGAAATCGCCGTTGCTGAGCCGCTCGGTGCCCTGGTTCATCATGGCGGCGGTGAGCGCGGCCAAGCCGGCTTCGCCCTCGGCTTCGGCACGCTGGCCACCGGGCAGGGCCAGGATCACCGACACCGCGGGAATTTCGCTGTTCACCGTGCCCAGCAACCGAATGTTATCGCCAATGGTTTCCTGCCACAGGGGCGGCACCGTAATGGCCACCGGCTTGCCGGCCTCTGGCATTCGGCTTCGGTCAAAGTCATCCTGCACCGTTCGCAGGGGCAGCTCGTCGATATGCTGCCACTCGGGCAGGTTGCGCTCGGCCGTCACATAATCGGGCTCGGCCGCCTGCCACTCGATTTTGCCCTTGGGCACCACGCTCAGCACCGCATGGGGCTTGTTCTTAAGATAACGCTCATAGGCGGCACTCACTTCGTCGGGCGAAGTGCCGGCCAGTTGCCGCCAGGCGTTGATGGCATACAGGGGATCGCCCTTCAGCACCTGCCCCAGCGACAGCTGCCGGGCCTTGCCCTGGGCGCTGTCGAGGCCAAGAATAAGGTCGGCACGCAGTTCGGTGACCGCCTTGGACACGTCCTCGGCCCGAATACCGCGCTCCACCACGCTGTTGATAATGCGTTCCACGTCTTCCTTGAGCGGGGTCAAATCACCGTTTTGCGAAGGGTTGGCATAGGCCCAGATACTGAAGGTGCAGGCCAGCTCGGAGCAATAGTGTCCGGCACCGGCGCTGACCGCCTTGCCGGTTTCCACCAGCTCCTGATAGAGCAACGAGCTCTTGCCGCCGCCCAGCACATTGGCGAGCACGTCGAGGGCGGCTTCATCCTGCTGGCCCAGCCAGACAGTGGGATAGGACACATACAGCATGGGCATGCGAATGCGCGGGTCTTCCAGGGTCTGGTGGCGATTGCGCTCAAGCCTGGCCGGGGCCGGCTCGGCCCGTTTCACCTCGGGGCCGGCGGGAATGGGCCCGAAATATTTCTCCACCCATTCCAGGGTCTGCCCGGTGTCGAAGTCACCGGAAATCACCAGAGTGGCGTTATTGGGGCCGTACCAGCGCAGAAAGAAGGCCTTGAGATCGTTCACATCCACCCGATCCAGATCTTCCACATAGCCGATGGTGGGCCAGCTGTAGGGATGGTCGCGGGGGTAGAGCAGTTCGTCCATACGCTCCCCCACCAGGCCATAGGGCTGGTTGTCGATGCGCTGGGCCCGCTCGTTCTTCACGGTGTCGCGCTGGATCTCGAACTTGCGCTGGCTTACCGCTTCCAGCAAAAAGCCCATACGATCCGCCTCCAGCCAGAGCACCTTTTCCAGATGGTTGGCGGGCACGGTTTCAAAGTAATTGGTCCTGTCCTGATTGGTGGTGCCGTTCATGGTGCCGCCGGCCTCGTTGATCAGGCGAAAGTGCTGCTGATCCCCCACATGCTTTGAGCCCTGGAACATCATGTGCTCAAAAAAGTGGGCAAAGCCGGTCTGATCCGGCCTTTCACGGGCCGAGCCCACATGGTAGGTGACCTCCACATGCACCAGGGGATCGGACTTGTCGGGATTGAGCAGCACCGTCAGTCCGTTGTCGAGCCGGTATTTTTCATAGGGGATCACCAGCTCGTCCTGACCGGCTTCAACCTTTTCCACCAGAGTGGGGGCCGCCTGGGCGGCCAGGGGACACAACAACAGCAACAAAGACCAATACTTCATGAAGTTTCCTTATAACAGCAACAGCGCCGGTCAACCCCGCAACAGCACCTTGCCGCGGGTATGGCCGGTCTCAATCTGCCGGTGAGCCTCGGCCCCGTCGGCCAGGTCAAACACCCGGCTCACTTCCACCTTCAGCCGCCCTTCGGCTACCGCGTCGGCCAGCATGGCCAGGTGCTCGTGCTGATTTTCCTTGAGCATGCCGGTGGCACGAAGGCCCTTCTGTTCGGCGGCGGCGATCACCTGCGGTGCGGTAATGGTGGGCACGGTCACCACCCGGCCATTCGGTTTCACCTGAGACAAAAGCATCTCGCCGGAAGTTCCCCCTACCAGATCCAGCAGCAGATCCACCGGCGCAATGTCCTGAACGGCGGCCTTGTCGTGATAGTCCACCACTTCATCGGCCCCCAGCCCCTTGACAAAGTCGTGATTGGTGGCAGACGCCAGTGCCACCACGGTGGCACCCACATCCCTGGCCAGTTGCACCGCCAGGTGCCCTACCCCGCCGGCGGCGGCGGAGATCAGTACCCGCTCCCCCGGCTGCAGGCCACCGTGAGTGGTCAGCCCCTGCCAGGCGGTGGTGCCGGCCAGCGCCAGGCCCCCGGCCATGTCGTCGGCCACTTCATCGGGCAGGGGCATCAGGTCATCGCAATTGACCACCAGCTCTTCACCGTAAGCGCCACCGGCAACCAGGCCAAAGGCCCGATCACCGGGCAGAAAACGGCAAACTTCGGAGCCCACTTCCAGCACCTCACCCATCACCTCAAAGCCCGGCGACCAGGGCAGGCGATCCTTGATCGCCTCGGCCCCCCAGCCCAGGCCGGCGCGGGTCTTGGCATCGATGGGGTTGACCCCGGCGTAGCGCATTTTCAGCCGCACCTGATGGGAGGCCAGGGGCGGATGTTCGGCCTCCACCAGTTGCAGTTGCTCGGGACCACCAAAGGCGTTAATGACCAGTTGTTTCATGTTGGGCTCCTTATCCATATGAGGCTTATGTGGGCTGCACCATAGCATGGCTTTCATCCTGCCCGAAAGGCCGGTTGGCGCCCTGCCCCGCTCTTGCTACAGTGCAATGAAGCATAGACGACAACCTTTTGTCAGGACCGCCTACCCCAAGGAAGGATTGCCATGACCCGACTGTTTCTGCTGCCGCTGATCCCGGCCCTGCTGTGGTTTTTATTTCTGCAATACCACCGTATACCCATTAAAAAAGGCGCCAGGGGGTTTTACTGGATCATCGGCCTGGGCTGGGGACTGGCGGGCTTTCTCAGCCTGATGATGGTGCTGACACGATAATCCCGGGGATTGGGGATTAGCAGTCCCTATTCCCCAGTCCCAAATCCCTGCTTTACCAGTAATTCTCCATCAGGATCTGACCGGGTTTGCGGCGCAGGTGTTTCTGCAGCCCCTTGGCCTTGAGCTCGGTGATAGTGTCGTGCACCATTTGCGGGTTGCCACAGAGCATGATCCGGCTGTGTTCGGGGGTAAAGGCAAGGCCGGTTTTGTGCTCCAGGCGGCCATCGGCAATGGCGTGGGTAATGCGCCCCGTTTGCGCCTCATCTGCATCCTCACGAGACACAAAAGGGACATACTGAAACCGCCGGCGCCCCTCGGTGAGTTCGGCAATACGACGACGGTAACCCAGCTCGTCGGCATAGCGCACGCCGTGCACCAATATAATGTTCTCGAACTGTTCCCAGCAGCGGCCCTCGGCCAGTATGGACACAAAAGGCCCCACCCCGGTACCGGTGGCCATCAACCACAGGTCGCGCCCGGGCGGCACTTCGTTCAGGGTAAGAAAACCGGCGGCGGTGCGCTGCACCAGCAATTCGTCGCCCACCTTCAGCGAGGCCAGGTGGGGCGTGAGCTGCCCTTCGGGAATGGTGATCAGGTAAAACTCGGGATCCTGACCCGGAGCATTCACATAGGAGTAGGCCCGGGCCACTTTTTTGTCGTCGGTATGCAGAGCCAGCTTGGTAAACTGACCGGCGATGAAGGGCGCCACCTTGGCGTCCACCACCAGTGAAAACAGATTGTCGGACCAGGTTTTACGGGCCTTGACCCGCCCGGTGATCCAGTCTGCCATAGCGCACCCTCCTGCCAGTGTTTCTTCCACTTTAGCCGGAACGCGGGCAATAAAAAACCCGCGACCAGCGCGGGTTTTTTCAGGCAACCATCGGGCTTAGGCAGCAACGACCTGCAGCTTGACGGTGGCTTTCACGTCGGCGTGCAGCTGCACACCGATTTCGTACTCGCCTACGTTGCGCAGCACGCCGTCGTACAGACGAACTTCGCTCTTGGCCACTTCCACTCCGGCAGCGGTGATGGCGTCAGCCACGTCGCGGGCACCGATGGAGCCGAACAGCTTGCCTTCGTCACCGGACTTGGACTCGATAACAACGGGTTCCAGCGCGGACAGCTGGTCGGCGCGAGCCTGGGCAGCAGCCAGCTGCTCGGCCAGCTTGGCTTCCAGCTCGGCGCGGCGGGCTTCAAAAGCCGCTACGTTGTCTTTGGTAGCCAGAACGGCCTTGCCCTGGGGCAGCAGGTAGTTACGGGCATAACCGGACTTGACGGTTACCTGGTCACCCAGGCCGCCCAGCTTGGCGATTTTATCCAGCAGAATTACTTGCATGATTACCTTTCCTCTTTACAGGTACGAGTTAGGCCGCTGCTTACTTGTGCAGATCGGTGTAAGGCAGCAGGGCCAGGTAACGAGCGCGTTTGATCGCACGGGCCAGCTGGCGCTGATATTTGGCGCGGGTGCCGGTGATGCGGCTCGGTACGATTTTACCGGACTCGGTGATGTAGTTTTTCAGGGTAGCGATGTCTTTGTAATCGATCTCGGTAACACCGTCAGCGGTGAAACGGCAGAACTTACGACGACGGAAATAACGTGCCATGATTCTCTTCCTCTACTAAAACGTGAATTACTCGGCAGCGGCTTCGGCGCGAGCATCGTCGCGGCGCGGCTGGCGCTCTTCCTTGGCCTTGGCCATTTCGGAAGGCTCGGTGATGGCCTGCTTGGTGCGCATGATCATGTTGCGCAGCACGGCGTCGTTGTAGCGGAAGTTGGTTTCCAGCTCGTCGATCACAGCCTGGTCGGCTTCAACGTTCATCAGAACGTAGTGAGCCTTGTGCAGCTTGTTGATCGGGTAAGCCAGCTGACGGCGGCCCCAGTCTTCCAGACGGTGGATTTGACCACCGGAAGTGGTGATGGCGCCGGTGTAGCGCTCGATCATGCCGGGAACCTGTTCACTCTGGTCAGGGTGAACCATGAATACGATTTCGTAATGACGCATGGATTGCTCCTTACGGGTTATAGCCTCGGCGCGGGCTCAGTCACACCAGCGGAGGCAAGGAACTTGGGTTTTATGACTGATTTCAAGGCGGCGTAGTTTAAGGGATAACCAGCCAGGCGGCAAGGAATTAAATACGGGAATGGGGAATGGGGAATGGGGAATGGGGAATGGGGTGTTTTACCAATCCCTAATCCCAAGTCCCTATTCCCTGGTTTGGTCAGCGCAGTCGGCGCTGCAACCCGATGGCGGCGATCACGATAAGTGCCCCCAGGTAAACGTTCCAGTCGGGGAACTCGGCAAACAGCACCATGCCCATCAGGGTGACGAAAATCAGCCCCGAGTATTCGCTGGCGGCAATCTTGCTGGCATCGGCCATGGCGTAGGCCATGATGCAGATGCCCTGATAGATAATGCCCACCAGGGTGGCGCCCACCAGCAGCCACCATACCTCGCCGGGAATGGGCTGCCAGCCGGGCAATGCCAGCGCCAGGCTGGCGGGAATGGCCAGCATCTGGGTCATGAACAGGGTGGCCAGCACCGAGCGACCTCGGGGCAAGCGACGTACCAGCACATTGGTGGCCGCCATCGACAGTGCGGTCAGCAGCGCCACCCAGCCGGCCCAGTGCCATTCGGCCGGGTTCAGCACCACCAGAATGCCGCCAAAGCCGAGCAGGCTCACGCCGTAGGTGGCCGGGCGCACCGATTCCCGGTTGATCAGCGCCGCCAGTGGCAGGGTCAGCAGAGGGGCTGCGTAAAAGACCGCATTGGCGGTGGCCAGGGGCAGGTAAATCAAGCTGACAAATACACAAACGGAGCCCATCAGCAGCAGGTGACCGCGCAGAAAATGAATTTTCCACTGACCCCAGCCCCGGCGTTCCGGCGCCAGCCGCCACCAGAACGGCAGCAGCAACAGGGAAGTCAGGGTAAAGCGCAGAAACACATACTGGTAGGGGCTGATCTGACTCTGGCCCATGAGTTTGACCAGCACGTCGCCAAAGGAGATCATCAGGTTGCCGAGCACCAGCAGAAAAATCGCCAGCAGCTGACTGTCGGCCCGCATTCGGCCCACTAGCTGTTGCATGTCAATTCCATCACCCGATTAGCCCCGTCTTATTTCTTGTGAGGAGTGAGGGGTAAGGAGTGAGGCCTCTCCTCCCCCTCTCCCCTCACTACCATTACCCGCGCTGGCGCACCATTTCAAACAGACAGATGCCGGTGGCCACCGACACGTTCAGACTGGACACCGAGCCCGCCATGGGAATGCTCACCAGCTCGTCACAATGCTCCCGGGTAAGGCGGCGCATGCCCTTGCCCTCGGCGCCCATCACCAGCGCCAGCGGCCCGGTGAATTTGGCCTGATAGAGGCCGTGATCCGCCTCGCCGGCGGTGCCCACCACCCAGATGCCCTTGTCCTGCAGGGCGCGCAGGGTGCGCGACAGATTGGTCACCTGAAACAGCGGCACCACCTCGGCGGCACCGCAGGCCACCTTGCGCGCCACCGGGGTCAGGCCGGCGGACTTGTCGCGGGGCACGATCACGCCGTGCACACCGGCGGCGTCGGCGGTACGCAGACAGGCCCCCAGGTTGTGCGGGTCGGTCACGCCGTCCAGCACCAGCAGCAGCGGGGTGCCGGTGCGGGCCAGCAGGGCGTCCAGATCCGCCTCGTTCAGTGCCGGCAATGCCTTGATACGGGCCACCACACCCTGGTGCTGGGCACCACCGGCCTTGCCGTCCAGGGTCTGGCGGTTGGCCAGCTGGGCCCGCACGCCCACCTGCTGCAGGCGGGCCTGTACGTCCTGCAGGCGGGCGTCGTCCCGGCCCTTGAGCAGCCAGACTTCCAGAATGTTTTCGGGGTGGTTTTCCAGGGCGGCATTCAGGGCGTGAATGCCGAAAATCAGTTCACTACTCATTTGATTTCTCGGGGGATTAGGGATTAGGGACCAGGGATTAGGGATTAGGTGCTTTCACCAGTCCCTGCTCCCTAGTCCCCAGTCCCGGGTTTTAATCAGCGACGCTTGCGGGAGCGCGAACGGGAACGGGGTTTACCGCTCTTTTCGCCTTGTTCGGCCTTGTCGCCACCCTTGCCACCGGTGGGCTTGGCGCGCTTGCGCGACTTCAGATTTCTGGCGCCCTTGCCGGCATCCAAATCCCCCTTGGGAGCGTCTTCCACCAGCTCGAAGTCGATCTTGCGCTCGTCCAGGTTCACCGCCATTACCTTGACCTTGATTTTGTCACCCAGGCGGTAGCGGCGGCGGAAGTTTTCACCAATCAGCTGCTGGCGCGCCGGATCGAACTGGTAGTAGTCGTTCTGCAGGCTGGAGATATGCACCAGGCCGTCGATATGGAACTCGTCGAGGCGCACGAAGAAGCCAAAGCCGGTGACGTTGGCGATGGTGCCGCCAAATTCGCTGCCCACGTGATCCAGCATGTATTCACACTTGAGCCAGTCGGCCACGTC
Source organism: Oceanimonas pelagia (assembly GCF_030849025.1). Classification (NCBI taxonomy): domain Bacteria; kingdom Pseudomonadati; phylum Pseudomonadota; class Gammaproteobacteria; order Aeromonadales; family Aeromonadaceae; genus Oceanimonas; species Oceanimonas pelagia. The sequence continues at coordinate 2,741,268 of NZ_CP118224.1, forward strand.
GCGGGTGGCGTCGTCGGCCCGGCGCTCGGTCATGGAGCAGTGTTCACCCATGGGCGCCACCTGCTCGTACTGGTAGGGCACACCGCCGGTCTTGCTGCGCTCACCGCCGTGCATTTTGGCCAGCTGGGCCTTGATGGCGCGGTGCAGCACCAGATCCGGATAGCGACGAATGGGCGAGGTAAAGTGGGCGTAGGACTTCAGCGCCAGGCCAAAGTGACCGGTGTTATCGGCCTGATAGACCGCCTGCTTCATGGAGCGCAGCAGCATGGTCTGAATCAGTTCGGCGTCGGGTCGGTCCTTGATCTGCTCGGCGAGCAGGGCGTAATCCGCCGGCTCCGGCTCCAGACCACCTTTCAGCTCCAGGCCCAGCTCGCCGAGGAAGCTGCGGAACCCGGTCAGCTTTTCCTCACCCGGCTTGTCGTGCACCCGGAACAGGGCGTGGGCTTCCTGCTTTTCAATAAAGCGGGCGGCGGCCACGTTGGCCATGATCATGCACTCTTCGATGATCTTGTGGGCGTCGTTGCGCACCAGCGGCACGATCCGCTCGATCTTGCGCTGGGGGTTGAACACGAACCGGGTTTCCTCGGTTTCAAACTCCACCGCACCGCGCTGATGACGGGCTTCCTTCATGGCCTGATACAGGCGGTTGAGCTCTTCCAGGTGCGGCACCAGGGGCGCGTAACGCTCACGCAGCACTTCATCCCCTTCCAGAATGGCCGCCACCTTGGTGTAGGTGAGGCGGGCGTGGGAGTTCATCACCGCTTCGTAAAACTTGAAGCCGGACAGCTTGCCGCTGGCGGACACTGTCATCTCCGCCACCATGCACAGACGGTCCACCTGGGGGTTGAGGGAGCACAGGCCGTTGGACAACACCTCGGGCAGCATGGGGATTACCTGCTCCGGGAAATACACGGAATTGCCGCGCTTGTAGGCTTCGGTATCCAGCGCCGAATTCGGGCGCACGTAATAGGACACGTCGGCGATGGCCACCCACAGGCGCCATCCGCCGGAGCGTTTGGGCTGACAGTACACCGCATCGTCAAAGTCGCGGGCGTCTTCACCGTCGATGGTGACCAGGGGCAGATCCCGCAGATCCTTGCGCCCCTGCTTGGCTTCTTCCGGCACTTCCTCGGTCAGCTTGGCGATTTGCTGCTTGACCTCTTCCGGCCAGACGTGGGGAATATCGTGAGTGCGCAGGGCGATCTGGATCTCCATGCCCGGGTCCATGGTCTCCCCCAGTACCTCAATCACCTTGCCGATACCGGTCATGCGCTTGGTGGGACGCTGGGTAATGGTGATCACCACCACCTGGCCCATGCGCGCGCCCATGGTCTCCCCCTGGGGAATGAGAATGTCCTGGGCAATGCGGCTGTCGTCGGGCACCACATAGCTGACGCCGTTTTCCACGAAGTAGCGGCCTACCACGTCCAGGTTGCGGGACTCCAGCACTCTGACCAGGCGGGCTTCACGCCGGCCGCGGGAGTCGAAGCGCAGCGGCTGCACCAGCACGTAGTCGCCGTGCATCACCGCGTCCATTTCGCGCTGAGCCAGGAACAGGTCGTCACCGCCGTCTTCCGGACGGACAAAGCCAAAACCTTCGCGGTGGCCGATGACCTGGCCCTTGATCAGGTTCAGCTTGTCGGGCAGGGCGTAACACTTGTTACGGGTAAACACCAGCTGACCGTCGCGCTCCATGGCGCGCAGCCGGCGGCGCAGGGCTTCTTCCTGCTCTTCGCCGGCGAGGTCCAGCTCGGCAAAGATCTCGTCCCGGGTGGCCGGGGTACCGCGCTGCTTGAGGTGCTCAAGAATAAACTCCCGGCTGGGAATGGGGTTATCGTATTTTTCGGCTTCCCGCTGCTGGAAAGGATCTTGCTGTTGTGACATATAAGGGTCCGTTTGAGCACTGTGATAAAGGGTTTATATCAACAGTGTAAGAATAACAAGTGACAACACGCTCAGGGTGACCGAGCGTGTTGAAGAATGAGGGAAGCCGCCGGGCATTACAGGGTTTTCAGCATTTCTTCCGGCAGGGCCAGGCTCTGGTTGCTGTTGATGCCGATGCCCCGCTCGAGAATATTGCGGGCGATGGCCTGGGCTTCATCCAGGGAGTGCATCACATAGGTGCCGCACTGATATTCGTTGAGTTCGGGGATCTGGGACTGATTTTCCACCTTGAGCACGTCTTCCATCGCCGCCTTCCAGGCCGCGGCCACCCGCCGCTCGTCGGGCGCGCCCACCAGGCTCATGTAAAAACCGGTGCGACACCCCATGGGGGAAATGTCGATGATCTCCACACCGTCGCCGTTGAGGTGATTGCGCATAAAGCCCGCAAACAGGTGCTCCAGGGTGTGAATGCCCTTTTCGGACAGGATTTCCTGGTTGGGCAGGCAGAAACGCAGGTCAAACACGGTAATGGTGTCGTTGTGGGGCGTGGCCATGGTCTTGGCAACCCGCACCGCCGGGGCTTCCATGCGGGTGTGATCTACGGTGAAACTGTCCAGCAGTGGCATGGGAATACTTCCTCAATTCAAATTCAATCAATCATTGTGGCAAAAAAAACGGGCAGTTAAAACAAGGGACTGGGGATTAGGGGCTGACACAAGCCTGCCCCCTGCTCCCTAATCCCCGCCGTTTACACCGCTTCTTCGTTCTGTTCGCCGGTACGAATGCGGATCACCTGGCCCACGTCGAGCACAAAAATCTTGCCGTCACCAATCTTGCCGGTGCGGGCCGTGGTTTCAATGGCCTCAATGCAGGCTTCCACCAGCTCGTCCTGCACCACCAGCTCCAGCTTGACCTTGGGCAGAAAGTCCACCATGTATTCGGCGCCGCGATACAGCTCGGTGTGGCCCTTCTGGCGACCAAACCCTTTTACTTCCGATACCGTCATACCGGTGATGCCGCGTTCGGCCAGGGCTTCGCGCACGTCGTCCAGCTTGAAGGGCTTGATAATGGCTTCAATTTTTTTCATCGGTGGCTCCTTACCAGTTTGTTTTGCCAAACCCCGAGGTAATGGGGTAGCGCCTGTCCTTGCCGAAGTTGCGCGCCGTGATCCGCGGCCCCACGGCGCTCTGGCGGCGCTTGTATTCGTTGATGTCCACCAGCTTGAGCACCCGGCGCACGTCGGCTTCATCAAAGCCGGCGGCCAGCAGCTCCTGCAGGGACTTATCCTGTTCCACATAACCCTCAAGAATGGCGTCGAGCACATCATAGGGCGGCAGGCTGTCCTGGTCGAGCTGATCCGGTGCCAGCTCCGCCGACGGCGGCCGGTCGATGACCCGCTGGGGGATCACATAGCCAAGGGTGTTGCGGTAGCGGGACAGCTCAAACACCAGGGTCTTGGGCACGTCCTTGATGGGGGCAAAGCCGCCCACCATGTCGCCGTAGAGGGTGCAGTAGCCCACCGCCACCTCGCTCTTGTTGCCGGTGGTCAGCACCAGCCGGCGACGCTTGTTGGAAATGGCCATCAACAGCACGCCACGGGAGCGGGCCTGCAGGTTTTCCTCTGTGGTGTCGCGCTCGGTGCCTTCAAACAGGGGCGCCAGCTGGCCCATAAAGGCGTCGAACATGGGCTCGATGGAGACGATATCGAACTCCACGCCCAGGCGTTCGGCTTCCTCCCTGGCGTCTTCCACGCTGATGGAGGCGGTATAACGAAACGGCATCATCACCGCCTGAACTTTATCCTTGCCCAGCGCATCCACGGCAATGGCCAGGGTCAGGGCCGAGTCGATGCCGCCGGACAGCCCCAGCACGGCACCATTAAAGCCGTTCTTGTTGACATAATCCCGGGTGGCCAGCACCAGCGCCTGATACACTTCGGCCAAGGGCTCGAGGGGCGGCTGTATCTCGCCGGGCACGGGGGCTCCCTGTTCAAAGCGCACCAATGCCTGCGCCTCGGCAAAGGCGGGCAGGCTTTGAGTGAGTTCGCCCTGGGCGTTGAACACCTTGGAGCGACCGTCGAACACCAGTTCGTCCTGGCCGCCCACCTGGTTGAGGTACACCAGCGGCAGGCCGTTGTCGCGACTGCGCTGGGCCAGCAGATCCTTGCGGATCCAGGCCTTACCTTTGTGATAGGGCGACGCATTGAGGCTCAGCACCAGTTCGGCACCGGCGGCCTTTACCTGGGCCATGGGCGCCGGCTCCCACACGTCTTCGCAGATCAGCAGACCCAGCTTGTGGCCCTTGAACTCGATGACGCAGGAGTCGGTGCCGGCGGTGAAATAGCGTTTTTCGTCGAACACCCCGTAGTTGGGCAGCAGTTGCTTGAAATAGCGCCCCTGCAGCTCGCCTTGGTAAAAGAAAGAAGCGGCGTTATACAGCTTGCCGTTTTCCCGCCAGGGGTGACCCACCACCAGGGCGATGCTCTGACTGGCGGCGGCCAGCGTATTCAGGGCGGAATCAACCCGCGCGTACAAATCATCACGGAATAGCAGGTCTTCCGGCGGATAGCCGGTGACCGCCAGCTCGGGAAACAACACCAGCTCGGCGCCCTGCTCAGCGGCATTGGCGGCGGCGGTCAGCATGGTTTGAGTATTGGTTTCAATGGCACCGACGGTCGGGTTGAGCTGGGCCAGCGCCAGGGTGAGGTTTGAGGACATGAAGAATCTGTAATGTTAGGCAATGCCTGCATGATAAAAAAAAGGCACCAGGGTTACCAGCGCCCGGCGTCGCTCCCTTGGCTCAGTTACCACAATTTAGTACCTGGTAGTTCTCCACACCATTATGAATCTGCAGCACGCAAATACTCTCATCCAAATCCTCTTGGTCAAGCGTCAGCTGAAACGGGTTGCCACTGCCGCTATCACCATTAAACACAAAGTTGCTGTTGTTGCTGGTTTCGGAGAACATCAGGTTTACACTGGTCTCGGTAACGGGCACGGTACACTGAAAGGTGGCGGTAGCCACATCCGCTTCCTTGTTGAGGGTACAGTTACCGTTATTAACGGCCAGCTGTGTCTTGTTAAAGTCATTTTTGCTACACGGCTTGCTAGCCGAGGAGTTTTGGGAAGCCACTGTCAGGCACTGAACCTCCCCGCCAAAGGTAGTCGTGGCCGGTGAGCCAGGCAACACCGTCACGCCCAAACCGGCACTGTAGGCATTGCTGCCATCAAAGGAAGATATTGCCGGCTTGCCGGTCAGTCCGGTGTTATATCGGGTAAGACTGGCTACTACCTCGGGTGCCGGTGTGAGGGTGGTTTTGAGCGCCTTGACATAACCTCGCAGATAGGTGCCGAAATAATCGTTTTCCAAGTCGATAATGGTTTTGATAGGGTCATTACGAACCACCAGATAGTCAGCTCCTGTGACCGACCAGCTGGCAAGCAAAGTCACATTCACCTCATTGAACGATACTCGGCTCAGCCAGTTGTCTTCACTGAAGTCCACCTTGTCAAGCAGCGTCTGAGGCAGCAAGTCCACATAAATGGCTCGGGCCGCAAATTGATAGGAATAGGACGCATAGAGTTGCTTCTTACTGTCAAAGGCCGCTGTTTCCACTGCCGTCTTGTTGCTTCCCAGCCAGGCTCTGAAGCTGTCCGGCTGATAAGTAGCCGTATGGGTGCCAGCCTTCATTTCCTCCACATAATCCTTTACAACATACTTGATATACTCCTGATACAGAGCCACATTACCAGCGTTACTCAGATAACCGGGAGGAAAGACATTGAGAGCCACCAAGTTCCAGTCCGGCATGACACGATAATAGCCATCAATACGCAGCATCCGACAGGACTCGTAATAGTTTCCCGATGAATGCACATGCCCCTTGTTAAACTGGTTGTAATTATCTTCAAGCAGGTTACTGGATGGCACATCATAATGATTGACGCAGCAAGTCTGGCAATCCGGGTTGTTGTTTTTACTGTCTCCCCAGAGTTTTGAAACAGGGTTCCCAGCTCTCCAGTAAATGCTCTGGGTCAATACCACCGGTGCCGCCGGCCTGGCCGTTAATTGTGTGCCATTTTTGCTCTCACAACTGCAATGCAAAGTCCGGCTATCTCCATTAATCAGGCTATTGCTGGAAGGATCAAATATTACATTTTCGAAACTGACCACCACATCACCAGCATATTTACCAGTCTGAATATCGGGTGCCGGCTTGGTAGTCTCCTGCCTGACTCCCGTAGCAGGGTCCAACTCAATGGATATTATATCCGGGATGGATCCCGGAACATGAGATACTTTTGGCCCTCCCAATCCCAAGCCGATCTTATTTCCACTGCTACCAAAAGGACCACCACTTGCTGGTAGGTTAGGAGAAAGCAGTGACTCCAGGGAGAAACTCCGGGAGGAGCCGGCATCGGTCCAGTTAACGGTCACCACCACCTGCTTTTTGCCGGTGTTGTTATCGCTCGATGATGTGGTCTTCCAGGCGGAGCTGGCGCTGTTCCAGGCATAGGCCGTTACCGTCCAGCTGCGGGCATAGTCAATACTATCCAGGCTTATGCTGTCGCTGCCGCCAACGATGGCATCAAACCCTGAGCGGGTCTGAAACCGGCGCAGTTCATCCAGTTTGGACTCCGCCAGCCGTATAGCCACTTCCCGACTGCGACCGTCCCGGCTATATTCCAAGTAGGTCTTGTTCAACTGCAGCAAGGTACCGGCGGTGGCCGCCACAATCACAAAGGCCAGCATGACTTCAATCAGCCCAAATCCGTATTGCCGTTTCATGGCCTCTCCTGTTACCAGTCTTTCCAGCTACCCGGTATCGTGGTCAATCTACTGAACGGATTGCCACCACCGCCACTACCACTGTTGCATCCCGCTATAGCACACATGACATCCTGATCATACACGGAGTCATAATTACCATTCGGCAAGTTAATCTCACTGTAATTAGAAATCATGGCACCATAAAACTTGGTATTACCGTTAAGTTTTACCTTATAATTTGTGCCATCACTAGTATTCGAGTCATACGCAAACAGCAGGCCATAAAAACTGCCATTCCCATTAACGGTCAATTCCATATCCTTGAGCACAAGAAGAACAGGTGCTGACTTTGTCCCCATCGGATCTAGTGTGCAGCTGGATGCCCCTTCAACAATAAAAAAGCCGGCCTTTCCGTTTAATGCGTCACAAGATGTAAGAACTTCCGTTGCATACTTTTCAAGTGTTTCCCACGCTTTAGGGCCGTCAGAAATACCGAAAAGATAATCCACCAAGTCATCGGGAAACCCAATATCGCTTTCTATAATATCTTTCCCCTTTACGACTACTCCTCCTGCCGCTTTATAGCTGTAGGCATTATCCTTGGTGCATCCCGCTGATGAATGATATTCTTGCATGCCACAGGTCTGAGCACTCCCCCCTAAATTGACCACCTTGTCTGACCAAACAGAAATTGGTATACCCGGCCCTCCCCCATTGGGATTCCCTACAATGGTAATATTACCATTAGTCGGCATGTTGCCTGCGATTACCATAGGGGCCGCTGGCCCGGAAAGTTGCGGGTTGAGAATGCTCCGTTCGGCCACCTGCACGCTGACAGTAGTACTAGCGCCATTGGCCAGAGTCGCTACCGACAGCAACTGCCACACATTATCAACGGGCGAATTCGGCGTCATGGTAACCTGATAAGTAGCCGCCGACGACGACGTGTTCAGTGAGCCCGATACGCTGGTCGCCGCCGGATTAACCTTGAGCTGCGCCATGGCGTCGGCAATACCTTTTTCTGCCGCCGCCAGCGCGACCCGGTACTCGATTTCGTTAAGGGTAATGCGCTTGTCGGAAACCAGCACCTTGCCAATAAATACCGACACCGCCACCAGCATGGAGACCAGCACCAGAGTGATGGTGAGGGTAGCGAACCCCTTTTGCGTGTTAGTAGCCGTCATTTCTCAGTTTTATCTCCCGCTGCAGGCTCACCGACAACGCCGGCCGGTCAACATGAGAAGCACTCAGGGTAAGCCTGATGGTGCGCATACCGGTGGCACTGCCGCCGGACACCAGCTCAAAGCGTAGATCATCAATCGAGATTTCATCTTCCGCCAAAAACCTTGGCCAATTACTGCCAGCGTTACATAACGTAGAGATATCGGTGGCTTTATCATTGGAAGCATCGCACTTTCCTGCAGAGCTTGTACTTCGGCATTGCAGCTCTCTATCGGCAGCATCATAGCGATAAGCCTGAACCACATCTCCATCATCCCAATACTTGATGCGAATGCAATTCGGGGCAGATGCACCACTGGAAGCGTATAAATCATCGGCCATGGAAAACACCATGGCCTCGGCGGCGATCGCAGCCGAAGCATCACCATCCATGCCCTGAGCAGCACTGGGGTGATAGCCCGCCCGCTGAATATCCCGTACCATGATATCGGTCACCGACTGCACATCCTGATTCAGCCGCGACAGCATCAATGTGGTATTGCCCGCCACAATCACCGAAGAAAACAGCGACAGGGCGCCGGCCACCACCAGCAGGCCGGCCACCAGCGACACCAGCATTTCCACCAGGGTCATGCCCTGCTGCCGATGAGCAACTAGCATTCAGGGACTCCTATCAAATCATCAGCAGAGCAGGTTCTTATCCGGCCGGTATTGGAAGTTTTAACTTCCATTAAGTAATCGCCGTTAGAAAGCTGTACATTGCCACTGGAAAGGCTGCTGCGCCTCGGGCCAAAGGTCAGACGACTGGGGGAATAAGAAGCATTAAGCACCATGTACGGATAATTCTGACTACTGACGCTTTCAATAATATCGCCGGTGCAGTCATCGGAGTCATGCAACGCATAGCTCCAGTTTGCCGCGCCCGAGTTGGTAAAACACACCGTCACTTCCCGGTTGCGCTTGATGGCTTCGCTGCGGGCCAGTTGCAGATCGGCATACACCGCCATGCCGGCGCTGCGCACCGTATATTGCTCACGCAGGCTCTGAAAACCGGGCACCGCCAGGCTGGTCAGCACCGTCATCACCACCAGACCCACCAGCAGTTCAATCAGGGTCAAACCACGCTGCATCTGAAGCGGGACTTTCTCATTCATCAAAAGACAGGTCTCCATTGTGACCCAAACTGGAGTAAGCTTGATGCAAAGCATGCATTTAGACAAGGACATCCCCATGCCAAAACATCTGGGGTTTACCCTGATTGAGTTGTTGATCACGGTGGCGGTACTGGCCATCATCACCGCCGTGGCCTACCCCTCCTATTCCGCCTATATGCAAAAAAGCCGGCGCATCGAGGCCATACAAAGCCTGTATAAAATGCAGCTGGCCCAGGAAGACTGGCGTATTTCCCATCCCACTTATTCCAGTTCGGCAGCCGATTTAATCAGCCCGGTCAGCACCGACCACTATACTTTTGGCGCTTCGGTTTCCGGCAGCGGCTATACCCTGTCGGCCACCGCCAAGGGCAGCCAGTTGAACGACAAGGAGGGTGCCACAGCCTGCAGCCCGTTAACCCTCACCCGAGGCGGCAGCAAGGCGCCGGCCAGCTGCTGGCAATAAAAAACCGCCCCGAGGGGCGGTTTGGTCAGGAAACCTGCTTTACCTTGAGCTCGGCGGGCACCTCAAACACAATGTTTTCTTCCCGTCCCGGGTGTTCCACCACGGTATTGCCGCCCAGCGACTGCAGGTGGGAGATTACCTCCTGCACCAGCACTTCCGGGGCCGAGGCGCCGGCGGTCACGCCAATGCGGGCCACACTCTCAAGCCAGGCCGGCTCGATCATCTCGACACAGTCAATCAGGTGCGCCTGGGTGCCGATCTTCTCCGCCAGCTCCCGCAGCCGGTTGGAGTTGGACGAGTTGCGCGAGCCCACCACCAGCATCAGATCCACCTTGGCCGCCAGCTCCCGCACCGCATCCTGGCGGTTCTGGGTGGCATAGCAGATGTCATCCTTGCGCGGCCCTTCAATGGTGGGAAAACGCGCGCGCAGGGCGTCGATTACGTCCGAGGTTTCATCCACGCTCAGGGTGGTCTGGGTCACGAAGGTGAGCTTGTCGGGGTGCTTCACCTCAAGGGCCGCCACGTCTTCCGGGTTTTCCACCAGATACATGCCGCCCTCGGCACTTTCATACTGCCCCATAGTGCCTTCCACCTCGGGGTGGCCGGCATGGCCGATCAGAATGGTCTCAATACCCTTGCGGCTGGCCCTGTGCACTTCCATATGCACCTTGGTGACCAGCGGACAGGTAGCGTCAAACACCTTGAGACCACGCCGTTTGGCCTCTTCCCGCACCGCCTTGGACACCCCGTGGGCGGAGAAAATGACGATGTTGTCATCGGGCACCTGGTCCAGCTCGTCCACAAAAATGGCGCCCGCGTCCTTGAGCTTGTTGACCACATAGCGGTTGTGCACCACTTCATGGCGCACGTAGATGGGGGCGCCGAATTTTTCCAGGGCACTCTGCACTATGCTGATGGCCCGGTCCACACCGGCACAGAAGCCGCGGGGGTTGGCGAGCAGGATTTCCATGATCAGGCTCCGTTTTCGTCGTCGACGGCCAGGATCTCCACCTCAAAGGTGACATTCTGGCCGGCCAGGGGATGGTTGAAATCCACGGTCACCGAGTCACCGGCCACACCGCGAATAATGCCGGGGATCTCGGCGCCGTTGGGCTGGGTAAAGGACAGTATGGCGCCTTCTTCCAGCTCCAGGTCGGCACCAAAGCGGCTGCGTTCCATATGGTGAATGTTGTCCGGGTTGATCGGACCAAAGGCATCGTCCGGGGTCAGCTCAAACACCTTTTTGGCGCCGCTTGCCAGCCCCAGCAGGCAGGCTTCGAAGTTGTCGGTCAGGCTGCCGTCACCCATCTGCAGCCTGGCGGGCTTGCCGTGCACCTGAGTGCTGTCGGCCACCGAGCCGTCTTCCAGCTTGATGGTGAAGTGAAACAGGACCGTGCTGTTGGGGCCGATGATATTGCTCATTGGGGGCTGTCCTTTTTAAAGCTGTCGATGATGATCATGGCGGCACCGACGAAAATGAAGCTGTCGGCCAGGTTGAACGCCGGCCAGTGCCAGTTACCCACGTAGAAGTCGAGAAAGTCGACCACGTGGCCGAGCAGCAAGCGGTCGATCACGTTGCCGATGGCGCCGCCGATGATCAGGGCATAGGCCGCCGGCAGCCAGCGTGCGGAGCGCGGCGCCTTGTACATCCACAGGCTGAGCAACCCGGTCACGGCAAACGCCAGGCCGGCAAAGAACCAGCGCTGCCAGCCGCCCTGATCGGCAAGAAAGCTGAACGCCGCGCCCGGATTGTAGACGTGCACCAGGTTAAAGAAGGGGGCAATTTCCACCCCCGGGTAACCGTAATCCAGGTAAGTCACGGTCAGCCATTTGCTCACCTGATCCAGCGCAATGGTCACCAGCGCCAGCCACCACCAGCGCAGGCCGGTATTGAGCACGGCGCCCATCAGGCAAACCGGCGAACTTCGCCGTCTCCGGCCACGTTGGACACACAACGACCGCAAATGCCGTCATGGCCCTCAATGGTGCCCACATCGTCCACATGGTGCCAGCAACGGCCACACTTCTCGGCCGCGCTTCGGGCCACGCCCACCTTGAGGCCGGCCAGATCGGTATCGGCGGCGTCCGCGGCGTCGGAAAGCGGCGCAATGGTGACCCTGGAGGTCAGCATCACAAAGCGCAGTTCGTCGCCCAGTTGCGCCAGTTTGCCGGCCAGGGCGTCGTCGGCATAGAGGGTAATGTCGGCTTCCAGCGCGCCGCCGATCACCTTGTTGCTGCGGGCACTTTCCAGCGCCTTGTTCACCGCCTGACGCACCTTGAGCAACTCGGCCCAGTAGGCGTCGTTCAGCTGCTCGCCTTCGGCCAGGCCAAACAGGCCGTCGTAGAACTCTTCGGTAAACACAAAACGCTCACGCTCGCCGGGCAGCAGGGCCCAGATCTCGTCGGCGGTAAAGCTCATGATCGGCGCCATCCAGCGAACCAGGGCCTCCACAATGTGATAGAGCGCAGTCTGGCAGGAGCGGCGCGCCTGGCTGTCGGCCTTGGCGGTGTACTGGCGGTCCTTGATCACATCCAGGTAGAAAGAGCCCATCTCGATGGAGCAGAACTGCATCAGCTTCTGGGTCACCAGGTGGAAGTTGTACTCGTCATAGGCCTGAGTGATTTCCTGCTGAATGGCCTGAGCACGGCCCACCGCCCAGCGATCGATCACCACCATGTCTTCCGGCGCCACCATGTCGGTTTCCGGATTGAAACCGTTGAGGTTGGCCAGCAGGAAGCGGGCGGTGTTACGAATACGGCGGTAGGCGTCGGCGCTACGCTTCAAAATCTCGTCGGACACCGTCATTTCACCGGAATAGTCGGTGCTGGCCACCCACAGCCGCAGAATATCGGCACCCAGCTTGTTCATTACCTCCTGAGGACTGACCACGTTACCGATGGACTTGGACATCTTGCGGCCCTGGCCGTCCACGGTGAAGCCGTGGGTCAGCACCTGCCGGTAAGGAGCATGGCCCTTCATGGCGGTGGAGATCATCAGCGACGACATAAACCAGCCCCGATGCTGATCGGAACCTTCCAGATACATGTCGGCGGGATGGCCCTGGAACTCGGGGCGCACATCCACCACCGAGGCGTGGGTGGAGCCGGAGTCGAACCACACGTCCAGAGTATCGAGTACTTTTTCGTACTGATCGGCTTCCTCGCCCAGCAGCTCGGCCGGATCCAGATCCCACCAGGCCTGAATGCCGGCCTGCTCCACCCGCCTGGCCACTTCTTCCATCAGCTCGGTGGCACGGGGGTGCAGCTCCTGAGTGTCTTTGTGCACAAACAGGGCGATGGGCACACCCCAGGTGCGCTGACGGGAGATACACCAGTCGGGGCGGTTCTCCACCATGGACTGAATACGGTTCTGCCCCCACTCGGGTACCCACTGTACCTTCTGGATCTCGGACAGCGCCTGGCCACGCAGGCCGGCCTGATCCATGCTGATAAACCACTGGGGGGTGGCACGGAAGATGATGGGGGTCTTGTGCCGCCAGCAGTGCGGGTAGGAATGGGTGTAAGCCTCGTGGTGCAGCAGGGCGCCTCGCTCCTTGAGCACCTCCACCACGGCGTCATTGGCCTTGAACACGTGCTGACCGGCGAACAACTCGGTGTCGGGCAGGTAAACGCCGTTACCGCCGACCGGGTTGGCCACTTCCAGTCCGTAGTGCTGGCCGACCGCAAAGTCTTCCTGGCCGTGGCCGGGGGCGGTGTGCACGGCACCGGTACCGGAGTCGGTGGTGACGTGGTCGCCCAGAATGGCCGGTACATCGAAGTCGTAGAAGGGATGCTGGAAACGCTTCAGTTCCAGGGCCGCACCCTGGCAGTAACCCAGATTGTGGTAGTGGCTGATGCCGGCACGATCCATCACATCCTTGACCAGATCGGCGGCCAGGATCAACCGCTCGGGGTGGTCACCTTCCACCTGTACCAGGGCGTAGTTGAGCTCGGCGTGCAGTGCCACCGCCCGGTTGGCAGGCAGGGTCCAGGGGGTGGTGGTCCAGATCACCACGGACACCGGGCCCTGGCCGGTGTGGCCGTCGGCACAGTCAAAGCTGGCCACCACGGAGGCCTCGTCAACGGCCTTGAAGCGCACGTCGATGGCCGGCGAGCGCTTGTCTTCGTATTCCACCTCGGCCTCGGCCAGGGCGGAGCCGCAGTCGGTACACCAGTGCACCGGCTTGGAGCCTTTGTGCAGGTGGCCCTTGTCGATGATCTTGCCGAGAGCACGAATGATATTGGCCTCGGTGTCGAAGTTCATGGTCAGGTAGGGGTTATCCCAGTCACCCAGCACCCCCAGGCGAATAAAGTCGGCCTTCTGACCTTCCACCTGCTCCTTGGCGTAGGCACGACAGGCCTCGCGGAACTCGGCGGCCGACACCTTGACGCCGGGCTTGCCGACCTTGCTTTCCACTTTCAGTTCAATGGGCAGGCCATGGCAGTCCCAGCCCGGAATGTAGGGCGAATCGTAACCCAGCAGGCCCTTGGACTTGACGATGATGTCTTTCAGGATCTTGTTGACCGAGTGACCAATGTGAATGCTGCCGTTGGCGTAGGGAGGACCGTCGTGAAGAATAAAGGGCTTCTTGCCGGCCTTGGCGCGGCGCACGGCACCGTAGAGATCTTCATCAATCCAGCGCTGCAGCATGGCCGGCTCGCGCTGAGCCAGGTTGCCGCGCATGGGAAACTCCGTTTCGGGCAAATTCAGGGTGTGTTTATAGTCGCTCATGGATCCTACATTCCGTTCGGTTCTGACACCGCCAGCCCGAACCACTGTCGGGCCCTGGCGGCATCGCGTTGAATCTGCTCCTTCAACAGCGCAAAGGAAGCGAATTTTTGTTCATTACGCAGCTTGTGGCACAGGGCCACTTCCACCTGTTTGCCGTAGAGATCGCCGGCAAAACCAAACAGGTGCACTTCCAGCAGTGCCTGAGTGCCGTTGACCGTGGGCTTGTGGCCGATATTGGCCACGCCGGCATAATCGTGGCCGTCCACCCTCAGCCGCACCGCATACACGCCCGCCACCGGAATCACCCGGCGCTTGAGCGCCACATTGGCGGTGGGAAAGCCGATGGTCCGGCCCAGCTTGGCGCCGTGGGCCACCCGGCCGCACAGGCTGAAGGGCCGGCCCAGCATGCGGGCCGCCTCGTCCAGACGATCGTCGGCCAGTGCCTTGCGAATCAGCGTGCTGCTGACCCGGCGGTTTTCCATGCGCCAGCTCTGGGTGCTGACCACCTCAAAGTCAAAGGCCCGGCCGGCCTGGGTCAGCAGGCTGAAATCTCCGCCCCGGTTACGGCCAAAGCGAAAATCGTCACCCACCACCAGAAAGCGCACCCCCAGTTTGTCGACCAGCAGACCGCGGATAAAGTCATCCGGGCTTCGGGCGGCAAAGTCGGGAGTAAAGCGCACGCACAGCAACCGGTCGATGCCAAGCCGGGCCAGTTGCATGTACTTTTCCCGAAGCCGGGTCAGCCGGGGCGGCGCCTCGCTGCCGGCGAACAACTCCTGCGGCTGGGGCTCAAACACCATCACACAGGCGGGCACGCCAAGCCGGCGCGCCTGCTCCACCAGCCCGCGCAGCACCGCCTGGTGCCCCAGATGCACGCCGTCGAAATTGCCGATGGACAGCACGCAGCCACGATGCCAGGCCTTGATATTGTGAATGCCGCGAATTAACTCCATAAGTCCTGCTGCCGGCCCCTGCAAATCGGCGGATTATACCTCAGCCGGCCCTCGGGATCAGCCCTTGTTGGACAAGGGCGCGATTCGGCGCATTTCGCGCGAATCAGGCCTCAACGGCCCGAAAATGCCGCGGCCGCACGCCCAGCAGCAGCAGCAGCGCGCCGTAACAGAGGGCACCGGCGCCGATATAACCCAGCAGGTGCAGGCCGCTCTGCCCCAGCTCCCAGCCGGCCCACACCGTCAGCGGCGGCGACAGCCACCACAGCAAAGCCGCCATGCCGGCACCCGCTGCGGCCACCTGCCCCGTGAAAATCAGCGTGGTCCGGCTGGGCCGGTAGACCGCACGCTGATACAGCCCCCAGCCCAGCAGGCCGGCGTTGAGCATGCCCGACATCGCCGTGGCCAGCGCCAGGCCCACATAGCCCAGGGGAAAGATCAGCACGGCATTGAACACCATGTTGGCCACCATGGCGATAATGCCAAAGCGCACCGGGGTCCTGGTATCCTGACGGGCGTAGTAGCCCGGCGCCAGCACCTTGATCAGCATGAAGGCCTGCAGCCCCAGGCCATAGGCCACCAGGCTCTTGCCCGCCGCCGCCACTTCCTCCATACCGAATTCACCGCGCATAAACAGCACCCGCAACATGGGCTCGCTCAGCACAATCAACCCCAGCATGGCGGGAAAGCCCATCAGCAGCACCATGCGCACGCCCCAGTCCATGGTGGCGGCAAAGCCGTCGTGAGCATCGTCCACATGGCGGCTGGACAGGGCCGGCAAAATCACGGTGGCGATGGCAATGCCAAACAGCCCCAAGGGAAATTCCAGCAACCGGTCGGAATAATACAGATAGCTGATGGAGCCGGTGGCCAGAAAGGAGGCCAGCATGGTGTCGAACAGCAGGTTCACCTGGCTCACCGAGACGCCAAACAGCGCCGGAATCATCAGGGTGCGGATTTTTACCACCCCGGGGTGATGCCAGGCCCAGCGCGGCCGCACCAGCAACTTGAGGCGGGCCAGAAACGGAAACTGAAACAGAAACTGCACCAGACCGCCGGCAAACACCCCCACCGCCAGACCGATTTCCGGCTGGGCCAGCCGGGGCGACAGCCACCAGGCCGCGGCTATGATGCACACATTGAGAAACACCGGGGTAAAGGACGACACCGCGAACTTGCCAAAGGTGTTGAGAATGGCCCCGGCCATGGCGGTGAAACAGATAAACCACAGATAGGGAAAGGTGATTTTCAGCAGCAGTGACGCCAGCTCGAACTTGTGGGCCTCGGGGCCGCCCTGCAGCCACTCCATAAACCAGCCGGCGCCGAACAGGGCGGTGACCACCCCCGAGCCCACCATGCCCGCCAGGGTCACCACCGTTACAATCAGCCCCAGAGTGCCCGACACCGCCGCCAGCAGGTCCTGGGTGTCCTTGAAGCTTTTGGTCTGCTTGTACTCGGTCATCACCGGCACAAAGGCCTGGTTGAAGGCCCCTTCGGCAAACAGCCGGCGCAGAAAGTTGGGAATACGGTTGGCAAAAAAGAACACGTCGGCGGAGGCCCCCGCCCCCATCAGATTGGCGATGACCACATCCCGGGCCAGCCCCAGCACGCGGGAAACCAGGGTCATGGCAGAGACAATCATGCCCGACCGCAACAGCGCCTTGCTCAAAATGAAAACCTCACGGTAAGAAATTGCTGAACGCAGGTGAATACTGCTAGAATTCGGCGGACAGTTTAACCCCCTGCCCTGTGCCACGCCACAGGGCGGTGTTTATTTGCACAAATCAATTGACAAACAGCGGTGAAAAAGGCATATTCCTCGGCCTTTTATGAGCACTCGCTAAGACAGATTCAGGAGTTTTACCTTGGCTAACATCAAGTCTGCTAAGAAACGCGCGATTCAGGCTGAAAAGCGTCGTAAGCACAACGCCAGCCGCCGTTCCATGGTGCGCACCTACGTGAAAAAAGTAATTGCCGCCATCGCCACCGGTGACAAGGCCAACGCCCAGAAGGCGTTTGACGCCGCTCAGCCGCTGCTGGACCGCATGGCCACCAAAGGTCTGATCCACAAGAACAAGGCCGCTCGCCACAAGAGCCGCCTGAATGCCCAGATCAAAGCCCTGTAAGCGCTTTTCCTGGCATCGAAAAAACCGGCTATATGCCGGTTTTTTGTTGTCTGCTTCTCGGTGTAGGCCCGGCTTCAGCCGGGCAAAGCCAGCTGCAGGCGATGCCGTTGCCCCGATAAATCGGGGCCTACCACTTCCCCCGAAACCCTACTGACAATACAGCCGGTGCAGCAGGGCGATCATTTCCCGCACTTCGTCGCTTTTCAGCGAATAATACACGGTCTGGGCTTCCTTGCGGGTGCTCACCAGATCGTCGTTGCGCAAAATCGCCAGGTGCTGGGACAGGGCCGACTGGCTCAGGCCCAGAAACTGGTTCATCTCCCCCACCGACAGTTCGTTGTCGAGCAGATGGCACAGAATAAACAGCCGCCGCTCGTTGGCCAGGGCCTTGAGCAGCTTCACCGCCCGGGCGGCGTTGGCTTCCATGTCCTCGATATTCATTGCTTTGGTCGCGTTCACGTTTGAGCTCTCAGCTGAATTCATCGTCAAAGGTGGCGGGAGGCGTGACCGCCGAAAAGTCGTCCAGGCCGGAGAACAGGGAAGTAAAGTCACTTTCGCACAACCGCTTTACCGCCGGATGCTGGATCATGCGTTCGGCGAAGATCACATAATATTCCTCTTTCAGCTCCGAGGCCCGGCCAATTTCGATCACCGGCTGGTACTGCAATATGGCGTCCCGGTAAATGGCGGGGGCCACAAAAATACCCTGGTTGAAAAAGCCAAAGGCCTTCATCAGGGCGGCGTCGTCGAACTCCCCCAGGATCTGGGGCTTGAGGCCCTGCACTTCCAGCCAGTGACGCAACTGGCGGCCCATGGCGGTGCGCCGTCCCGGGATCAGCAGCTTGCGCTCTTCCAGACAGGCGGGAAAGGGTTTGACCGGCAGCGGTTCGCGGCAGTAAAAACCGATATCGCACTCCCCCAGCTTTTTCGACAGCAGGCCGGCGTGCTGGGCCGAATCTACCGGACAGTCGGAAAGGATCATGTCGAGCTTGTGCTGGCTGAGCTGCTCCAGCAGCATTTCGTGGGTAGACTCGTAACAGCGCAGGTGAATGGAGCCGTCGTTGGGGATCACCGACAGCAGCACCCGGCTCGCCAGCCGCTTCGACAGGGCATCGGCGATGCCCACCTCAAACACCAGATGATCTTCCTTGCGGTAGTTGACGATATCCAGCATCTCATAGGACAGGCTGAACATGCGATCCGCATACTGAAACACCAGTTGCCCCAGCTCGCTCGCTTCCAGCTGACGGCCCTTACGCTTGAACAGCTTGCCCCCCAGGCGTTCCTCAAGCTGGCGGATCTGCCCGGTCACGGTCTGGGGGGTCAGAAACAGAGCCTCGGCGGCCTTGGTGACCGAGCCCTTTTTCTGGGTCATCCAGAAATAGTAAAGATGATTGTAATTCAGGTGTGACAAGCTGCCGCCTCCGTCGTGCAATGGCCCATCATAAAGAAACCGGCCGGGTTTTTACACCCGGCCGGCTCCATTCACTATCGGCGCTTTCTTACACCAGTTGCGTACGCACCGCCACCTTGCGCCGTTGCGGCTCCTTTTGCGGCAGCACCCGTCTCAGCATCACGTAACCACTTATCGCCGCCAGGGTGGAGCCCATCAGAATGCCCAGACGCGACAGGTTGGCCAGCTGGGCCTGATCGGCAAAGGCCAGTGAGGAAATGAAGATCGACATGGTAAATCCGATGCCGCACAGCACCGACACCGCAAAGATCTGCTTAAAGCATACCCCCGCCGGTAACTGGGCGTAGCCCAGGCGTACCGACAGCCAGCTGACCAGGAAGATGCCCATGGGCTTGCCCAGCAACAGACCCGCCATCACGCCCAGCGGCAGCGCCGAAGTCAGATCAGCCAGCGACAGCCCTTCCAGTGACACGCCGGCATTCACGAAGGCAAACAGCGGCAATATCACAAAGGCGCACCAGGGATGCAGGAAGTGCTCCAGCTGCCTGGATGGCGAGAAACGGTGACCATACAACGGAATAAGGAACCCAAGGATCACCCCGGCCAGGGTGGCATGCACGCCCGATTTGAGCACTGCCACCCAGATAATCCAGCCCAGCAGCAGGTAGGGCACCAGATTGCATACCTTGGCCCGGTTCAGCCATACCAGACCGACAATACCGAGCGCGCCCACCGCCATGGCGGTGAAATCGACACCGTGGTTGTAGAACAGGGCGATAATGATGATGGCCCCCAGATCGTCGATGATGGCCAGTGCCAGCAGAAAGACTTTCAGGGTAAGGGGCACCCGCTTGCCCAGCAGCGCCATCACCCCCAGGGCAAAGGCGATGTCGGTGGCGGCGGGAATGGCCCAGCCACTCTGGTTGGCGGGCTCGCCCAGGTTCAGCAGCATAAACCACAGCGCCGGAAACACCATGCCGCCAATGGCCGCCAGGGCCGGAAACATGGCCTTCTCACGGGTAGACAGGGCGCCTTCCACCATCTCGCGCTTGACCTCAAGACCTACCAGCAGAAAGAACACCGCCATCATGCCGTCGTTCACCCACAGCAGCAGCGGTTTGTCGAGGTTGAGATCGCTGATGCGCAGCTGAATACGCATGTCGAGGAAGTCATGGTACACACCGGACAGGCCGGTGTTGGCCATCAGCATGGCGATCAGGGCCGCGATGATCAGCAGTATTCCACCGGCCGACTCCATGGCCAGAAAGCGTTTAAGCACATGAGACATAATCGAGCTCCTTCTCAAAGAACAGCCCGAGTGTAATCAGCTTGTTACAGAGGTAATAATCGGTTGTTTCTGATTAACACCTCGGGAAAAACGAAAGAAAGTGCAAAACGACTCACAAATACCGATGAAATTAAAATGTTAAACTAAAGTATAGCTTTATTTACAAACAAAAATCTGTCAAACGGCTACCGGCGCTTTTATATGGGGGTGAGGATGGTAGTCTTCCAGAATAAAATCCTCATAAACATACTCAAACAGTGAATCCGGGCGGCGGGCCAGCCGCATGGTGGGCAAGGCTCTCGGTTCCCGCCCCAGTTGCAGCCGGGCCTGCTCTAGGTGGTTGCTGTAAAGATGCACGTCACCCCCGGTCCAGACGAAGTCCCCCGGCTGCAAGCCCGCCTGCTGGGCCATCATCATGGTGAGCAGCGCATAGCTGGCAATATTGAACGGCAATCCCAGAAACACATCGCAGCTGCGCTGATAGAGCTGACACGACAGCTTGCCGTTGGCCACGTAGAACTGAAACAGAGCATGGCAGGGCGCCAGCGCCATGTGTTCGATTTCACCCACGTTCCAGGCCGAGACGATAATGCGGCGGCTGTCCGGATTGGTCTTGATGGTCTCCAGGGCCTGGCTGATCTGATCGATCACCCGGCCGTCGGCCGCCTGCCAGCTGCGCCACTGCTTGCCGTAGACCGGGCCCAGATCGCCGTTGTCATCGGCCCATTCGTCCCAGATGCTGACGCCGTTGTCCTTGAGGTAGGCGATATTGGTGTCACCATTGAGAAACCACAACAGCTCGTGAATGATGGATCTGAGGTGGCATTTCTTGGTGGTGACCAGCGGAAAACCCTCGGCCAGGTTAAAGCGCATCTGATAACCGAACACCGACAGGGTACCGGTGCCGGTGCGGTCTTCCTTGCGCTCACCATGATCAAGAATGTGTTGCATCAGCTCAAGATAGGCTTTCATGCGGTCTTTGCTCCGTTACCAAACCAGTGAGGGCGACGGCAGGCCGCCCATAACATCAAGGCGCCGCCGATCACCATCGGCAACGACAGCAGCTGGCCCATGCTGAACAGGTCCAGGTAAAGCCCCAGCTGGGCATCAGGCTGGCGGACGAACTCTACCATAAAGCGGAACGCGCCGTAGCACAGCAGAAACAGCCCGGAGATCACGCCCCGGGGCGGGCGGGCGCGCCAGGCCAGGTTGAGAATAAGCAGCAGCAGCACTCCTTCCAGGGCGAACTGATACAGCTGGGACGGGTGCCGGGGCAAGGCGCCGGCGGTGGGAAAAATCACCCCCCAGGGCGCATCGGTTACCCGGCCCCACAGCTCGCCGTTGATGAAGTTGCCCAGACGACCGGCACCCAGGCCAAAGGGGATCAGCGGGGCGATAAAGTCCGCCACCGCAAAGAAGGTTTTGTGATGCTTGCGGCCAAACAGCCAAAAGGCGGTGAGCACACCGATCAGGCCACCGTGGAACGACATGCCGCCGGACCAGATCTTGATGAGGTACAGCGGATCGGCGAGAAAGGTGTCGAACTGATAGAACAGCACATAGCCGAGCCGGCCACCGACAATCACCCCGAGAAAACCGTAGAACAGCACATCGGAGACCTGATCCCTGGTCCAGTCGGAGCCGGGTTGTGCCGCCCGCCGGTTGCCCAGCCACCAGGCAAACAGAAAGCCCAGCAGATACATAAGGCCGTACCAGTGCACCGCCAGCGGCCCCAGCTGAATGGCCACGGGATCGAAGCCGGGAAACACCCAGTGAGAATCAGACATGCGCTTACCCCGAAAATTGGAAAGCGGCTATTGTAAGGCAAATGGCGGTCGGTTGCAGCGCTTCGTCAGAGCGCCGAGCGCAGCAAGCCGCCCAGGCCGCGTTCTTCCAGATAGCGGCCGAAAATCCCCTTGAAGGCGCCGATATGGCGGTGGCTGAGGGCCTCCTGCAACAGCCGGTGCAGCTCATCGGTGCGGGACTGGCGGACGATGTATTTAATGCGCATGATATTGCTGTTGTTCATGCTGAAACGGCGATAGCCCATGGCCATCAGCACCAGCACACCGATGGGATCCCCGGCCAGCTCGCCGCAAATGGACACCGGCCGGGCATGTTTGCGGGCGGTGTCGATAATCTGCTGCAGGGCGCGCAGCACCGCCGGGTGCAGCGAGTCGTAAATGTCGGCCACCCGGCCGTTGTTGCGATCCACCGCCAGCAGGTATTGAGTGAGATCGTTGGTGCCCACCGACCAGAAGTCCACCAGCGGCGCCAGCTCGCCCAGCTGATACAGCAGCGACGGCACTTCAATCATCACCCCCAGGCTGGGGTAGCGAATAATGCCCTGCTCATCGGCGGTTTCCGCCGACACCTCACGCCAGGCCCGGTCCAGCAGCCGGCGGGCCGCCCGCACCTCATCCAGGCTGCCCACCATGGGCAGCATGATCGACAGGTTATCGAGGCCGATGCTGGCCCGCAGCATGGCCTTGAGCTGCACCAGAAAGATCTCCGGATGATCCAGGGTCAGGCGAATGCCGCGCCAGCCGAGAAAGGGGTTTTCCTCGACGATGGGAAAATAGGGCAGCTGCTTGTCGCCGCCCACGTCCAGGGTGCGCATGCACACCGGCTTGCCCACATAGCTGGTGAGCACCCGGCGGTAGCTGTGCACCTGCTCCTGCTCGGAAGGAAAGCGATCCCGCATCATAAAGGGGATCTCGGTACGGAACAGGCCCACCCCGTCGGCGGCGTCGTTCATGGCGATATCGGCGTCGGCACTGAGGCCGGCATTCAGCAACAGCGAGACCTGCACCCCGTCCTGGGTGCGTGACGCCTCCTTGCGCACCGTGGCGAACAGTTCGTCCATCTGGGCTTCTTCGGCGATCACCCGGCGGTATTCCTTCAGCACCGAGGGCGCCGGCTCCACCAGCAGCTCGCCGGTGTAGCCATCCACCACCAGCTGGCGATCTTCCAGCAGTTCAAAGGAGTGATCGATGCCCATGACCGCCGGAATGCCCATGGCCCGGGCCAGAATGGCGGCGTGGGAGTTGATGGAGCCCCTGGCCGAGACGATGGCCTTCAGCTTGTTGCGGGGAATTTCGGCAATCAGGGTGGCGCTGATCTCGTCGGCCACCAGAATAATGGGCTCAGACAGCGCCAGCGGGCCCTCGTCTTCGTGGATCAGCCGGGTCAGCAGCCGCTGGCCCAGATCCCGAATGTCGGCGGCGCGCTCGCGCAGGTAAGGGTCGGCCATGTTGGCAAACTGGGCGATCTGCTTCTCGCATACCCGCTTGACCGCGCTGCCGGCGGTCCAGCCGTGCTCGATCTCCTCACGGATCAGGCCGATAAACACCGGATCCTTGAGAATGTACTGGTACACCTCAAACACCGCCATCGACTCGCCGGCCTGGGACTCCTTGAAGCGCAGCGCCATGCCATCGAGCTCGGCTTCCACCTGCTGTAACACCTTGTCGAGTCGCTGATGCTGCTGAGGCAAATCGTCGGCCCGGCGCACCCGCACTCGATCGAGCTCCACCCTGGGGCGCCATACCCAGGCCTTGCCGATGGCTACCCCGGGTGAGCCGGCCAAGCCACGCAGCATGCCGTGCCAGTTGCGGGACTTGAGATTCCCCCTGGCCTCGGCATGGGCGATGACGGTGGCCAGCTGGGCCGCCAGGGTTACCAGAAAGGACTCTTCCCCTTCCTCGAACAGGCGCACCTGCTTTTGCTGCACCACCAGCACCCCAAGGGTCTTGCGCTGATGAATAATCGGGGCACCGAGAAAGGAGCGGAATTCGTCTTCGTGGGCTTCGGGCAGGTATTTGAAGCTGGGGTGGTGCTGGGCATCGGCCAGGTTGATCAGCTCTTCCTTTTCACCGATCAGGCCAACAATGCCTTCGCCCAGGGGAATGCGGGCCCGGCCCACCGCCTCCGGCGCCAGGCCGTCGGTGGCGGCCAGCAGATAACAGGGTTCGTCATCCCGGCGCAAATAGATGGAGCAGCAGTCCACCAGCATGGCCTGACGGGTCTGTTGTGCCAGCCCCGCCATGGCCTCGTTCAGATCGGAGCTGGCCGTGACCCGCTGGACGATTTCCCTCAGTTCCCTTAACACTGCCGCTCCCCCTTTATTACCTGTGCCGTCTGCGTCCGTCCCGCGGACGTCCCTGCTCCACCCGCTGGCGCCCCTGGTCGGTCCGCTGACGGCTTTCTGCCATTACGATGGGGGCAAATTCCCGCAACACCCGCCGGTATACTTCCCGTTTAAAAGACACCACCTGACGCACCGGATACCAATAGCTGACCCAGCGCCAGTCATCGAACTCCGGATGCCCGTGGCAGCCGAATTCGATGTGTGATTCATGATCCGAGTCCAATCGCAGCAAAAACCATTTCTGTTTCTGGCCAATGCAGACCGGATTGCTGTCCCAGCGCACCAGCCGCTTGGGCAGCTTGTACTTGAGCCAGTGACGGGTCACCGCCAGCAGGGTCACGTTCTCGGGCTTGAGTCCGATTTCCTCGTACAATTCCCGGTACATGGCCTGCTCGGGGTTTTCGCCGTCGTCCACGCCGCCCTGGGGAAACTGCCAGGAGTGCTGACCATAGCGCCTGGCCCACAATACCTGGCCTTTGCGATTGCAGATCACTATGCCTACATTGGGACGAAATCCGTCGCCATCTATCACGCAATCACCAGACTATAAAGCTAACATGGTATCGATTGTTCCATATTCCCCCATTCCCGGCAAATCAAGCCTGCACGGCTCTTTTCCACTAACGAACTGAATAACTCGGTGTTTTGTCAATACTTATAAACAAAAAAAGCTGACCCTGGGTCTCGTTTCCCCCAGAACATGTGGATAATACTGTGATAAAAGCGGTATAGGCGGCACCGAGTTGTTAACCCCGATGGCTCAGTGAAGGTGATCTGTATCGATAAAAATAAAATAAATACTTGTAAAACAATATCATAAAAACAAAAAAAAGGATCGATCTGGATCTTTGATCAGGTCGGCAAAGGTGGATCCCGATGTTGATAAGTTGCCTAGGTCAAGAATTCACCATCGCAATGTTATCCACAGGGCAGGGTATAATCCCGCCGAACCTTTGCCAAAAATTTTCCGGTTTTTCGGCTTTACTTCGGCAAACTCAGGCGTGCCGGCGGTCCCCGGCCAGTTATCCAGTTTTTCTGTGGATAAGCTTGTGCAACGGCATGTTCATACTTGAGTAAAACGGGTATATGATCGTGCGCCGCCCCGTTCCCCCGGGCGACGGCACTCCACACAAAAGGTGATGAAAAATTGAACACCCCGATTTCCCGTCCCGACAGTGTTGCAACGTTACTGGAACGTGCCCGGCAACTGGCCGGTTGTTCACTGGCCGCGGTGGCCGGTGAACGGGGATTGCCGGTGCCGGCCAACCTGCGCCGGGACAAGGGCTGGATCGGTCAGTTACTGGAGCTGAGCCTGGGCGCCAGCGCCGGGTCCAAGCCCGAGCAGGACTTTCCCGAGCTGGGGGTAGAGCTCAAGACCATTCCGCTGGACGCCGCCGCCCGGCCACTGGAAACCACCTTCGTATGCGTGGCGCCGCTGCTCGATATTGCCGGCCTGACCTGGCACACCAGCAATGTGCGCAACAAGCTGTCCCGGGTGCTGTGGGTGCCGGTGATTGGCGAACGGCATACCCCTCCCGGTGATCGCCTGATTGGCCAGCCATTGCTGTGGACGCCGAGTGAGGAAGAAGAATGGCTGCTGCGCCAGGACTGGGAAGAGATCATGGAGCTGATAAGCCTGGGGCGGGTGCAGGAGATCACCGCCCGCCACGGCCAGGCCCTGCAACTGCGCCCCAAGGCCGCCAACGGTCGCGCCCTCACCGACGCCATCGGCCCCGACGGCGGTTATATTCAGACCCGGCCCCGGGGCTTTTATCTGAAAACCGGTTTCACCGCCGCCCTGCTGGCCCGGCACTTTATGCTGTGAATCAGGCTGCCACCGGCTCCCGCATATTGAGCCGCCAGATCAGGGCGAATACCAGCAAAATCCAGGGCACGGCAAACAGGTTCAGACCGCTCCAGCCCAGCAGCACCACGCCCTGGCCGGCAAACAGACTGCCGAGGGCGGCGGCGCTGAACACCATAAACTCGTTGATGCCCTGCACTCTGGCCTTTTCTGCCGGCCGGTAGCTGAAGGTAAGCAGGTGGGTGGCGCCGATAAAGGTGAAATTCCAGCCCACGCCCAGCCATAGCAGCCCCCACCAATAGTGCCAGAAACCGGTGCCGGACAGGTTCACCAGCACACTCAGCAGCAGCGCCGCACAGCCCCAGAGAATGACCTTGCGGGTGCCAAAGCGGCGGATAAGATTGCCGGTAAAAAAGGACGGCACAAACATGCCCAGCACATGCCACTGGATCACCATGGCGGTGGCAGGAAAGTCGTGGCTGTGACCGTCCATCGCCAGCGGCGTGGCGGTCATCAGCAGCACCATGATGCCGTAGCCGATCATGCCCGAAGCCACCGCCGCCAGCAGCAGCGGCTGACGAAACAGCTCGCCGTAGGCCCGCAGCCGTTCGCCGGGCCGCACCGGGGTCGCCGCCGGCAACGGCAGCAGCAGGATCAGCAGCAGCGCCAGCGCATACAGGCCCAGCAGGCCGTAAAAGGCACCGGCATAGGCACTGCCGTCATGCCAGCCCTGGGACCACACCGCCAGGTTGGGGCCGATCACCGCCGCCAGTATGCCGCCGGCCATCACCAGGCTGATGGCCCGGGCATGCCGGCCGCTGTCGCAGGCTTCCAGCGCGGCAAAGCGGTATTGCTGGCCCACCCCGATGGCGATGCCGGTGAGAAAGGTGCCACAGGCAAACAGGATCAGGCTGGTCGCCGTCAGCCCCTGCAGCGCCACCCAAGCCCCCAGCAAGCCGAACAGGTTGCCCAGCACAAAGCCCGCCTTGCGGCCCAGCCGCTGCATCAGGTGTGCCGCCGGCAGGGTGGCGGCGATCAGGCCGGTAAACTGGCAGGCCACCGGCAGGGTGATCTGCCAGGGCGCGCTGGCCAGTTGCTGGCCGATCAGCGCCGACACCGACACCAGCAAAATATTGCCCGAGGCCAGCAGCGCCTGGGCGATGGCCAGCCCCCACACGGTGATCGGCATGATGCATTCCTGGTTACATTAGAAACAATTGAAGCATGATAACGCGCCTGCCCGAAAACAAAAAGGCCCGCAAATGCGGGCCCTTTTCGACAGCCGGTTCGGCTTATTTGGTGGCGAGACGCTCTTTGATACGAGCAGACTTGCCGGAGCGGTCGCGCAGGTAGTAAAGCTTGGCACGACGCACGGCGCCACGACGCTTCACTTCCACGCTGCCGATCAGCGGGCTGTGAGTCTGGAAGGTACGCTCAACGCCTTCACCGTTGGAGATTTTGCGCACGGTGAAGGAAGAGTGCAGACCGCGGTTACGCTTGGCGATAACGATGCCTTCGTAAGCCTGCAGACGCTCTTTGCCGCCTTCTACAACGCGTACCTGTACACGCACGGTGTCACCCGGACCAAAGTCGGGAATGTCCTTGCGCAGTTGTTCTTCTTCAAGCTGCTTGATGATGTTGCTCATGATATTTCCTTACCTAGGGTAAACTGAAAACTCTACTGTTTGTCCTGCTGTTCGCGCACAAATTGGGCAAGAAGCTGTTCCTGCTCGTCAGTCAGAGCTAGGTTGTTAAGCAGTTCCGGCCTTCTCAACCAGGTACGGCCCAGCGACTGCTGCATTCTCCAGCGCTCTATGTCGGCGTGGTTGCCACTGAGCAACACTTCGGGAACGGCCATTCCCTCCAGCTGCTCGGGGCGGGTGTAGTGAGGATGATCCAGCAAACCTTCACTGAAGGAGTCCTGCTCCGCACTGGCCATGTCACCCAATACGCCGGGCACCAGACGGGCCACCGCATCTATCAGCACCATGGCCGGCAATTCGCCGCCACTGAGCACGTAATCGCCCACCGACCATTCTTCGTCGATATCGGCTTCTATTACCCGCTCGTCCACACCTTCATAGCGTCCGGCCACCAGGATTAATTTGTCCTGAGTTGCCAGCTCGCGCACGCCCTGCTGATCCAGCCTGCGGCCCTGAGGGGAAAGGTAAATTACCCTGGCGCCCTCGCCCGCCGCTGCCCGCGCCGCCGCTATGGCGTCGCGCAATGGTTGCACCATCATCAGCATGCCCGGTCCGCCCCCGTAGGGTCTGTCGTCGACAGTGCGGTGTTTATCCCGGGTGAAATCCCGCGGATTCCAGCTTTCAAATGTCAGCAGGCCTTCTTTCACGGCCCTACCGGTGACCCCGTAGTCACTGACTGCCCGGAACATCTCCGGGAAGAGGCTGACGACCCCTATCCACATGATTCTCTCCGCGCAGGACTACCGGGATTAAAAATCCGGATCCCACTCTACTTCGATGACTCGGTCCTGAATGTTCACGGACTTGATCACCTGTTGTTCCAGAAACGGAATCAACCGTTCCCGTTGACCAAATGCGTCGTTGGCATTGGCTTTGACCACCAGCACGTCGTTGGAGCCGGTTTCCATCAGCTGAGACACCACACCGAGGTCATACCCCTGGGTGTTTTTCACCTGACAACCGACCAGATCGCGCCAGTAAAATTCATCCGCCGGCAGCGAGGGCAGAGCCTCGGCGCTGACTGCGATGTCGGCACCGGTCAGTGCCTGAGCCTCTTCACGCTGGTCGATATCGGCCAGCTTGCAAATCAGGCTCTTGTTGTGGCGTTTCCATCCAGTGACCTGAATTTCACGCCAGCCTTTGCCATCTCTTATCAGCCAGGGCTGATAATCGAAAATGCCATCGGGCTGTTCGGTAAAGGAGTTGACTTTCAACCAGCCCTTAATGCCGTAAACGGCGCCCAGGCGGCCTACTATGACAGGTTCACTCACCTTTCACTCCTCGCCCGACCGGCTCAGGCGGCGGCTTTGGAAGCGTCTTTGACCAGCTTGGCCACGCGCTCGGAGAGGCTTGCACCCTGGGCTACCCAGTGGTTGATGCGCTCCAGGTCCAGACGCAGTTTTTCTGCCTGGCCGGCGGCGATCGGGTTGAAGAAGCCTACTTTCTCGATGAAACGACCATCGCGAGCGTAGCGGCTGTCTGCAACTACTACCTGGTAGAACGGACGCTTTTTCGCGCCACCACGTTGTAAACGAATGGTTACCATACCGTCCTCTATTCACTTGAAACAAACAAGGTTCGCGAACAATGCGAACCCCGGCTTAAAATAAGCCGCGCAATTGTACTCCGATCAGGTGAGAATGCAACCAAAAGGGGGCCTGCGCAGCTTGCTTTCCTTCTGCCGGCAGCCGCCGGCGAAGAATTCGTGGTCCGGTCAGAATGGCCCGCGACGGCCACCGCCGCCCAGTCCCCCCGGTCCCATCATGCCCTGCATCTGGCTCATCATCTTGCGCATGCCACCCTTGCCGGACATTTTCTTCATCATTTTCTGCATCTGGGTGAACTGCTTGAGCAGCTTGTTCACTTCCTGCACCTCGGTGCCCGAGCCCAGCGCAATACGGCGCTTGCGGCTGCCCTTGATCAGCTCCGGATGACGGCGCTCTTTCGGCGTCATGGAGTTGATGATGGCTTCCATGCGCACGGTGAGCTTGTCGTTGACCTGATCCTTGAGGTTGTCGGGCAGCTGGTTCATGCCCGGCAACTTGTCCATCAGGCTCATCATGCCGCCCATGTTGCGCATCTGCACCAGCTGGTCACGGAAGTCTTCCAGATCAAAGCCCTTGCCCTTCTTGAGCTTCTGGGCCATTTCGGCGGCCTTGTTCTTGTCCACCGAGCGCTCCATCTGGTCGATCAGCGACAGCACGTCGCCCATGCCCAGAATGCGCGAGGCCACCCGGTCCGGGTGGAAGGGTTCAAGGGCATCGACCTTTTCACCCATACCGATAAACTTGATCGGCTTGCCGGTAATGTGGCGCACCGACAGCGCAGCACCGCCCCGGGCGTCACCGTCGGCCTTGGTGAGGATCACCCCGGTGAGCGGCAGCGCCTCGCTGAAGGCCTTGGCGGTGTTGGCGGCGTCCTGACCGGTCATGGCGTCCACCACGAACAGGGTTTCCACCGGCTCGATGGCGGCGTGCAACTGCTGGATCTCGGTCATCATGTCTTCGTCGACATGCAGACGACCGGCGGTATCCACCAGCACCACGTCAAAGAATTTCTTGCGGGCGTGCTCCACGGCGTTGCGGCCGATGTCCACCGGCTTCTGGCTGATGTCGCTGGGGAAGCATTCCACCTCCAGATCCGCCGCCAGGGTCTCGAGCTGCTTGATCGCCGCCGGACGATAGACGTCGGCACTGACCACCAGCACCTTCTTCTTTTCCCGCTCCTTCAGGTACTTGGCCAGCTTGCCCACCGAGGTGGTTTTACCGGCCCCCTGCAGGCCCGCCATCAATACCACCGCCGGCGGGCTCACCGCCAGGTCGAGGGCTTCGTTGGCCTCGCCCATCACCGCCACCAGCTCGGCGTTGACGATCTTGATAAAGGCCTGGCCCGGGCTCAGGGACTTGGAAACCTCCTGGCCCACCGCCCGTTCCTTGACCCGGTTGACGAACTCCCGCACCACCGGCAGGGCGACGTCGGCTTCGAGCAGAGCCATGCGCACTTCGCGCAGGGTTTCCTTGATATTGTCTTCGGTCAGGCGTCCGCGGCCGCTGATGTTTTTCAGCGTGCGCGACAGCCTTTCGGTGAGATTCTCAAACATGAACTACGTCCGCAAATGGCGAAAATTGCGACCAGTATAACCAAGTTGCGCTCCGAACTTAAGCGCGCCGGCTGGCGATGGCAAAGGCCTTGGGGGTATACTGGCCTTTCTTTTTATATTTCCGATAAATGGCTGACATTCATTATGGAACTGCTTGCTGTTCTGGCGATGGCGTTTTACCTGTTGGCGGCCTTTGCCTGCGTGCACAACCTGTTTAACCCGCACAACCAGGGGCGCCGCTACGGCCTGCTGGCCGCGGTGTGTGCCCTGCTGCTGCACGGCACCTGGCTGGTCAATACGGTGGTGCTGGTGCCGGGGCAGAACCTGAGCATGCTTAACGTTGCCTCACTGGTCAGTCTGATCGTGGCCGGCCTGATGACCCTGCTGGTGACCCGCTTCAACGTCTGGGTGCTGATGCCGGTGGTGTACGGTTTTGCCTTGCTGCTGCTGGTGGCCGACATGCTGCTGCCCGGCCATTACACCATGCATCTGGAAACCCGTCCCGAGGTGCTGGTGCACATCACCCTGGGACTGATGTCCTACTCGCTGCTGGGCATTGCCTGCCTGCTGGCCATTCTGCTCGGTTTTCTCGACCACCGGCTGAAGAAACACAAGCTCACCAACCTGCCCGCCATGCCGCCGCTGATGACCCTGGAGCGTTATCTGTTCCGGTTGATCTTTGCCGGCGTAGTACTGCTGACCCTGTCCATTTCCAGCGGCCTGTTCTTTTTGCAGGAAATGTTCAGCCCTGGCAAGGTACACAAGGCGGTGCTCACCATTATCGCCTGGTGCGTGTATGTGGGCCTGCTGTGGGGCCATCACCGCCTGGGCTGGCGGGGGCGCAAGGTGATCTGGACCAGCGTGGCCGGCAGCCTGCTGCTGACCCTGGCCTATTTTGGCAGCCGCTTCGTGCGGGAAGTTCTGCTCGGTTCTTGACAGACTTTCGGCAAACTCGTAGAAATTGATCAGGTTTTTTACACAGGACGGTCTGTTTGGACGACATATCGACGGGTGCGCTTACCGGCATCCTGATTGCACTGCTGTTTGTTTCCGCCTTTTTCTCCAGCTCCGAAACCGGCATGATGTCGCTCAACCGTTACCGGTTGCGGCACCTGGTGCAAAGCCGCCACAAGGCCGCCACCCGGGTTGAAAAGCTGCTGTCACGCCCGGACCGCCTGATTGGCCTCATCCTGATAGGCAACAACCTGGTCAACATTCTGGCCTCCGCCATTGCCACCCTGCTGGCCATTCGCCTGTTTGGCGACTACGGCGTGGCCGTGGCCACCATCGGCCTGACCCTGGCGGTGCTGATCTTCTCGGAAGTCACCCCCAAGACCCTGGCCGCGCTCTACCCGGAAAAGGTGGCCTTTCCCGCCTCCATTATTCTGCGGCCCCTGATGGTGCTGCTGTATCCGGCGGTGTGGACCATCAACGCCATTTCCAACGGCCTGCTGGCACTGTTTCGCATCAACCCCAAGGGCGGCGAAGACACCGCCATCACCTCTGAGGAATTGCGCACCATCGTCAACGAGGCCGGAGGCCTTATTCCCCGCCGCCACCAGGACATGCTGGTGTCGATTCTGGATCTGGAAAAGGTGACGGTGGACGACATCATGGTGCCGCGCAACGAGATCTACGGCATCGACATCACTCAGGACTGGAAGAGCATCAACCGCCGCCTGCTGCAAAGCCCTCACACCAAGGTGCTGCTGTACCGGGACAACATCGACGATGCTCTGGGCTTTATTCACGCCCGCGACGCCCTGCGCCTGCTGGCCAAGGAGGAGTTGTGCAAGCCCAGCCTGATGCGGGCGGCCCGGGAACTGTATTTTATTCCCGAGGCCACGCCGCTCAATGTGCAGTTGCTCAAATTCCAGCGCAACAAGGAGCGCATTGGCCTGATTGTGGACGAGTACGGCGATATTCAGGGCCTGATCACCCTGGATGACATTCTGGAAGAAATAGTGGGTGACTTCACCACCACCATCAGCCCCACCCTGAGCGACGAGATCAAGCCCCAGGACGACGGCTCCTACCTGATTGAAGGCTCCGCCAGCATTCGGGATCTGAACAAGGAGCTGAACTGGAACCTGCCCACCGACGGCCCCCGTTCTCTTAACGGACTTATTCTGGAGTATCTGGAAGACATTCCCGAGGCCAATATCGGCCTGCGTCTGGCGGGTTACCCGATAGAGATCCTGGAAGTGGAAAACAACGTGATCAAGCAGGTGCGGGTGCAGCCCCAGTACTACCTGCCGGGGCACCCTTGAGCAAGGTTCAGCCTGCGCTGCGGCGCAGGCTTTCCGCTTCCAGATGGCTGAAGATGGTCATCAGCTCGTCCCGGTTGCCCACCAGATCCGCCAGGGTGTAACCCTCCATCACCTGCAAGAACGCCTCCATCGCCTGCCCCAGGGCGTTCCTCAGCCGGCAGGCCGGCACCAGCTGACAGGCCGGACTGCCACAGTCAATGCCCCTGAGGTTGTGCTCCAGCAGCCGGATCACCCGACCCACATTGATGTCTTTCGGCTCTTTAGCCAGGCGAATGCCGCCGTTCTTGCCGCGCAGGGCGTGAATGTAGCCTTCCCGCGCCAGCTGATTGATCACCTTGACCATGTGATTGCGCGACACATCGTACAGTGCCGATACCCGGGCCACACTGGTGAGCTCGCCCCGCGGCAGGGTGGCCAGATACATCAGGGCCCGCAGGCCGAAGTCGGTATAGGTGGTCAGCTTCATGGGTCACGGATCCGAGTGAGGGGCGAACATATATACATGATACACATTCATGCCCGGGCTGACATTAAATGTCATGCCAAAAGGCGACCGGGCTCAGTATAACAGCTGGTGGTTCAATGCCTTGACGGTGTGCGCCGGCATGCGCGCCGCCAGGCCCTGACTCAGGCGCTCCGCTTGCCGGTAGCGGCTTTTGTCATCGGTGACAATCTGCTTGAGCCACAAATAGGCCTGGGGATAGTCCAGCGGGCTGCCGGCCCCCTCCAGCAGCCAGGCGGCCCAGGTCAGCTGTGCCTTTTCCAGCCCCAGGCTGGCCGCTTCCTGCATCAGCGGCTCGGCCCGCTCCCGGTTTTGCTGCACCAGGGTGCCCGCATAATAGTAACGCCCCAGTTGCTCCAGGGCCGCGGGCAGTCCCTGGCGGGCCGCCGCCCACAGCATTTGCAGTCCCCGACGCGGCTCGGCGGGCACGCACACCCCCCAGGCCAGCATGTCGCCCCACAGAAACTGGTAGGACGGCAGCCGCAGGACCTCGGCCCGGGCCTCGATGTCCTGCACCAGCTGGCACTCATCCTGATCCCGCACCCGCTGCAGGTGGCGGTTCTGGTTGATAAGCCCGATCAGCTCGCTTTCTTCGTACAGGGGCACGGCCTTGAGCCCGTCCAGATCCACCGCCAGGGTGGCAGGCGTGGCAGCATCCGTGGCCAGGGGCTCGGCCGCCGACACCGACAAACAACAGCACAGCAACAACAGGGGCAAACGCGTCATGGCTCCTCCTTTATGTGCCGGTTATCGGCCGGATCCGGCAAACATTAAGCGGCTCAGCCCTCGCCGTCCTTGACCCGGTTCCAGTAATGGTCCAGCTCTGCCAGCGAGCAGGCGCGGCTGTCCTTGCCATCGGCGGTGAGCAATTGCTCCACGGCGCGAAAACGGCGCTCGAACTTGTCGTTGGCCCGGCGCAACACGCTTTCTGGCTCCTGCTGAAGGTGACGCACCAGGTTGACGGTGGCGAACAACAGGTCCCCCAGCTCATCGGCGATACGATCTGCATCGCGCTCGGGACGGTTCACTTCCTCCATCACTTCGTCCAGCTCTTCCCGAATCTTGTCCACCACCGGTGGCAGCTCACGCCAGTCAAACCCAACGGCGGCGCAGCGCTTCTGGATTTTATGAGCCCGGGTCAGCGCCGGCAGCGCCAGGGGAATGTCATCCAGAGCACTGGTGGCCGCGGCATCGCGTGCCTTGCGCTCCCCGGACTTGGTGGCCTCCCAGTTGGCCTTGATGGCGGCCTCGTCATCGAAACGGGCGTTGCCAAACACATGAGGATGGCGGCTGACCAGCTTGGCGCTGATGGCCTGCACCACATCGCCAAAATTGAAACGGGACTGCTCCTCGCCCAGGCGGGCGTAAAATACCACCTGAAACAGCAGATCCCCGAGCTCCCCGGGCAACTCGTCCCAGGCCCGGCGGGCAATGGTGTCGGCCACTTCGTAGGCTTCTTCCAGGGTATGCGGCACTATGCTGGCGAAGTCCTGTTTCAGATCCCAGGGGCAGCCGTTTTCCGGATCCCGCAACGCGGCCATGATCGCCAGCAAATCGGTCAGCGAATAATGATGTTGTTCCATGTGTCTCCCTAGTGGGTAAGCCGTTGCCATAAAAGGGCGGCCAGCTACAGCCGCCGGGCTTCCAGAATGTCCGGCAGCTGGCTGATGCGGGCCAGGGTCCGGCTCAGGGTGTCGATGTTGTAGACTTCCAGCTCCATGTCGATGGTGGCGGTCTGCTGCTTGCGGTTGGAGCGGCTGTTGACCCCCATCACATTGATTTTTTCGTTGGCCAGTATGGTGGTGATGTCCCGCAACAGGCCGGAACGATCGTTGGCCACGACCCGCAGCGTCAGCTGATAGCCGCCGCCGTTGTCTTCACCCCATACCGCCTCCACCACCCGCTCCGGATGCTGGGCGGTCAGCTCCTTGAGCTGATCACAGTCGGATCTGTGAATGGAAATGCCCCGCCCCTGGGTGATAAAGCCGATGATCTCATCGCCGGGAATGGGCTGGCAGCAGCGGGCGGTATTGGTCAGCAGGTTGCCTACTCCCTGCACCACTATGTGGCCCCTGGGCTTGCTGTCCTGTTTTTTCGCGGCCTTCTGCTCCAGCTCGCGCAGCACCTGCTGATCCTGCTCGGCGTCGGTGGGCTTCTTGTGCTGGCTCTGCAGATGATTGAGCAGCTGGTTGATGCGCAGATCGCCCCCGCCGATGCCCGCCAGCAGGTCGTCCAGGCTGGTCACGTTAAAGCGCTCCAGCACTTTTTTGTCGACCTTGGCAAAGCTCAGCCCCAGCCGCTCCAGCTCCTTGTCGAGCAGTTCGCGCCCGGCCAGTATGTTCTTGTCCCTGTCCTGTTTCTTGAACCAGGTGGCCACCTTGGAGCGGGCCCGGGCGGTGCGCAGAAAGCCCTGGTTGGGGTTCATCCAGTCACGGCTGGGGTTGGGCTGCTTCTGGGTGATGATCTCCACCTGATCGCCGGTCTGCAGCTGATAGGTAAAGGGTACGATGCGACCGTCCACCTTGGCGCCGATGCAGCGGTGGCCCACCTGGCTGTGCACGTAATAGGCAAAGTCCAGGGGGGTGGCGCCGGCGGGCATGTCCACCACATCGCCCTTGGGGGTAAACACGTACACCCGGTCTTCAAACACCTGGCTGCGCAGCTCGTCCACCAGAGAGCCGCTTTCGGCCATGTCTTCCTGCCAGGCCAGCAGCTTTCTGAGCCAGGCGATCTTTTCCTCGAAACCACCCTGCCTGCCGCCGCCGGTGCCTTCCTTGTATTTCCAGTGGGCCGCCACCCCCAGCTCCGCATCCTGATGCATCTGATCGGTGCGGATCTGAATCTCCACCGTCTTGCCCTCAGGGCCGATCACCACGGTGTGAATGGACTGGTAACCGTTGGGCTTGGGATTGGCAACATAGTCGTCGAATTCCCGCGGAATGTGACGCCACTGGGTGTGCACTATGCCAAGCGCGGCGTAGCAGTCCTGCAGCCGGTGGGTCACCACCCGCACCGCGCGCACGTCAAACAGCTCGTCGAAGTCGAGGTTCTTTTTCTGCATCTTGCGCCAGATGCTGTAAATATGCTTGGGCCGGCCATAGACTTCGGCCTCCACCCCGGCCTCCTTCAGCGCCGCCTGCAGGGTAGCGACAAAATTGCTGATGTAGTCTTCCCGCGCCAGCCGCTTCTCATCCAGCAAGTGGGCAATGCGCTTGTAGGTGTCCGGGTGCAGATAGCGAAACGACAGATCCTCCAGCTCCCATTTGAGCTGGCCGATACCCAGCCGGTTGGCCAGGGGCGCATAGATGTTGGCGATCTCCTTGGCCACCAGCACCCGGGTTTCCTCGTCGGCACGCTTGACCTCGCGCAGGCAGGTGATGCGCTCGGCCAGCTTGATCACCACGGCGCGCACGTCCTCTACCATGGCCAGCAACATGCGCCGCACCTTGTCGACCTGGGCTTCGTTACCCTTGTCGCCGTGCACGTGCTGCAGCGAGCGAATCGCCTCCATGTCGGCCACGCCCTGCAGCAGGCGGTGAATGTTGTCACCGAAGTCCTCCCGCACCCGCTCCGGGCTCAGCGCTCCCTGCTCCACAAACGGATAAAGCAGGGCCGACGTCAGGGTGTCGGCATCCATGCTCAGGGTCAGCAGAATGCCGACCATTTCCACCCCCTGGGCATGCAGACGATCCCTTATCTGCTGACAGGGCTCCAGTCGCGCGCAGTATTCATACACCGCCTTCAGTTGCTCTCGCTCGTTGGCATCCAGCGGCAGTCCCTGGGCCCATTCGTCAAGAAAGAAAGTCGACTTGAGGTGAGTATCGCGCACTGAAACCATTGAGCGTCCTTAGCGTTCGAACAGCGCCATTGCCTCGCAATGGGGCGTGTGGGGAAACATATCTATCAGTCCGAGCCGGCCGAGGCGGTAGCCGGCGGCCAGCAGGATTTCGCTGTCCCGGGCCAGGGTGGCGGGGTTGCACGACACATACAGCAGCCGCTCGGGCGCCAGCTCGGCCAGATAGGGCATTACCCGCTCGGCACCGGCCCGGCCGGGATCGATCAGCACTCGGTCAAAGCCTTCCGTGGCCCAGGGCTCGCCGGTAAAGTCGGCGGCCAGATCGGCCCGGTAAAAACGGGCCCGGCTCAGTTGGTTGTCTTCGGCATTGCCCCGGGCCTGCTCCACCATTTCCATCACTCCTTCCACCCCCACCACCGGGTGGCCGGCGGCCGCCAGGGGCAGACAGAAGTTGCCGATGCCGCAGAACAAATCCAGTACCGGCATGCCCGGCTCGGGCGCCAGCCAGTCGATGGCCTGGTGCACCATGCCCTCATTGAGGGCACCGTTGACCTGAATAAAGTCGCCGGGGGTAAAACAGAGCCGTAAATTATCTATCTGATAATAAAGCGGAAATGGAACATGTAAAGGGCGTCTGGCGGTATCATCCTGCAAAAACAACGCCAGTGTGCGCGCCTGGGCAAAGGCCAGCAGGCTGTCCAGATCCGCCACCGGCAGGGTGCCGGTGTGGCGCAGCAGCAGGGCCACGCCCTCGGCCGAGTCATAAAGCTCGAGATGGCCCAGCTGACGCAGGGCCCGCAGCCGGTTGAGCAACTGGCGCAACGGAGCGATCAGGCTCGAAAGCGCCGGCGTGAGCACACCGCAGTGCGCTATCTCCACCAGCTCGTGAGACTGGGGCTGGCGAAACCCCAGGGCCACGCCCTTGCCCTGGCGGCGAATGGCCAGCCGCGCCACCCGGCGATAGCCCTGGCCCTCACCGCTCAGCCATTCCGGCTCGGGCAGCGCATGAATGCCATGACGGGCAAACAGACCGGTCACCGCCTTGTGCTTGAGGGCGCGCTGGGCCGGGAGCGGCACCTGCTGCAGGTTGCAGCCGCCGCAGTCAGCGGCATGGCTGCAAAAGGGCCGGACCCGCTCGGGCGAGGCCTTGAGCACCTTCTGCAGGGTAGCGGTGGCGTAACGGCTGGTCTGGGTGGTCAGTTTTACCCGCACTTCCTCACCGGGCAGTACGCCGGCCACAAACAGCGGCTTGCCCTGGTGGCGGGCCACGCCCATGCCGTGGCCATTGAGTTCCAGAATGCGAATATCCAGCGGTGTCTGCGCCGGCACAGCGGGCTTTTTGACCTTGAAGAACTGAACCATAAAACGTGGAGCCCTCGAACCGGCTATGTCATCATAAGTCTACTGTCTTTTGAACGCGCATTGTCCCACATTAGCCCACTATGACCAAATACGGCCTGCGAGCCCGGGTACTGGCCTTTACCATTATTCCGACCCTGATCATCGGCATTTTGCTGGCCGGGTATTTCTCGGTAAACCGTTACCAGCAGCTGGAGGATGCGCTGATCCAGGAAGGGGTCAACGTCATCGAACCCCTGGCCCTGGCCAGCGAGCTGGCACTGTCCGGTCGCAACCGGGAAGCCCTCAACCGCCTGCTCAGCAACATTCACCGCAACAACAGCCCGCTGGTCAGCGCCATCGCCCTGTTCGACACCGAGGGCCGGCTGCTGGTGACCTCCAACTACCACCGGGATTTCAACAGCCTGCGCCTGCCCGCCGGTGCCGGCATTCCCGCCGCCACCAGTGTGGAAACCGGCGAAGGCGGCATTATTCTGCGCACGCCGGTACTCACTGACACGGCCCGGGTCGACGCCCTGTGGGAGGAGTCCTCCACCCAGCCCCTGGGGTATGTGGCCATGCAGCTGACCGACGACTCGGCCATGCTGCTGCATTATCGCGATACCTTCTTTGCCGGCCTGATCGTGCTGCTGGGGGTGTGCGTGAGCGCCCTGTTCGGGGTCAGGCTGATCAAGGGGGTGTCCCAGCCCATCACCGATATGGTCAGCGCCGTCTACAAGATTCGGGAAGGCCGGCTCGATACCCGGGTGAGCGGCGAGTTCAGCGGCGAGCTGGAGATGCTTAAAAACGGCATCAACGCCATGGCCAAGTCGTTGTCGGAATACCACGACGAAATGCAGCAGAACATCGATCAGGCCACCTCGGATCTGCGCGAAACCCTGGAACAGATCGAGATACAGAACATCGAGCTCGACATGGCCAAGAAGCGGGCCCAGGAAGCCGCCCGGGTCAAGACCGAGTTTCTGGCCAACATGTCCCACGAGCTGCGCACCCCGCTCAACGGCGTGATCGGCTTTGCCCGCCAGTTGCAAAAAACCAAGCTTACCGCCAACCAGCTCGACTACCTCAAGACCATCGAAAAATCGGCCCGAAACCTGCTCGGCATCATCAACGATATTCTCGACTTCTCCAAGCTGGAAGCGGGCAAGCTGAAAATGGAGCAGATCCCCTTTTCCCTGCGCGACACCCTGCAGGAGGTGATGACCCTGCTGGCGCCCAGCGCCCACGACAAGGGGCTGGAGCTGTCCATGCGGGTGGATGCCGCGGTGCACGACAGCCTGGTGGGCGATCCGCTCAGGCTGCAGCAGGTGCTCAACAACCTGGTGGGCAACGCCATCAAATTTACCGAGCAGGGCAACGTGGACGTGCGGGTGGATGCCCGCCCCGCCAGCCTGCCCGAGCGCAGCGGGCTGTGCATTCACGTGCAGGATACCGGCATCGGCATTTCCGACAGCCAGCGCCGCCAGCTGTTTCAGGCCTTTAACCAGGCCGACTCCAGCATTTCCCGCCGCTATGGCGGCACCGGCCTCGGGCTGGTGATAACGCAAAAGCTGGTGCACCAGATGGCCGGTGACATCGAGCTTTACTCCGAGCCGGGATCGGGGTCGGTGTTCAGCTTTACCCTGGAGCTGGACAAGGCCGCCCTGCCCCTGGCCGAGCCGCTGCCGCTGTCCGAGCTCAGCGGCAAGACGGTGCTCTATCAGGAAGAGGACGGCTTCAGCCGCCGCGCCACCAGCGCCCTGCTGCGGGAATGGGGCATGCAGGTGCTGTACGAGCCCTCGCCGGCACAGCCGGTGGACGTGGCCCTGCTCGGCTTTGGCCCCCACGCCCTGCCCAGCCAGATCGAGCAGGAGCTCAAGCGTCAGCTCTCCTTCAACAACAAGACCATCATACTGCTGAGCTCCACCGATCCCACCCTCAGCGACTCGCTGCTGGTGGCCGGCGCCAGTTATTGCCTGAGCAAGCCGGCCCATTACCAGAAGCTGGCCCAGGCCCTGACCGAGCAGCGCCGCCCCGCCGACGAGCCGGTGGCGCCCATCGCCCTGCCGCCGCCGGCCAGCCGCCGGCCGATGCGGGTGCTGGCGGTGGATGACAACCCGGCCAACCTCAAGCTGATCAGCGCCATGCTGGCCGAGCAGGTCAGCCAGGTGGACACCGGCCGCAACGGACGGGAGGCGCTCAATCTGGCCACCGCCAACCGCTACGACATCATTTTTATGGACATTCAGATGCCGGTGCTCGACGGCATTCAGGCCACGCAGGAAATTCGCCGCCAGGGCGGCCCCAACGCCCGCACCCCCATTGTGGCGGTAACCGCCCACGCCATTGCCGGTGAGCGCGACCGGCTGCTGGGCCAGGGCATGGACGACTACCTGGCCAAGCCCATCGATGAGGCCATATTGGCGCGCATTATCAATCACTTTGCCCGCAAGCCGGCGGCCAGCGGCCAGATCGACTGGCCCCAGGCGCTGCAACGGGCCGGCGGCAAGGACACACTGGCCCGGGAAATGCTGAGCCTGTTGCTGCACAGCTTTGACGAATTCAGGCCCCGGCTGAGTGCGGCCCTGGCGGGCAAACTGAAGGCCGAGGAGCTCTACGCGCCCCTGCACAAGCTGCACGGCGGCACTCTTTACTGCGGCGTGCCCCAGCTGCAGTCACTGCTGTCCGGGCTGGAGCAGGCGCTGCTCGACAAGCAACCGCTGGACACGCTGGAACCGGAATTGCTGGAGCTGGAAGAGCGTATCGAACAGATACGGGAAGAAGCGAAAGCTTTTTTGTGAGAGTGAGGAGTGAAGGGTGAGGAGACGCCTCACTCCTGTCCCCTCACTCCTCACGAACGGTTAGACGCCCTGTCTGGCTTCGCGCAGCAGGCGCTTCATATCGCGTACCGCCTGCTCCAGGCCGTCAAAGGCGGCCCGGGCGATGATGGCGTGGCCGATGTTCAGCTCCAGCATTTCCGGAATGGCGGCGATGGGTTTGACGTTGTGATAGTGCAGACCGTGGCCGCCGTTGACCTTGAGCCCGGCATCATGAGCATAGGAGGCGGAGGCGGCAATACGCTTGAGCTCCGCCAGTTGTTCGGCCTCGTCGGTGGCATCGGCATAGCGACCGGTGTGAATTTCAATGTAGGGCGCACCGGTGGCCACGGCGGCGTCGATCTGGGCCCGGTCGGCATCAATAAACAACGACACCTTGATGCCCGCCTCACGCAGCCGGGTGACCGCCTCCGTGACCTTGCCGAGCTGGCCGGCCACGTCCAGACCACCCTCGGTGGTCACTTCCTCGCGCTTTTCCGGCACCAGGCAGACAAAAGCCGGCTTGATACGGCAGGCGATGTCGAGCATTTCCTCGGTCACCGCCATTTCCAGGTTCATTCTGGTCTGAATGGTACCCGCCAGGATTTCCACGTCCCGGTCGGTAATGTGCCGGCGATCCTCGCGCAGGTGCACGGTAATGCCGTCGGCGCCGGCCTGCTCGGCAATGGCGGCGGCGTAGACCGGGTCCGGGTAACTGGTGCCCCGGGCATTGCGCAGCGTGGCGATATGGTCGATGTTCACACCCAAATACAGTTCACTCACTGGGACTTCCTCTCTTTCCTTTGATAAACAGGGCCCGGCTTTTCAGCACTCGTCCTTCCAGGTAGGGTGCCAGCGCGGTACGGCTGAAGCGTTTGGCCGCCGCCAGCACCTCGGGGGTTTCCAGCTCGAGCCCGGCCAGGGCAAGCAGCCAGTCGCCGCGATAGGCGCCGGGTTCGGGGCCATCCAGCGCCACAAAACCGGCCTCGGGCCGGTAAGCATACCAGCCCCGGCCCGAAACGGCTGCCCCGGTTTGAGCATCCTGAGTAAAATCCACGCCGTAGCCGAGCACATTCAGCATATAAAACTCGAAATGACGCAAACAGGGCTCAAGGGCACTGCCCAGCGCCAGCTGTTGCAGAGTGTCGTGATAGACGTCGAACACCTCGTCAAAGGGGGTCTGCACTTCCAGCAGATAATGAATGAGCTCGTTGAGATACAGGCCGCTGTAGAGGGCCGGGCCGGCCAGCCGGATGGCCGGCCCCGTGGCCTCGGCACTGTGCAGGGTTTTCAGTTCGCCCTTGCCGGCAAAGGTGAGCCGCAGGGGCACAAAGGGCTGCAGCAGCCCCTTGAGGGGCGAGCGGGGCTGGCGACTGCCCCGGGCCACCAGGCTCTGCCGCCCCTGCTCGCGGGTAAACACTTCCACCAGCTGACTGGTTTCCCGGTAGGGGCGGCTGTGAATGACAAAGGCGGCCTGCGCCATGCTCAGTCGTCGCCGTAACCCAGGCTGCGCAGGGCGCGCTCGTCATCGGCCCAGCCGGACTTGACCTTGACCCACAGTTCCAGATAGACCTTCTGCTCCAGCAGCCGTTCCAGATCCAGCCGCGCCTCGGTGCCAATGGTGCGCAGCTTGTCGCCCTTGTTGCCGATCACCATGCGCTTCTGGCCGCTGCGCTCCACCAGGATCAGACCGTTGATGTGCACCACACCCTTGTCGTCGGTCTGATAGCGCTCGATCTCCACGGTGATCGAATAGGGCAGCTCGTCGCCGGTAAAGCGCATCAGTTTCTCGCGAATGATCTCCGCCGCCATGAAGCGGGAAGAACGGTCGGTGATGTAGTCTTCCGGAAAATAGTGCAGCGAGGGCTTGAGCCGGGCCTTGGCCAGTTTGGCGATGGTGTCCACATTGGTGCCCTTCTCCGCCGAGATCGGCACGATATCGGCAAAGTCCATTTGCTGCGCCAGCCACTGCATGTGCGGCAGCAGCACCTCCTTGCTTTCCACGTTGTCGATCTTGTTGATCGCCAGTACCACGGGACAGTGCATGCGCCGCAGCTTGTTCAGCACCATGTCGTCGTCCTTGGTCCACTGGGTACCGTCGACCACGAACACCACCATTTCCACGTCGCCCAGGGAACTGGAAGCCGCCCGGTTCATCAGCCGGTTGATGGCGCGCTTTTCCTCGATGTGCAGCCCGGGGGTGTCGACATAGACCACCTGATGGGCGCCATCGGTGTCGATGCCCATGATGCGGTGGCGGGTGGTCTGGGGTTTTTTCGAGGTAATGCTGACCTTCTGCCCCAGCAGCCGGTTCAGCAGGGTGGACTTGCCCACGTTGGGGCGGCCGACGATGGCCACAAAGCCGCAATAGGTTTGCTGTTGTTCGCTCATAACAAGGTATCCAGGGCCTGCTCGGCCGCCGCCTGCTCTGCCTTGCGCCGGCTGGTGCCCACGCCCACCACGGGCTCGGCCAGGCCGTCCACAATGCAGTGCACGGTAAATTTCTGATTGTGGGCTTCGCCAATCACGTCGACCACTTCATAGCTGGGCAGCGGCTTGCGCTTGCCCTGCAGCAGCTCCTGCAGCCGGGTTTTGGGATCCTTTTGCTCCACGCCGGGCTGAATGTCGCTGAGCCGGCCGTCATACCAGCTCAGCAGCAGCTCGGTAATGCGCTCGATGCCGCTGTCGAGGTAAATGGCGCCGATCAGCGCCTCTACCGCATCGGCCAGGATCGACTCCCGGCGGTAACCGCCGCTTTTGAGTTCACCGGGCCCGAGGATCAGGTATTCACCC
Source organism: Oceanimonas pelagia (assembly GCF_030849025.1). NCBI lineage: Bacteria > Pseudomonadati > Pseudomonadota > Gammaproteobacteria > Aeromonadales > Aeromonadaceae > Oceanimonas > Oceanimonas pelagia. The sequence continues at coordinate 2,785,503 of NZ_CP118224.1, forward strand.
AGTTCAAAGTCCCGGGCCAGCTCGGCCAGGGTTTTTTCCCGCACCAGGGTGGCGCGCATGCGTGACATGTCACCTTCGTTGACCTTGGGAAAACGATGGAACAGGGCGTCGGCGATCACCATGCTGAGAATGGAGTCGCCCAGAAACTCCAGCCGCTCGTTGTGGCGGGAGCCGGCACTGCGGTGGGTCAGCGCCCGCACCAGCAGCGCCTCGTCATTAAAGGTATGGCCCAGTTTTTTTTGCAGGTTATTCAGTTTTTTCATCAGTGAATTGCGCCTATTCGGCTGAAACGCACATCGCTCGGCACCCAGGAAGGCAGCCAGCTGTCGGCGTTGCGATCAAACTCAAAGCTTATCCAGATGGCGACCGCCTTGCCCACCAGGTTGGCCTCGGGCACAAAGCCCCAGAAGCGGCTGTCGGTACTGTTGTCGCGGTTGTCACCCAGAGCAAAGTAGTGACCTTCGGGGACGATCCACTCGTTGGCGGCGGTGCCCGGCTGGCGATGATACATGGACACCCGGTCCGGCAGCAGCGGGTTTTGCAGCACATCGTGCGGGCGCTCGGTCAGGCGCTCGCTGAAGCGGGCCAGGGGAATGCCCATCTGGGTAAACTCGCCGCTTTGCTCGTATTTGAGCGGCACCGGGGCATAGCCGGGACAATCGTCGCCGTCGCAGGCGGGCCTGATAAACAATTGCTTGTCGCGGTAGACAATATGGTCTCCGGGCAGCCCCACGATGCGCTTGATGTAGTCGATGCGCGGGTTTTCCGGATACTTGAACACCGCAATGTCGCCCCGCTCCGGCTTGCCGGTGGGAACAAGGGTGGTGTTGGTGACCGGCTCCTTCAGGCCGTAAGAGAATTTCTCCACCAGAATGAAGTCGCCTACCAGCAGGGTGGGCATCATGGAGCCGGACGGTATCTGAAACGGCTCATAGATAAAGGAGCGCAGTACCAGTACCGCCGCGATCACCGGAAAGATGGACCTGGCCTGCTCAATCCAGCCGGGGGTGGCGGCGGCCTTGGCCAGTGCCGCCGCGTCCACCCGGTTGCCGTGGCTCTGTTGTGCCTCGGCCAGCCGGCGCCCGCGCTGGGGCGCCCAGATCCACTTGTCACAGGCCCAGATGATGCCGGTCACCAGAGTCACCAGCACCAGGATCAGGGCAAAGGTACTTGCCATGGTTACTTGTCCTTACCTACGTGCAGAATGGCGAGGAAGGCATCCTGCGGAATGTCGACCCGGCCCAGGGATTTCATGCGCTTCTTGCCTTCCTTCTGCTTGGCCAGCAGCTTTTTCTTGCGGCTGACGTCACCGCCGTAACACTTGGCGGTCACGTCCTTGCGCAGGGCCTTGACGGTGCTGCGGGCGATGATCTGGTTGCCGATGGCCGCCTGAATGGCGATGTCGAACATCTGTCGCGGGATCAGCTCGCGCATCTTCTCCACCAGCTGGCGGCCACGGAACTGGGCATTTTCCTTGTGAGTAATGATCGCCAGGGCGTCGACCCGGTCGCCGTTAATCAGAATATCGAGGCGCACCATGTCGGCCGCTTCAAAGCGCTTGAAGCCGTAATCCAGCGAGGCATAGCCGCGGCTGGTGGACTTCAGCCGGTCAAAGAAGTCGAGCACCACTTCCGCCATGGGGATCTCGTAGGTCAACGCCACCTGATTGCCGTGATAGACCATGTTGGTCTGCACGCCGCGCTTTTCGATGCACAGGGTGATGACGTTGCCCAGGTATTCCTGAGGCACCAGAATGTGACACTCGGCAATGGGCTCGTGAATCTCCTCGATGTTGTTCACCGCCGGCAACTGGGACGGACTGTCGATGTAAATCACCTCACCGTCGGTCTTGACCACTTCATACACCACAGTGGGTGCCGTGGTGATCAGGTCCAGATCGTATTCCCGCTCCAGCCGCTCCTGAATGATCTCCATGTGCAGCATGCCAAGGAAGCCGCAACGGAAACCAAAACCCAGCGCATTGGAGGTTTCCGGCTCATAGAACAGCGAGGCGTCGTTCAGCGCCAGCTTGTCGAGGGCGTCGCGGAAGGCCTCGTAGTCGTCGCTGGAAATGGGGAACAGACCGGCATAGACCTGCGGCTTGACCTTCTGAAAGCCTGGCAGCGGCTTGTCGGCGCCGTGCTTGGCCAGGGTCAGGGTATCGCCCACGGGCGCGCCGTGAATATCCTTGATGCCGCACACCACCCAGCCCACTTCGCCGCAGTTGAGGCCGTCGGTGTCCTTCTGCTTGGGGGTAAAGATGCCGATACGGTCCACGCCCCATACCTGACCGGTGCTCATCACCTTGATCTTGTCGTGCTTTTTCAGGCTGCCATGCTTGATGCGTACCAGCGACACCACCCCCAGGTAGGAGTCAAACCAGGAGTCGATGATCAGCGCCTGCAGCGGGCCGTCCGGGTTGCCTTCCGGTGCCGGAATCTTCTGGACGATGGTTTCCAGCACCTGATCCACCCCCAGGCCGGTCTTGGCGGAGCAGCGCACCGCGTCGAGGGCGTCGATGCCGACGATGTCCTCGATCTCTTCCGCCACCCGCTCCGGCTCAGCCTGGGGCAGGTCTATCTTGTTCAGCACCGGCACCACTTCCAGGTTCATGTCCAGCGCGGTGTAACAGTTGGCCAGAGTCTGTGCCTCAACCCCCTGACCGGCATCCACCACCAGCAGCGCCCCTTCGCAGGCGGCCAACGAGCGGGACACCTCGTAGGAGAAGTCCACGTGCCCGGGCGTGTCGATGAAGTTGAGCTGGTACTGGTTGCCGTCCTGCGCCTGGTAGTTCAGGGTCACACTCTGGGCCTTGATGGTAATGCCGCGCTCGCGTTCCAGATCCATGGAGTCGAGTACCTGCTGCTGCATTTCCCTATCGGTGAGGCCGCCACATACCTGGATCAGGCGATCGGACAGGGTCGATTTGCCGTGGTCGATGTGAGCGATAACGGAGAAATTACGAATATGCTTCATGATGCGATAAGGCGTCCGTAGTCAATGGCGACAATAAAGGCGAGATTCTACCGGATTCGCGGCACAGTGACCAATCCTTAGTCGGGCTAATCGGTGCGGGCCACCGGGATCAGCGGCCCCAGGATCACCGGCTGATCATGGCCCCGCCGGCGGGACAGCCTGGCCGCCAGACCAAAGCCCAGGCCACCACCGGCCAGCACTCCCACAATGCTGGCGCCCTCGCCCAGCCCGGCCCAGCCGGCCAGCAGACCGCCCGCCAGCAGGCACAGCAGCGGCAGCAGGTATACCAGCAGGGCGCCGGTGATCAGGCTGTGCTCGGGAATGCCGATACGTACCTGCTGGCCGGGGGTGAGCTCGAGACCGGTGGCGATCACAAACCTATGGTCACGCCCCGGCAGCGCCTTCGACACCAGACCGGTACCGCAGTTGTTGCTCTGCCGGCACTGGCCACAGGCCGACTTGCTGAAACAGCGCACTTCCACGCTCCCTGAATGCACGGCGGTCACGGTGGCGATTTCCTCAATCATTCCCGCGTCTCCGCCACCTTGTTTGCCGTGACCGACTCGGCAATGCGCCGGGCGATATCGGCGGGCACATCGCCCACCACGGTCACTTCCAGCCGCCCCGGACCGACCAGGCTCACCAGGTGAGTGGCGCCCTGGCGCACCAGTTGCTGACGGGGCTCGCTGACCTGGGTCTCGGCCACATAGACGGACACATCCACCACGCCGTTGGACGCCATCAGGTAGTCCACCGGTTGCTCGGTGAGGGGCAGCCGGTGCCGGTTCTGGGTGCGCACCTCAAAGCCTTTCGGCAACCAGCCGGTTCGCCAGGTCGGCGCCCCGGTTTCCGGCTGAGCTTCGGCCAGCGGCATGGCGGGCGGCAGGCGAATATCCTGCAATTCCTGCAGCACCGGCGCCGGTTGTTCACTGATGGTCAGCGCCACCCCCATGCTCTGGGCCACCAGGGTGGCTTCATGATCGAGGGTATCGAGGCGCAGCAACAGCCCGGTCTGCTGATCCAGCCACAGCACATAACCGTAACAGCGCTCGGCCCTGGGCAGCAGCCGCACCAGATTGGCGGTCCGCCCCAGCACCCGGCTGCGTCCGGCGATCACCGCATCGTAGTGTTGGTATAAATGCTCCAGGGGTAAATGCTGCACACGGGTAAACAGCCCCGGCAGGCGGGAGTCACGCAGGGTGTAACCTTCCGGGCCGTAGTCAAAAAAGCTGGTTTCGTCGTCCCGCTGCACAAATTCCCGGGGGCGACCGTTCAGGTGCAGCAGGTGGGTCAGCGCCTGACCATTGACATGGCCCCGGGTAAGCCGCTTGGGCTCGGGCTCGCCGATACTCGAGTCCACCAGGGTCAGTTCAAAGTTCAGTTGCCGGTAGGCCTGCTGCATGCGTTGCAGCAGCTGGGCCGGGTCGGCCTCCATGGCGGCCCCGGCAGGCCACGCCGCCACCAGCAACAACACCAGTGCGGCGCGCAGTCCGTGATACATCAAGAAACCGTCACCTCAGTTCTGACGCAGCCGTTGCTGCAGTTCATGGTCCATCAGCAGGGCGTTGATGCGCCGCTCCTGCTCCAGCAGCTGCTGCTCGCTGGCCCGCTGCTGGGCATCATTCTGATAGTTCAGGCTCACCGGGGCGGCGCCGCCGCTCAGGGGCACGGTATTGAGCACCGGCGACGGCACGGCCGAAGGCTGGCTGTAATGCTGCACCCCGAAGATCACCGCCGCCGACACGGAAGCGGCAATGGCAAACTGGCCGGCATGACGCAGGGCCGGTTTGAGCCGACCGAGGCCAAAGCCCGGCCGCACCACGGTAGCTGACACCGGCTCGGCGTTGCTGTCTCCGGCACTGCTGTCGTTGGCAGCGGTAAGCGGGGCTTCCTGCTCCAGCGCCGCCATCACACGATCGCTCAGATCAAACGTCATGCGTTCGGGCAACTCGTTGCGCAGGGCATCGCCGTACAGGTGATAGCGGCCAAAGGTGTCAGCCAGCTCCTTGTTGCCGGCCACCTGCTCCAGCAACACCCTGTCCTGAATTTCTCCGTCTACCAGTGCCGATATTTGCTCTTTGTTAGCCATAACACTTCCCCGTTCAATTCCGAAGCAAGGGGGTCACCCGCTTGTCGATCGCTTCCCGAGCCCGAAAAATGCGCGAGCGAACCGTGCCTACCGGACACTCCATAACACTCGCAATGTCTTCGTAGCTCATCCCTTCCAGTTCCCGCAGTGTGATTGCCGTTTTCAAGTCTTCCGGCAGCCCGTCTATGGTCTCGAACACGGCCCGGCGAATTTCTTCGGTCAGCATCAGGTTTTCCGGCGAGGCCAGCTCCTTGAGGGCATCGCCGCCGCCGTAATACTCGGCATCGTCCACTTCCACGTCCGAGCCCGGCGGGCGCCGCCGCTGCGACACCAGATGATTCTTGGCGGTGTTCACCGCAATGCGATACAGCCAGGTGAAAAAGGCACTGTCGCCACGAAAGCCGGGCAATGCCCGATAGGCCTTGATAAAGGCCTCCTGGGTCACATCGGGTACGTCTCCGGGGTTGGACACGTAACGGGACACCAGGTTCGCCACTTTGTACTGATATTTTTTCACCAGCAGGTTGTATGCATTTTTGTCGCCCCACTGAACCCGCTCGATCAATTGCTGATCCGTCAAATTTTCGCTCATACGAGCCGCGTACCCTCCGATTCTTTCGGTCTCTGACCACCAGCCCGTCACAAGCGTACCTTAATGGACTCCACCGGCGGGAAAAAGTTCTGAACTCATTTGGAAAAGCCAAATACGGCTGCGCGAAAGGAACGCATGGGATAACATGCAAAGACTCTCCATTTCGAGCCAATGATACTTTATGAAGGATCCCGTTGAATACCTCTGCGACGTGCTCATCATTGGCAGCGGTGCCGCCGGCCTGTCTCTGGCGCTGAAACTGGCCAGTCACGCGCGTGTGCATGTGCTGTGCAAAGGACCGCTCGCCGAAGGGGCCACCCTTTATGCCCAGGGAGGCATTGCCGCCGTTTTTGACGAAACCGACAGCATCGAATCCCATGTGGCCGACACCCTGATCGCCGGCGCCGGCCTGTGCGATGAAGCCGTGGTGGAGTTCACCGCCCGCAATGCCCCCGACGCCATTCAGTGGCTGATCGGCCAGGGCGTGCCCTTTGATACCGAAGAGTCGGCACAGGGCGAGCCCAGCTATCACCTGACCCGGGAAGGCGGCCACAGCCACCGACGCATTTTCCATGCCGCCGACGCCACCGGCCGGGCGGTGCAGACCACGCTGATCGAGCAGGTCAAGCGCCACCCCAACATTCACATACTGGAACGGGTCAACGCCCTGGATCTGATCACCACCGCCAAGCTCGGCCTGCCCGGCAACCGGGTACTGGGCGCCTATGTGTGGAACCGCAACAAGGAGCGGGTGGAAACCGTGCGCGCCAGGTTCGTGGCCATGGCCACCGGCGGCGCGTCAAAGGTGTACCAGTATACCTCCAATCCGGATGTGAGCTCCGGCGACGGCATTGCCATGGCCTGGCGGGCCGGCTGCCGGGTGGCCAACATGGAGTTCAACCAGTTCCACCCCACCAGCCTGTATCATCCGGCCGACAACAACTTCCTGCTCACCGAGGCCCTGCGCGGCGAAGGCGCTCACCTGCTGCGCCCGGACGGCAGCCGCTTTATGCCCGACTTCGACGAACGTGGCGAGCTGGCACCGCGGGACATAGTGGCCCGGGCCATCGACCACGAAATGAAGCGCCTGGGCGCCGACTGCATGTATCTCGACATCAGCCACAAGCCCGCCGACTTCATCATCAAGCACTTTCCCACCATTTACGAACGCTGCCTCAAGGTCGGCATCGACATCACCAAACAGGCCATGCCGGTGGTGCCCGCCGCCCACTACACCTGCGGCGGCGTCATGGTCGATCGCCAGGGCCGCACCGATATCGACGGCCTCTACGCCATTGGCGAGGTCTCCTACACCGGCCTGCACGGCGCCAATCGCATGGCGTCCAACTCGCTGCTGGAGTGCATCGTGTTCGCCCGCGCCGCCGGCGAGCACATGCTGGCCCATCTCGCCACCACCCCGGAGCCGCCCATGCTGCCGCTGTGGGATGAAAGCAAGGTCACCGACTCCGACGAGGAAGTGGTGATCCACCACAACTGGCATGAGCTCAGGCTGTTTATGTGGGACTATGTGGGCATAGTACGTTCCAACAAGCGGCTGGAGCGGGCCAAACGCCGCATCGAGCTGTTGCAGCAGGAAATTCAGGAGTATTACGCCAACTTCCGCGTCAGCAACAACCTGCTGGAGCTGCGCAACCTGGTGCAGGTGGCCGAGCTGATTGTGCTGTCGGCCATGGCACGCAAGGAGTCCCGCGGCCTGCACTACACTCTGGACTACCCGGAGCAGCAGGACAATCCGCAGCCCACGGTGCTCACTCCCGCCAACTACCGCCGGCGTCAGTCCGGGTAAAGCAGTTGCCGCGCCAGGCGCCGGTACACGGCGTCGGGTACCGCGTCCTGAAACAGCCACAGCGGCGGCCAGGGGTCGCCCTTCAGCACCAGCAGCAAAAAGCCGGGCCCGGCCCGGCTGTAACGGGACAGTTCACCGCGGCGGCCATTGAGGGTCAGCACACCGGCGTTGAACTCACCGCCGGGCCGGTAATCGCGGCTGCGGCGCCACATCAGCACCACCGCCGGCAACCAGCCCAGCGCGAACCAGGGCAGCCGGTCAACGCCCAGCAGCAACCCGGCCGGCAGCCACAGGCACAAGGCCAGACCCAGCAAATACAGCCGGTGCAGCCGGGACGGCTCAGCGTTGATTGCGAATCTGGTTACGCTCAAGAATATGGTTCACCATGGCCTGCAGGGCGACGTCCCTGGAGCGGTCGTGGCCCATGAACCAGGCAAACAAGTCCGGATCGTCGCACTCCAGCAGGCGGCGAAAGGTGGCCTGCTGCGCTTCGTCGAGGGCATCGTATTCGTGCTCCACAAAGGGGGCCAGAATGACATCCAGCTCCAGCATGCCCCGGCGGCATGCCCAGATCAGGCGGGGTTTGTCGGTGCTAGTGAGCATGTCGGCTTCCATGTAACAAAACAAAGCTCATGGTATAAGGTCGAATGAGTACTGACAAATAACTTGGCCGTCTTTACCATGAGGGTCACACTTTACGAATGAAACAGAGGGTGTTCCCGTGTTTACCATCGCCTCTTCTCCCCGACTCTATCCGCTGACCGACCGGGCTGTAATCAGCCTGACCGGCGACGAGCGGGTCAAATACCTGCAGGGCCAGGTGACCTGTGATGTGACCGCCCTGAATGCCGGCGACGCCTGCCCCGGCGGCCACTGCGACAGCAAGGGCAAGCTGTGGGCCAGCTTCTGGCTGGCCAATCTGGGCGAGCAACTGCTGCTGGTGCTGAACCGTTCACTGGTGGCGCGCCAGCTGCCGGAGCTGAAAAAGTTCGCGGTGTTCTCCAAGGTCGATATCGAAGACGTCAGCGCCCAATGGCAGATCTGCGGTCTGGCCGGTGAGGGACTGTCCCACTGGCTCAGCCATGAGGTAGGCGACGGCAACCTGTGGCAGGGCGGCGTGGTCATGCCGGTGGCCGCCGAACACGCCCTGCTGCTGCTGCCCAAGGACGCCGTCCTGCCCGAGCTGCCTCAAGGCGACGAGCAGGAATGGCAGGGCCTGATGCTTCAGGCCGGGCTGCCGGACATGAGCGCCGAGCACCAGGGCGAATACATTCCCCAGATGCTCAACCTGCAGGCCATTGGCGGCATCAGCTTTAACAAGGGCTGCTACATGGGCCAGGAAACCGTGGCCCGGGCCAAGTACCGGGGCGCCAACAAGAAGGCCATGTTCATTCTTGAAGGCGAGGTTGAAGGCGAGGTGGCCGTCAACCAGGATCTGGAGCTGCAACTGGGCGACAACTGGCGCCGGGCCGGCACCGTACTGAGCGTATGCCAGCAGGGCAACCACTGCCTGCTGACCAGTGTGCTCAACAAGGATCTGGATGCCGATACTGTGCTTCGGGTGAAGGAGCAGCCCGACAGCCGGCTGCGGCTGCGCCCCCTGCCCTACGAGCTGGCCGACTGAGCCGCGCCGATCGCCGCCGCCTTCAGCCAGGCGGCGGCCTTGCCCAGGGGCCGCTGCTTGTGCCACACCAGCTCCAGTGCCACCGGCCAGTCCTGACTGTCAAATTCCAGCGTCGGTGACACCAGCCGGCCACGGGCCAGGGCCTCGGCCACCACATGCCCGGGCACAAAGGCCCAGCCCAGATTGCGCTGCACCAGCTCGACGATTACCCACTGGCTCTCCACCCACCACACATCCGCCGCCACCCGCAGCCTTACCTTCTCTTCGCTGTCGTTACGGGTGGCCACCATCAGCTGGCGGTAGCGCTTGAGCTCTTCCCAGCCCACCCGCTGGCCGGCCAGAGCATGACCGGGAGCACACACCAGCTTCAGCGGCACCCGGCCCAGGGCGTGAAAATTCAGCGCCGAGGGCAGAATTTCCTGCCGCCACATAATGCCCAGATCCACCCGCTCCTCCAGCACCATGCGGCTGACGTCCTCCATCAGGGGAAACAGCAGCTCCAGCTCCACCGTGGGAAAACGGCGGGAAAACTCGTCCATCAGCGCCCCCAGCTGCTCGGACGGGTACAGTTCATCCACCGCCAGCACCAGCCGGCTTTCCACTCCCTGCTCCAGGCTTCTGGCCACGCCGCGAAAATGCTCGCAGCGCTCCAGGATCACCCGCGCCTCCGCCAGCAAACGCTCTCCTTCCGGAGTCAGCCTGGGGTAGCGGCCAGTGCGCACAAACAGGGAATTGCCGAGATCGATTTCCAGATTGGCCACGGCGGTACTCACCACCGACTGGGCCTTGCCCAGACGACGGGCCGCGGCCGAGAAGGAGCCGGTGTCAACGGTGGCCACAAAGGCCTGCAACTGTTCCAGAGAGAAGCTCATCTATCCTCAAAACCGATACTTACTAACTTTTTAAGTGAACAATAGCAGATAGAATGGCGATTCAAACAGGCATATTCTGCAGGAGTTTTTATGCGCACCACCAAAGATCGCCTTCGCCATACCCTGGGTTTTGAGCTGCTCGGCCTCGTGATTTTCACCCCGCTGGCAAGCCTGGTGTTCGGCTTTGAATTTCATTTGATGGGCGTGCTGGCGGTCGCAGGCTCGCTGATCGCAACCGTGTGGAACTATCTCTACAACCTGTTGTTCGATCACGCCATGCTGCGGCTGCGCGGGGATGTACGCAAGACCACGCTGATCCGGGTGTTGCACGCCCTGTTGTTTGAAGGCGGCCTGCTGCTGCTGTTTCTGCCGATGATCGCCTGGTATCTGGGCATCAGCCTGTGGGAGGCCTTTGTGATGGACATCGCCATGGCCGCCTTCTATCTGGTTTACGCCTTTTTCTACAATCTGGCCTACGACCGTGTTTTTCCCGTGCCCAATCCCACCGCTCAGCCCGAATAACAAAAAAACCGCCCGAGGGCGGTTTTTCATATTCTCTGATGCTTACTTGCTGCGGGCCGGCTCGGCAGCCTCGATGCTGTCCGGGTTGCCTTCAAGCTTGGCCACTATGGTATTGACGGCGGTGTCGCCCACCACGTTGGACGAGGTGCAGAACATGTCGTTGATCCGGTCCACCGCCATGATGATGGCCATGGCTTCCACCGGCAGGCCCATCTGGTGCAGCAACACGCCGGCCATGACCACGGCGCCACCGGGCACACCACCCACACCCACCGACATCAGCAGCACGGTAATGCCCACGGTCAGCAGATCACCGGCAGGAATCGGCGTACCGGAGATATTGGCGGCAAAGATCGCGGCCAGAGTAATGTAAATGGCAGAGCCGGACATGTTGATGGTGGCGCCCAGGGGCACACCAAAGCCGGCAATGGCGCGGGAGACGCCCAGTTTCTCGGTGAGAGTACGCATGGTCACCGGAATGGTGGCGTTGGAGCTGGCGGTAGACAGGGAGAACAGCAGCTGCTCCCGGGTCGCCTGGCGGAACACGCCCGGCTTGATGCCGGTGGTCATCCACACCGCCAGCGGGTATACCACCAGGATCCAGAACGCCAGCACCATCACCACCATGGCCACATAACCGGCCACCGACATCAGGGTATCCGCTTCCAGGGTGGCACCCAGGCTTATCATCAGCGCGAACACACCGTAAGGGGCCAGGGTCATTACCAGGCCCACCAGTTTCATCATCACCTCGTTGGCCATGCGGAAGGCGCGGGCCGCCGGAGCCGCGGTGGCGCCCAGGCCCTGAATGGCCAGGCCGGTGAGAATGGCCATAAAGATGATTTGCAGCATGTCGCCGGAGGCAAAGGCCTGTACCGGGTTGCTGGGCACGATATTCACCAGCATGGCGCCCAGATCCGGGGTTTCGGTGGTGGTCAGCTCCACGGCACCGGTGGCACCGTGGGGCAGAGTGGCACCCAGGCCGGGCTGGAAGATCACACCCACCAGAATGGCGGCGGCGATCGACAGCATGGTGTTGACGATATACAAACCAAAGGTCTTGCTGCCCAGACGGCCGAAGCTGGCGATATCCCGCAGCTCACAGATGCCGGTGACAATGGAGATGTAAACCAGCGGCACCACCATCAGCTTGATCAGTGACACGAACATGCCGCCCAGGCCCTCGGCCAGGCCCACCAGCCCGTCGTTAAGCAGGGAAACATCCTTGAACAGATACTGGATGGCACTGCCGATCAGCAGGCCAACAAAAAGCCCGGTAAAAATCCGGGTGGAAAGAGAGCCTTTCATTACTACGTCCTCAGAAAAAGCCAAATCATTTATCTGCTGTTTGTAATTTTTGTAGATAACTTAACCAGTCACTTACTAAGCGCCCGGATTTTACATTCAAAAAACAGCGCAGCAACCATAATGATCCACTGGCAAGCATTTCGCGTGATCCACCTCACAAAAAGTGCAATATTTAAAAAACTTTTAAGGTTTTTCACGGCAACACTCAGGAAACATATGAATCCCGTCACAATACGACCGGGACGGTGGCGGCAGGCAGCAAGGCCCGGTCCGCTGGCCGGGGGCGGAAAGCCGGCCGATTTGACACTCATCGGCCGGCTGAACTGTACTGGGGTGAGTCCCGCTAGCGGGCCCTTACACTCACACAGGGGGCAGCCATGCACACACAGATCCCCGCTTTTTCATACGAGGAGTATCAGCAGCGCCTAGCCAGAGTCAGGGCCGACATGCTGACACGCGATATTCAGACCCTGATCGTGCACGACCCGGCCAACATCGCCTGGCTGACCGGTTACGACGGCTGGTCCTTTTATACACCTCAGGCGGCGGTGGTACACCTGGACGGCGAGCCGCTGTGGTTTGGCCGGCAGATGGATGCCAACGGCGCCCGCCGCACCGTCTGGCTGCAGGAAGAGAACATTCTGTGGTACCCGGACTACTACGTGATGAACCCGCCGATGAACGCCATGGAATACCTGGCCAACCAGTATCTCAAACCCCATGACCGGGGTTATGGCCGTATCGGCATTGAAATGGACAATTATTACTTTACGCCGGCGGCCTGGCAGGCCCTGCACGACAACCTGCCCGATGCCGAGCTGGTGGACGCCACCGCCCTGGTCAACTGGTGCCGGGCCATCAAGTCGGAGACCGAGCTGCGCTACATGCGCATTGCCGCCCGCATTGTGGAGCGCATGCACGCCGCCGCGCTGGACATGATCGAGCCGGGGCTGCCCAAGCACCTGCTGGTGGCGGAAATCTACCGGGTGGCCATGGAAGGGTACGAGGGGCACTTTGGCGATTATCCGTCCATTGTGCCCATGCTGCCCTCGGGCGCGGATGCCTCGGCACCACACCTGACCTGGGACAACCGGCCCTTTTGCCGGGATCAGGGCACCTTTTTTGAGCTGGCGGGCTGCCACCGGCGCTATCACTGCGTGCTGTCGCGCACCATTTACCTGGGCCGGCCCACCGACAACTTTCTGCGTGCCGAAGAAGCGCTGAATGCCGGGCTGGAAGCCGGGCTGGCGGCGGCCCAGCCCGGCAACCGCTGTGCCGACATCGCCAACGCCCTCAACGCCACCCTCGCCAGGTACGGGTTTGATCGGGAGGGTGCCCGTTGCGGCTATCCCATTGGCATGAGCTACCCACCGGACTGGGGCGAACGCAGCATGAGCCTGCGCAACACCGACAACACCCTGCTGGAGCCGGGCATGACCTTTCACTTCATGCCCGGGCTGTGGCTGGATGACTGGGGCATGGAAACCACCGAAAGCATCGTGATCACCAGCAATGGCGGCGAACCCCTGTGTCATTACCCACGCCGGCTGTTTGTAAAAAGGTGACGATGCCATGAACGTGATAAAGGGCGGCACCGTGCGACTGGATCGTTACGATATTCGGATACTGCAGATATTGCAGCGCCGGGGCCGCATTACCAAGTCGGCCCTGGCCGAGGCCATCAACCTGTCGGTCAGCCCCTGCTGGGAACGGGTAAAACGGCTGGAGCAGGCCGGCATCATTCGCGGCTATGGCGCCGTGATCGACACCGGCCTACTGCAAAACCGCACCTCGGTGCTGGTGGAGGTCAGCCTGGGCCGGCACAGTGCCGAGGCCATGCGCCGGTTTGAGCGGGCCATGCAGGACTGTGACAAGGTTACCGACTGCTATGCCACCGGCGGCGGCGTGGATTATGTGCTGAAGGTCATCTGTGACGACATCGATCAGTATCAGCGCCTGATCGACCACTGGCTGGCCGCCGACCTCGGCATAGAGCGCTACTACACCTACATAGTGACCAAAACCGTCAAGCAGCAGCCGCTGATGCCCTCGCTGCCGGAATGAAAAGGGGCCCTTGGGCCCCTTGCGGTTACAGTATCTGGCGGATCACCCGGCCAAACCGGCCGATGCCCTCTTCAATAGTGGCGGCATCGGATCCGGAATAACTGAAGCGGGCGGTGTTGAGAATGTCCGGACGCACATAGAAGGGCCGGCCGGGCACAAAAGCCACGTTTTCCTTGATGGACAGGTTGAACAGCTCCATGGCGCTGATGTGCTCGGGCAGGCGCAGCCACAGGAACATGCCACCTTCCGGGCGGGTAAAGTCCAGCCCCGGGCAATGGCGCAGCAGCGCCTGCTCCATGGCCTTTTTCTGCTCGCCGTACACGGTGCGAATGCGGTCAATATGGGCATCCAGGCTGTTGTCCTGCAGGTAGCTGTACAGCACCTGCTGCACGAAGCCGTTGGTATGCAGATCGGAGGCCTGCTTGGCGATGGTGAGCTTCTGGCGCAGCCAGTCGGGCACCAGCATCCAGCCCAGACGGAAGGACGGCACCACCACCTTGGAGAAGGAGCCCAGCAGCACCACGTTTTCCGGCGCCAGTTTGGCAATGGGCGGCAGATGTTCGCCTTCAAAGCGCAGCTCACCGTAGGGGTTGTCTTCCACCATCAGCACATTGTGGCGCACCAGACGCTCGGCCACCGCCTGACGTTTTTCCAGGCTGTAGCTCAGACCCGACGGATTCTGAAAGTTGGTTACCCCGTACATCAGCCGGGCGTGACCGGGCTCGGCCAGCAACGCGTCCAGCTCGTTCAGATCCGGGCCGTCATCATTCAGCGACACGCCCTGAAACGCCGGCTGATACACCGACAGCGCCTGAATGGCGCCCAGGTAGCCGGGCTCCTCGATGATCAGCCTGGAACCCTCGTCCACCAGTACCTTGCCAATCAGATCCAGCGCCTGCTGGGAGCCGTTGGTGATCAGAATATTGTCGGGGTTCACCACCATGCCATGCTGGCTGCGGTAGCGCTCGGCAATGTACTCCCGCAACGGGCCAAAGCCCTCGGTGGCCGCATATTGCAGCGCACCGTTGCCCTTGTTCTGCAGCACCTTGGCGGTGGCCACTTCCAGTGCTTCGCTCGGAAAGAATTCGGGGTTGGGCAGGCCGCCGGCAAAGGAGATCACTTCCGGATTGACGGCAACTTTCAGTATTTCTCGAATAAAGGAAGGCTCTACCTTGGCAAAGCGCTGGGCAAAAAACGGCTGCATAGGGGTCTCTCTGAATTACCACGTGGCGGGCGCCAACAAAACCTTTCTTTTGTATCAGAAAACATCGCAATAACAAACCATAAACACCACCCGGTTTGCGCCCCGGCCCGGCTTGTGGTCGAATGCTCCCATGCCAAACCACGCAACCATTCCAGTGAACCGCCTTTCCTTTTCCCAACGCATTCTGGCCTGGCACGAGCTGCACGGCCGAAAGACCCTGCCCTGGCAGTTAAACAAGACTCCCTACCGGGTATGGGTGTCGGAAATCATGCTGCAACAAACCCAGGTCGGCACCGTGATCCCTTACTACCAGCGCTTTATGGCACGCTTTCCCGATGTGGTCAGCCTGGCCGATGCCGATCAGGACGAAGTGCTGCACCTCTGGACCGGCCTGGGCTACTACGCCCGCGCCCGCAACCTGCACAAGGCCGCCCGGGTCATTCGCGATCACTATAACGGACGTTTTCCCGAGCGCTTTGAGGAAGTACTGGGCCTGCCCGGCATCGGCCGCTCCACCGCCGGCGCCGTGTTGTCGCTGTCTTTGGGTCAGCATCACGGCATTCTCGACGGCAACGTCAAGCGGGTGCTGACCCGCTGGCTGGGGCAGAAAGGCTGGCCGGGAAAAAAGGAAGTGGAAAACGCGCTCTGGGACAAGGTGGCCGAGCTCACCCCCGCCGACGGCGTGAGCCAGTACAACCAGGCCATGATGGACATGGGCGCCACCATCTGCACCCGCAGCAAGCCCGCCTGCGAGCGCTGCCCGGTGAGCACCGACTGCCGGGCGCGACAGCTGGGCACCCCCACCGCCTTTCCCGAGCCCAAGCCGAAAAAGACGATACAGCCGGAAAAGCGCGCCTGCTTTGCGCTGCTGCAAAGCGGCGACCAGCTGCTGCTGGTGCAGCGCCCGCCGCAGGGGCTGTGGGGCGGACTCTACTGTTTTCCGGAATTTACCGACGAAGACGACATGCGCCGCTGGCTGACCCGTTTTCCCGAGGCCGGCGAGCCCGAGCCTCTGCCCGGCTTTCGCCATACCTTCAGCCATTTTCATCTCGACATCAGCCCCTGGCGGGTGCAATTGCCGCACATTCCCGCCGAGGTCATGGCGGGTGACGAGCGTCTTTGGTATAACTTGCGTCAACCGGCACCGGTTGGCCTGGCAGCCGCCACCAAAAAGCTGCTCGCCTACCCGCAACTGCACAAGAGGACATGATGAGCCGAACCATTTTTTGCCAGCGTTTACAAAAAGAAGCCGAAGGTCTGGACTTTCAGATGTATCCGGGTGAACTGGGCAAACGCATTTACGACAACATCTCCAAGGAAGCCTGGTCCGAATGGCAGAAGAAGCAGACCATGCTGATCAACGAGAAAAAGCTGAACATGATGAACGCCGAGCATCGCCAGCTGCTCGAAAAGGAAATGATCGCCTACCTGTTTGAGGGCGCCGACGTCAACATTGAAGGCTACACCCCGCCATCCGGCAATTAAATAGCCGCTTTGCTCACGCCTTGAGCGAACGCGTCCAGGGCCGGAAAAAGCGGTTGACTTGCCAGGGGCGATCGATTTAAATGACGCCCCGTTGCCCAGATAGCTCAGTCGGTAGAGCAGGGGATTGAAAATCCCCGTGTCGGTGGTTCGATTCCGCCTCTGGGCACCATTTTTTGGTGCCTTTTCAAGTAAAAGCCCAACGCCCAGATAGCTCAGTCGGTAGAGCAGGGGATTGAAAATCCCCGTGTCGGTGGTTCGATTCCGCCTCTGGGCACCATTTTTTGGTGCCTTTTCAAGTAAAAGCCCAACGCCCAGATAGCTCAGTCGGTAGAGCAGGGGATTGAAAATCCCCGTGTCGGTGGTTCGATTCCGCCTCTGGGCACCATCTTCAAAGCCTCGCGCAAGCGGGGCTTTTTTGTATGTTCAGAAGCCGCTTCCCGGCCGGGTCTCCAATGTCACCATTCCGTAGCCGCCGGCCCATGCTCATGGTATTCCCGCCCAGTGTTTTCTAGGCTTGTATAAGGCCCCGGGCAAAGGATACTGCCATGAGACTCTTGCTACTGCCCCTGCTGTTGTTGCCACTGGGGGTTGGCCATGCCGGTCACGAAGACGATAGCGATCTGCCCCACTGGGTGGAAGAAAAAATCACCCCCATGCACGACAGCGTGACCAACTGGCTCGACAACAGCTCCCGCAACATTGACAATTTCTTTGGCACCGACGACAGCCTGACCATAGAAAACGGCTCTTATCTGCGTTTCAGCCAGGAATTTACCTGGCATGAACGGAACCGTTACGACTGGGATACCGCCCTGCGGGTGAAGCTGGATCTGCCCACCACCAAGGAGCGATTACGCATACTGATTGAAAGCGACCCGGAAGAATCCCAGGGCAGCCTGGCCGAGCAGGGTGCCAACACCGCCCGCAGCAATAACAACTTCAGAACCGAAGACTTTCTGCTCGGCCTGCGCCGCCTCAGTGACAGGGACAAACGCCAAGACTGGCGCTTTGATGCCGGCGCCGGTATCAAGGTCAGGCTGCCCCTGGATCCTTACGTGCGCTTTACCGGCGAGCGCCAGTGGCAGCTGAGCGACGGCCCCTGGATACTCGACTCCTGGAGCAGGGCCTCCTGGTTCAACGAAGAAGGTTACTCGGTGCGCAGCCGCTGGGATCTGGGCCGCCCGCTCAACGATATTTATCACCTGCGCTTTATTACCAATGTGCAGTGGCAGGAGGAGGTCGATACCCTGGAATATTCCGAAGGCATTGAGCTCAACCAGCTGCTGGGCAGCCGCAGCGCCATTCGCTATGCCGTCGTGGCCGTGGGCCGCAGCGCATCGCACCCGCAGTTGTACGACTATTACCTGCTCAGCCAGTACCGGCGCAACCTGCACCGGGAAATTCTGTTCGTGGATTTTATTCCCGAGGTGCACTTTCCCCGGGAGCAGAACTACGATGCCGAGTTCGGCGTGACCCTGCGTTTTGAGCTGTTGTTCAGGGCGGATCTGTCCTGGGGCAGATAAACAGCCGGGCGCGGCGCTGCGACGCCAGGCCGGTCGTGCACGGGGGTCGATGAAAGTTTTGTGAAGCCGTTACCGCTCACAAAAATACCTGTTGACCCCCATCAGGTAACCGGTTAGAGTGATTTCGGCTCTGAGAATACCGCTGAATTTATGTTCATTACGAAGTTCCTAGTAGTACCTCGTCCTGTATTTCATAAGTCAAGGCCGTGTTTTCAAGTCGATTTCTCAAGCAAGTTTGTTTACAGGATTTAGGTATGTCTAACACTGTTAAAGGTAAAGTAAAGTTCTTCAATGAAGCCAAAGGTTTCGGTTTCATCGAGCAAGAGCAAGGCCCTGACGTATTCGTACACTTCAGCGCCATCCAGACTCCGGGCTTCAAGACCCTGGCTGAAGGTCAGTCCGTTGAGTTCACCGTAGCCCAAGGCCAGAAAGGTCCTCAGGCTGAAAACGTAGTTCCTCTGTAAGAGACTTCGTTCATAAAGAATTCCAAAGCCGCGCTTTCAAGCGCGGCTTTTTTGTATTCGGACAAAAGCGCCGCTCGCGACGTTATACTGCTAGCGAGTATTCAAACTAGGCGGACTTCATGGAAAGAGACTCCGTTATCGGGCTGGTCTTGCTGCTGCTGCCCCTGATCCTGTTTGGCCCGCTGGGCATTGATATTTACCTGCCCGCCATTCCCGCCATGGCCAGCCAGTTTGCCGCCAGTGCCCAGGATATCCAGGTGAGCCTGTCGCTGTTTATTCTGGCGCTGGGGCTGGGACAGCCCTGTTTTGGCCCCCTGGCCGATAATTACGGCCGGCGCCCGGTGGCGCTGACCGCCACCCTGCTGTTTTTATTCGGCGCCCTGCTGGCGGTGCAGGCTCAGAGCCTGACAACCCTGCTGCTGGGACGGCTGATCCAGGGGGTGGGCGCCTGCGGTGCCTCCGTAGTGGTCTTTGCCGTGGTCCGCGACCGGCTCAATGGCAATGACTGCGTGCGGGCCTATTGTTACCTCAATGGCACTCTCTGTCTGGCCCCTGCCCTCGCCCCGCTGCTGGGCGCCGGCCTGACCCTGCACCTGGGCTGGCGCGCCAACTTTCTGTTTCTGGCGCTGTTCGCCCTGCTTACCCTGCTGCTGTGCCTGCGACGCCTGCAGGAAAGCCGGCCCTCCCACACGCTGCGCCAGCCCCTGCTGTGCACCCGCTCCTATCGCCAGCTGTGGCAACATGGCGCCTTTCGCACCTACGGCATCGCCTGTCTGTCCGCCATGGGCACCATGCTCACCTACGTCACCCTGGCTCCCCTGGTGCTGATGGAGCAAATGGGGCTTAATGAAAGGGACTTCGCCCTGGTGTTTGCCGGCAATGCCGTGCTGATCATGGCCACCAGCTTTACCGTGCCCCGCCTGAGCCGACGACTGGACCGGCACCGCCTGGCCGCCTTGGGCACGGCAGTACAGCTGGCAGGGGGCGCCGCCATGCTGTTTGGCACACAAGCCGGACACGGTGTCGCCGGCTTTATGCTGCCCATGGCACTGTGCTCGGCAGGTTTTGCCCTGACCCTGGGCGCCGCTTCGGCTTCCGCCATGGCTCCCTTTGCCGACAAAGCCGGCAAGGCCGCCGCCCTGCTCGGTTGTGTGCAGATGACCGGGGCCGCCGGTGCTTCTTTTACGGCCGCACGGCTGCCGCTGCCGGCGGGGGAATCCTGTGGCCTGATGATAGTGCTGTTGTCGGGCGCAGCCCTGCTGCTGTTGCAGCGGCTGCCACAAAAATACCAGTGCCCGGCCTGACCCAGCCGGCCTAAAAACGGCCAATGGCAAACACCGACAGTCCCTTCAGCACCAGGGCTCCCAGCATCACACACAGCCCCAGACTGAATGCCGTGTCCACGCCGGCCTGAGCCAGGGCCGCAGTCAGTAAACTGGCACTGAGCATCTGCATCGCCCCCGACAACGCCGCCGCCGAGCCTGCTGCGTCCCTATAGGGCTCCAGCAGCCGGCTCATGGCGTTGGGAAAGGCCATGCCGTTGCCCAGAGCCTGAATAAACACCCCAACCACCATCAGCCAGGGTTCAAGGGGCATCAGCATGATCCACAGTCCCGCCGCCAGCTGTATAAAGGGGCTGATGCGCAGCACCTGCTCGGCCCGTACCCAGAACTGAATGCGGTTGTTGATAATGCCCCCCAACAGTAGCCCCAGCGCCGGCAACAGCGCCCAGCGGCCATACTCTGCCGCGCTCATGCCAATCTGATGCTGCATCACATAAGGCAGCACCGACACCGAGGTCATCATCAGCGCAAACTGCCCCCAGAGCATGCCGCCGTGACCGAGAAAGTGGCGCTGGCCCAGCAATGTCCGGTAACTGTTGATAATACGCACCGGATGCAGGCTCAGGCGCGGTCCGCGGTGGGTTTCCCGAAACCGGGTCAGCAACACCAGCCACAGCAGTGCCAGATACAGCAGCATGGCAACAAACACGCTTTGCCAGCCGGCGTAGTCACCCAGCATGCCCCCCAGCGCCGGGGCCAGCACCGGCGTGATCGCCGCCGCCATGGCCATGTACGACAACGCGTTACGCAGCGCCGGCCCCTCAAAACTGTCGCGCAGCATGGCCCGGGACACCACGGCGCCACACCCCGCCCCCAGTCCCTGCAGCAGACGTCCCGCCAGCAACCATTCAAAGCTGGCATCGGGCAGCAGGCACAGGCCCACGCCCGCCAGCGCCAGTGCCAGACCGGCCAGCAGCACCGGGCGCCGGCCACGCGCATCGCTGAGCGGGCCATAAAGCAGCTGCACCGGACCAAAGGCCAGCAGATAGGCAGAGATCAGCCACTGCACCCGTTCCGGATCCTCGCTCAGGGCCTGACTGATACCCGGCAGTACCGGAAACACCAGCCCCAGGCTGAGCTGCCCCATACTGACAATCAGGCAGGCCAGCACCATGATGGTGGTGCCGGAAACAGAAGAGGTCACTTTGGCTCCTTTCGCTGATATCGGTAATTAAAGGTGAAAAAACACAGCGGGATCGGGCCCGTGCTTTGGGCAAGGCGCTTCCTTAAAGAGGCATTTTATTTACGCTTTGCTTTGACAAGCCGGCCGTTCATTAAGCACAATCAAGATTGAAAAATAACAAAAAGGACTGACCGACATGACCGCCCCATCATCGAACCCCCAATCGCTGCAACAAGCCTTTTCATTGGGTAACGGGCAGGATGCGGCACTGAACTGGTTGCGCAAGAACCAGACCCACTGCGCCATTTTCCTGACTAATGGTATCAAACTTGAAGGGATGATCAGTGCCTTTGACCAGTACAGCATTCTGCTGTCCGATCCTCGTGGCCAGCAACAGCTGATCTACAAGGCCAAGATTTCCACCATTTCGCCGGCCAGCCGCCGCCCGCCGCGCACCGGCGTGATCATCAACAAGCCCCGTCGTCCCCGCTACGACAACCATCATGATCACCACGGCCACCGGGACGATCACGCCGGTCACGACTCCGGCAGCGACGATCAGTAATACCGCGCCGCGGTTGTTTCAGCCAAAAAAATGGCCGCTTGCGCGGCCATTTTTTATATCAGTTCCAACTCTTCCATTACCCGGCGAATGCGGGCCTTGGTGTCCTGTTGCAGCGGCACCACCGGAATTCGGCAGTGCTCACTGGCCATGCCCAGCAATGACAGGGCGTACTTGGGGCAGGCCGGGTTGGGCTCGGCAAACAGCACCTGGTGCAACGGCAACAGCTTGTCCTGCAGAGCGCGGGCCTCTTCCCACTTGCCGGCCAGAGTCAGATCCTGCAATTGGGCACACAGCCGCGGTGCCACATTGGCGGTCACCGAAATGCAGCCCTGGCCACCGGCCACGTTGTAGGACACGGCGGTGCCGTCTTCCCCCGACAGCCAGGCAAAGGGTTTCTTGATCAGCTGGCGCTCGGCCCAGGGGCGGTTCAGATCCCCGGTGGCGTCCTTGACACCGGCAATGCGCGGCAGTTCGGCAATACGGGCCATGGTCTCCGGTTTAATATCAACCACGGCACGGGGCGGAATGTTGTACACGATGATCGGCAGCTCGGTGGCGTCGTGCAGCATTTTGAAATGGGCATACAGGCCGTCCTGATTCGGGCGGTTGTAGTAACCGGCCACGTGCAGGGTGGCATCGGCCCCCGCCTGCTGGGCACAAATGCTGTATTCAATGGCCTCCACCGGATTGTTGGAACCGGCCCCGGCGATCACCGGCACCCGGCCGGCGGCCTGCTCGGCCACGATTTCGATTACCCGGCAATGCTCGTCGTGGGTCAGGGTCGGACTTTCCCCGGTGGTGCCCACCGGCACAAGGCCGTGCGTCCCTTCACCGATGTGCCAGTCAACCAGACGGCGCAGCGCCGCCTCGTCGAGCCGGTCACCATCAAAGGGGGTAAGCAGGGCAACTAAAGAACCGCGAAACATGGAAACTCCTTCTCCTGGTCAGAGGATTGAATTTTGAATAAAAAACCCCGGGCGCGAAAGCGTAACCGGGGTTTTGACAAGAGCTGATCTGAACGTATCAGGCGTCGGTCACGCAAAAAAACTGGCCGCTTTACATTTAAGCGGTTTGGCCGGTTTGCGTTTGACTGAAACTTGCATGGATGACACCTGAAAAAACCTTGAAGAGCATCTTTTGCCAACCACCGGCAAATGTCAAGGGGGGCTACGCCATGTATAATGCGGATTTTGCCAAATAAAGCAGGAACACCACATGTATGAGGTTCTGACCCCGGTCAGCGAGATGCTGAGCCGCAATCTGGACACCCTGTGCCACCAGCCGCTGCTGGTGTGCGGCCTGCTGGAAGACGACCTGCCCGGACTGCTCGCCGAACACGGCCCGGCGCCGCGGGTGTTTACCACCGACTTTCGCTACTTTCAGTGGTTGAGCACACGAAACGGCGTTAAACCCGAGTTTGGCGCCCTGCCCGCCAGTGAGCCCGCCGCCGGCCTGCTGCTGCTGATGCCCAAGGCCAAGGCCGAGGCCGAATACCTGCTGGCCGCCTGCCTGCCGCTGCTTTCTCCCGGTGCGCCGGTGTTCATGGCCGGCGACAACAAGGGCGGCGTCAAGGCCGCGCCCAGGCTGCTGGCCCCCTGGTGTGAACAGGTCAACAAGCTCGACAGCGCCCGTCGCGCCAGCCTCTACCAGGCCGAGTTGAGCCGACCGGCCCCGCAGTTGCAGGCCGGCAACTGGGTTCACCGTTACGCGCTGGCGAAAGAGCGGCTGACCGTGTGCACCCTGCCCGGCGTGTTCAGCGCCGATCACCTGGATGCGGGCACCCAACTGCTGCTGGACAACGCCGGAGTCCTGCATGGCCGGGTGCTGGACTTCGGCTGCGGCGCCGGAGTGATTGGCGCCAGCCTGCTGCAACGCAACCCCGACATTGAGCTGGAGCAGATCGACATCAACGCCCTGGCGCTGGAGGCCAGTCGCCTGACCCTGGCCGAAAACGGCCTGCAGGCAAAAGTGTACGCATCCGACGGCCTGGACCAGGTGCAGGGCCGTTTTGACTGCATCATCAGCAACCCGCCCTTCCACGCCGGTCTCAAGACCTTTTACCGCACCACCGAAACCCTGCTGCGCGAGGCCAGAAATTACCTCAGGCCCGGCGGCAGCCTGCTGCTGGTGGCCAATGCCTTTCTGCCCTACCCGGAGCTGATTGAGCAACACTTTGGCCGGTGTGACACCCTGGCCGCCAATGGCCGCTTCAAAATCTACCGGGCGCAGGCCTGAAACCTGCAAAACTGAAGCATTTTTAAGCAAACGGCCACCAGGGCCGTTTTTTTATGTTTTTTCTAAAAAATGCGTATTGACGGCCGGTAAAAAATCTATAGAATTCGCAGTCCTCAGCACGGGCGAGGGTGGCGGAATTGGTAGACGCGCTAGCTTCAGGTGTTAGTGTCCTTCGGACGTGGGGGTTCAAGTCCCCCCCTTCGCACCACACTGAGAAACAAAAAATTTGAGCCTGCGAGGGTGGCGGAATTGGTAGACGCGCTAGCTTCAGGTGTTAGTGTCCTTCGGACGTGGGGGTTCAAGTCCCCCCCTTCGCACCAGGCTTAATGGCCTGCGAGCGGCTCAAACATCAGCATGGTGGCCCATGTAAAACAGCCGGACAATCAGGTATGCGAGGGTGGCGGAATTGGTAGACGCGCTAGCTTCAGGTGTTAGTGTCCTTCGGACGTGGGGGTTCAAGTCCCCCCCTTCGCACCACGATTGTTGTTTCAATACTCCCTTCTTTTTTCATGTTCTATCGTTCCAGCTTTTTACGGGTGATGATTCATATTTGAATTCTTCCTGTTCGCCACTCAGGCATAATCGCTCAGCATCATCCCCAGAGTCATTCCCAGCCCCGCCAGCCCGCCCACCGGCAGCCAGTACCAATGCCGACTCACCGCGGGCATGGCCAGCAGCAGTGCAAACAGCGCAAAGCCCGCGCTCAGCCACAGGGTGAGCGACGACGCCGGCACCCACCACACCAGGGTTAGCCACCCCACCACCAGTAACACCACCAGTAACACCACCATAATCACCTCCTTATCACGCGAGTGATAATAGTTATCAGTTGCGTTACTGGCAAGGCATTTATGATGCCCGGGTGAACAGGGCCACGGTTTCCACATGCATGGTATGGGGGAACATGTCCACCGGCGTGGCCCCGGCCAGGGTAAAGCCGTGCTCGTTCAGCCAGGCCGCATCCCGCGCCAGACTTTTGGGATTGCACGACACATACACCAGCCGCGCCGGGCGCATCTCGGCCAGGGTATTGAGCAGTTGCTCATCGCAGCCCTTGCGCGGCGGATCCACCACCACCACGTCGGCGGTCACTCCTTGCCGGTACAGCTCAGCCACCCGCAGCTCGGCAGCCCCACAATGAAAGCTGACGTTGGCGATGCCATTGCGCACGGCATTGCGCTCGGCGTCGGCCACCGCCTCGGGCACCAGTTCAATGCCGTGCACATGGGCGGCATGGGGCGCCAGAAACAGGCTGATGGTGCCGATGCCACTGTAGAGATCAAACACCGTCTCGGTACCCGAGAGTGCCGCCAGGCGCACCGCTTCCCGGTACAATGTTTCGGTCTGGCGCGGGTTTATCTGGTAAAACGACAGCGCCGAAATATCAAACTGCAGCTCGCCCAGGGTGTCGGAAATGGTGTTCTCGCCCCACAGGGTGCGCACCTGCTCGCTCAGTATGCGGTTGCCGGCGGCACCGTTCAGACAAAGCTGCACGCTGGCCATGCCGGGCACGTGGATAAGCCGCTCCACCAGTGCAGCCAGAGCTTCTTCGGCAGGCTCTTCCGCCACCACCAGCACCACCATCAGCTCACCGCTGTGCACGCCGTCACGCACCATCACATAGCGCACACAGCCACTGTGGTGGGCCTCGTTAAAGGCCGGCACCGCCTGATCCCGCATCCATTGTCGCACCAGAGCGGTGATCTCGGCGGTCACCGGGGCCTGCACCCGGCACTGCTCAATTTCCACCAGCCGGTGGCTGTGCTTGGCATAAAAGCCGATGCTGGGGCCGGGCTGCACCGCAAACTGGGCCTTGTTACGGTAATGAAAGGGCTCGCTCATGCCCAGAATGTCGCCCACCGGGCAGTTCAGACCCCGCTCTTCCAATGCCGCCAGCAGCAGGCCGCGTTTGAGTGCGCACTGTGCGGTGTAGTCCATCACCCTGAGCTGGCAGCCGCCACAGGCGGTGTGCGGGCAAAAGTCGGCACAGCGGCCCGACGCCGGCGCCAGCACCCGCCGCAGTTCGGCCTGGGCATAGCGGGGTTTGGCCAGGGTCACTATCGCCTCCACCTCATCGCCGGGCAGGGCACCGGCCACGTAAACGGGCTTGCCGTCATGGCTGGCGATGCCATCGCCCTTGTCGGTGAGGCTGTGAACGGAAAGGGTAAGCAACTGGCCGGTCTTGAACATGATATGCACTCTGGTAACTACAAACACCGGCCGAAACCGGACAAGGGGCAATTTTACCCGAGCCGCCGCCTTGGCAACAGCCCGCCGGCCTCTGCGATGAAAGTGCGGCTACAAGTGGCGCCAGTGCTGGGCTATGCTGGCGACCGAGCACACATAATAGACAACGACAAGGACTTCTCATGGGCACCCAGCGCGACACCCTTTTTCGCTATCTCACCATGCTGCAACTCATTCCCCGAGCCCCTCACTACCGGGCTACCACTACCCTTAAAGACATGCTGGAAGAGCGGGGCTTCAAGGTGGAGCTGAGAACCATTCAGCGGGATCTGGAAAGATGTCGAGCCATTTTCCGCTGCACTGTAATCAGAACGAGCGTCCCTTTCGCTGGTCATTTGATGCCGGTTTTAAAAGCGGCCTGCCGGCCATGGACACCGCCACCGCCCTTACCCTGGTGCTGGCGGAGGAATATCTGAAGAGCCTGTTGCCGCCCATTGCCGTAGACCGGCTCGGTCAACAGTTCGACAGCGCCCGCAAGTTTCTCGATGGCCTGCAACAAAATGGCTATGCCGACTGGGCCCGGCGAGTGCGCGCCATTCCCGATAGCAAAGCGCTGTTGCCGGCACAGGTGGATGCCGGCGTGTGGCAGGGCATCAGCGATGCCCTGCTCAACCGCCATACTGTAGATGTGCATTATCTCAGCCGGCAAAAGGGCGAAATAAAGCAATACACCCTGCATCCGCAGGGGCTGGTGGCACGCCACAGCGTCAGCTATTTGCTGGCCACGGTGAACGACTATAACGACGTGCGTCAGTTTGCCCTGCACCGGATCAGGCAGCTGAGGCCGGGCCGGATGCCGTTCCGGCAACAACCGGAATTCAGCGTGGAAAGCTATATCACCCATGGTGGCTTTGATTATCCTCTGGGGACCAGGCAGGTAGAGCTGGTGGCTCGTATTTCACCGGATCTGGCCTGGCGGCTGAGAGAGACACCGCTCAGCGAACAACAACAGCTCTCTGCCCCCGGCGATAATGGCCGTATCACCCTGGCCGCCACCGTGCCCAACGATCAGCAAACCCTGTGGTGGCTGACCGGATTTGGCCCCAGAGTGGAAGTAGTGCAACCGACCGAGTGGCGCCGTATCCTGGCCGAGCAGGCCCGACAAATGCTGGAACAATACGCCGGGCCGGCAGACGATACACAGGGTCGCCTGGATCGAACAGCATAGCCGCACCATCCCACCACCTTATGCAGGAGGCCATCATGCCCTTTAATCCGCTGGAATGGATAGTATCCACCAATGCTCACTACCAGCCACAGCGTCGCCCTTGTCTGGAGCTGAAGGCACAGCTGGACGGCTTTTTCAGCGACGAACTGCTCGCTTCCGCCGGCTTTGTGATCCTTGATGAACTGCCCTCGCCGCCCCGCGCACAGGTAGCAGCACTGGGCCTGGATGAATTGCTCTCGCCCTCGGCCATGGGCCTGACCCTGGCCGATACCTATTACCTCAAGCCTCCGGCGGCCGGACAACTGCGAGTACATTTTCACGAGCTGGTGCATGTGGTGCAGTGGCAAGCCTTGGGCACCGCCCGCTTTGTGGAACGCTACTTACAGGAAATTCGTCAGCATGGTTACCGCCAGGCACCACTGGAGCAAATGGCCTACGAACTGGAACACCGTTTTGCCCTCAACCCAGGTAGCCATTTTGATGCCCAGGCGCGCGTACTGAGCCTGCTGGGGCTGTACTAACTGATTGCGCAGAGTATACCTCCAGCACACTGGCAGTGTTTTTCGTTGCCAGGGCTCAGTGGGCAAAACGCTTGGCGGCAGTGAAACTCCAGAGCATGACACTGCCTCATTCGGAACAAGCGACGCCGAATGACGCTCCTCTGGCATAGGGTTAAGGCATTCGCCCCTTTCCCCACCAAGGAGCCAACCGATGGCTATTCCAGTGGAAATGCTGAACTTGATCGTGCCTATTCACCTGATTGAACAACACTACCCGGGCGGCTGGGAGCAATGCCGTCGGGATCATCAAGATTGCCCCAGCGCCTGGCATGACGAACAGCTGTTTCGCCTGGGCGCCATGAACGGTATGGACATGATGCTGATGCTCGAACACTGGAAAGAGCTGGGGTTCAAGGCGCACTTTGGCTGCGGCAAGCCCAGCCGTTGGCGGGAGTTGTGCATCGTGGATATCCGCGGTCCCACCCTGCCCTGCAACTGGATAACCGTGGATTTGAAAGCGAGAACCGCCTCATTCAAACCAGATACGGCTGCCGGCCATTCCCCCAATCACAGGATCACTACAATGAATAATCCCGAGGCCGAACGGATTTCCCGGCTGCTGTTTGACGCCGATCCCATGCATACCTGCTGCCGGCAAAACGATTGTATTGATGAATACGATGCCATTGCCGCCGATATCATTCATGGACTTGCCCAGGGCAAGCCACTGAAACAGGCGATAAAACAGGCTCTAACCCATGCCTTTGGCAAAGAGCTGGCAACGCGTAGTGCCGTGCAGCGTACCCTGACAAGGCCGGCTGGTATCGGGTGATGAGCGCATCGTAAAGCCGGCTGATTTGTTCATGGCTTTGCCGGCGATAATCCACGGTTTCGCAGTGCTTGTGCGGGTGGCTGATGGCAGTGTACTTGGTGGTCTCGTTATCGGAGTCCAGACCGTGAAAGAACAGGATCATGAGGTGTCCTCTGGATTTAAGATGTAGTGTAGCTGTACTCAGTGACATGAAAGCATCACCTATACACATTAAAAAACCGTGGTCTACATTCCCAATAAAACTTTTCAAACAACCATCAACCCCACAAACTTAAAAAACAAGAGCTTGCCATTTACCACAACCAAATATATAAAGTAACAATCCTACAAGACACACAAATATTAAATAACTCTTTCCGAGAGGCTGAGTATGTTTATAATTGACCCTTGCTCAAATCGCATAACCCCTGTCCCTTCAAAAAAATTTAATGAGTTAGGTTTTACCGAGCGCCAACACCTGCAAGAATGGCTAGAACACCACCCAGAAGCTCTATCAACAGGGAAGGACGATGAGCTGTTGATTATTCAAAAAGAGTTCGATGGCTTCGATGACACCCGCGAGCGGCTAGACCTGCTGGCCATCGACAAAAGTGGAAATTTAGTGATCATCGAGAACAAGCTGGATGACAGCGGTCGCGATGTTATATGGCAGGCACTCAAATATGCCGGCTACTGTGCTAACCTTAAAAAGCTACAAGTAGTCGAAATATTTCAACGATATCTCAATAAAAAGGCTCAGTTAGAAGGAGGCGAGGCAGCGCATGCCGATAAAATTCTGGTGGAATTTTTACAGGTTGATGACTTAGAGTCTATGCAGATTAACACGCAGAAAAGCCAGCGTTTGATCTTTGTGGCAGCCAACTATCGAAAGGAAGTCACCAACACAGCATTATGGCTAAGTCAGTTTGGCATCTCTTGTCAGTGTTTCAAGGCAACACCTTACCAAGCGGCAGATCAGTTATTTCTTAGCATAGAGCAAATCATCCCTCCTCCTGAAGTAAGCGACTTCATGATTGGAATAATGGACAAGGAGGACGAAGAAAAAAGCACTACCAATGAGCTCAAGCATCGCCATCGACTACGCCTTGAATTCTGGCAGAAAGTGTTGGACGGTCTGCACGCATCGTCATGTAATCTCTACAACAACATCAGCCCAAGCAAGGAGAACTGGCTGCCGGCTAGGCCTGGCATTCCGGGAGTTTCTTATGTTTTGATTTTTGGAAAAAACGAAGTTCGGGTTGAGCTTTATATTTACCACCCTGAAACCGAAAAAAACATGATGATATTCCAACAACTCAAAGAGCAACAAGATTCCATTGAAAAGTATTTTGGAGCACATCTTGATTGGCAACCACTCCCCAATCGGAAAGCCTGCCGCATTCAGTACGCAATGCCTGTAGATGGCTACGATAAGGCCAACTGGCCAGAAATGGTTCAATGGCTAATAGAACATATAGTCCGACTTGAGGAAGCCATGAAAAAACCTCTGGAGCAGGTAAAACTGGCGCTGGGAAAGACAGTTTAAATATTACAAATTTTGGCGGGTAGAGTACCCGCTTTTAAAGTAGATTCAGAAGTATTACCAGATGCTCCCCATTGCATCTCCCTCGAACATCTGAAAGAGACCTTCGGCACTTTCTGAATAATCATAGAGAGGTGCTCTAAGACGCCGCCCAGCAAAAGTGATCGGCTTTCAGGGTCGATTCCCCCTGCCAGCGGTAGGCGCACAGCTTGCCGCCGTGTCGGGCGGCCACGCTGTAGTCGAGGCAGGCAATATGTTCGGTCAGCGGCGCCGGCGTACCATTCAGCCAGTAATGGCCTACAAATACCGGCTTGTGGCCATCGTAGCCGGGCAGCATGCCCACCGGAACTCGTTTATCGGGAATGGAGGCCATCGCCTCGGACGGCACCAGGGCCAGCTCCCGATAAGTTTGTAGCTGCTGACTCCACCATCGGGTTCGAATATGGCGACGCGGGTGCTTGTCCTTGTCATAAAAGCAGTGCCCTGTCGGCAGTTCGATTTCCAGCCCCTTGAGCAGGGTTTCCGCCGCATCAAAGGCCGCCGAGCCAGGAAGCGCCAGTGCCGGCCAGGCATCAGGCAGTATGCGCCCCTCCCCGTCCAGTCTGGGCGCCAACGCCGCCATCTGCCCCGGATGCCAGCAGGCATGCACCACTCGCAGTTTCGGCAAGTCCAGGTAGAGCGGCAGGGTTTTAAACCAGGCAATATGCTCCAGGTGCAGGGCGCTGTTTTCACCCACCTGCTCCAGATAGGCTTTGTGCTGACTACGATTCTTGGCACTGTGTGGGCGCAAATATTCGCCCGGCCCCCCGGGGGCGAGGCGTGGCCCAGGCCACGGCGTTGAACTCGTGATTGCCCATTATCGCCAGCGCCTGCCCCTGCTCCACCATGGCCCGGGCAATGGCCACCACTTCCACCTGCTGCGGACCGCGATCCACAAAATCCCCGAGAAAAATCACCCGGCGCTGCAGATGCCGCCAGCATCCCCGTTCCTGCCCGTAGCCCATTTGCGTCAGCAGGGCCTTCAGTTCATTGGCGTGACCATGAATATCACCAATCAGATCGTACATGCGTCCCCTTCCATGATGAATGCTCTGTGCGGCCAATCCTGACCGCATCGAGCGACGTTAGATGTCGCCCGGGCGATAAAGAATAAAAAATGCTTCTATGGCCAATTCGCCACCGTACCGATACCTTAAACGCTAAAGCCTCAAACAGGTATGGCCCAGCAACATCAAGCGCCTGCACAAGGAGAGTCACCATGAACCAGATCACGCCACCAGCCCTGTTCGATTGCCTGCAACACCGCCACAGCGGCCAGCAACTGAGGGTGATCCAGCGCCGTCTTGATGGCCTGGCGCCCATGGTGTGGGCCCTGGATGGACAGGGCCAATTACATGAGCTGCCCATGGGTCCCGAGCTCGCCGAAACCTGGCACCGGCATAATCCCCCCGTGCTGGATAATCAGGATCCCGCCCGCATGCTTGGCTGCCTTCTGGCCGGTGCCGCCGGCGATGCTCTGGGGGCACCGGTGGAGTTTATGAGCTGGCCCGAGATTGAGCGCACTTTTGGCCCCGGGGGTATTCGCACCATGGCCGAGGCCTATGGCCGGCGCGGCGCCATTACCGATGACACCCAGATGATGCTGTTTACCGCCGAAGGCCTGTTGCGTGGCCAGGTAAGAGCGAGAGCCCGCGGCCTTTGCTCCCCCTACAGCGTGATCCACAATGCGCTGCTGCGCTGGCTGCTGACCCAGGGTCAGTCGCCGGCCGCTAATGTGAGCAGAAACGGCTGGTTGATAAAGAAACGCCGGCTCTGGGCCAGACGCGCACCGGGCAACACCTGCCTGAGCGCCCTTGCCGCCAGCACCCACTTTGGCGAATGGGCACAAAACAACAGCAAGGGCTGTGGCGGCGTGATGCGGGTAGCGCCCTGCGCCTTTTTTGATAATGCCTTTGAGCTGGCCAGCGACAGCGCCCGTCTGACTCACGGTCACCCCAGCGGGTATCTGGCCGCCGGGCTGTTTGCCGACATATTGCATCGCCTGTGGCAGCACGGTTGCTCTCTGGAGGCGGCCTGTACCGGCGCCCTTGCTGCCCACGACAAACAGCCCGGCATGGAAGAAACCCGCCAGCTGATAGAGCATGTACTGAAGTGTTACCGGCGGGACGAAAAACCCACGCCTCGCAGCATAGAGCAACTGGGCAGAGGCTGGGTGGCGGAAGAAGCCCTGGCCATTGGCCTGTGGTGCTCCCTCTGTGCCGGCAGTCTGGAAGAAGGCATTATTCTGGCGGTCAACCATAGCGGCGACAGCGACAGCACCGGCCTGATTGCCGGCAACCTGCTGGGTCTGATCCATGGCCCACAGGCCATTCCAGCCCACTGGCTGAAAGAGCTGGAGCTGAAAGACGTTATCACCCAGGTGGCGGCAGATATCAGCTTTGTGCCCCTGCGTTTTTGGGATTACGACGAAGACGACACCGATGTGTCCGACTGGATCTGGCAGCGCTATCCGGGCGGGTAAGCCTGCCATGGTGTCAGCTTGAGCCGGCCAATCCCGCTTCCTGCACCCAGTAGGGAATGCCCCGCCGGGTCCAGCGGGCAAATTTGAGTTTTTCACCCAGATAGAAATTGCGGTAGGCCTGCACCGCATCGCCAGGCACCTTGTACTGTTCCGGCATGGCCTGGGCAAATGCGGTCAGGCCGGTGGACGGGTACTCGAACTGCTGTATCTGCGCCAGCACCGGCATCGACTTGTGATCCTGCTCTTTGCGATAGCGATAGCGGTATTCGGCGTTCAGTGCGCTAGTGAGCCGGATCAGCCACCGAAAGTTATCATACGATTCTTCTACCCAGAGCACGCTGGGGTGCTTGATATGGGTGGACTTGTAGGGCGTCTCAAAGCCCTTTTTGTTCAGCGCGGTGCACAGGATCTGCACGCTTTCGAGGATCATTTTGACCACATGTTGATCGCAGTGATACTCGGCACAGCGTTCTATGTTGTTGTCCAGAATGAAAATATTCACAAATATCGTCCCGTTTGAACACGGTATGATTGTGAAAGCGAACACGGGGCAGGGCAAGAGGGCAGAGCGCGAGGTGGTCAGCAAAAGCCGGTATTCGGGCACAAAAAAACCCGATGAAATCGGGTTATTTGTTGGTAGCAGTGGCCGGACTCGAACCGGCACGCCCGAAGGCAAGTGATTTTGAATCACTCATGTCTACCAATTCCATCACACTGCCACCGGTAGACTCACCATGAGTGAGCGGTTGCATTATACCCCTCCTCCCTGCCCCCGCAACCGGATTATGAGCCGGCAGGCGCCGAGTGAGCATTATTTGCGCGGACAGCTTTGGCTTTTTCGCGCCGTCGCTTTTGCTAGAATGCACCCTTCGTTAACCAAAGGAATATGACTGGTGGCTTCTTCTTATGCGGGTTTGCCCCGGGCCGGGGTGCTGCGTCGCCTGGGCGCCTGGCTGTACGATTTTCTGGTGGTGGTGGCGCTGCTGATGGTGGCGGGCTTTATCTGCTTCGGACTCACCGCCCTGGCGCTGCATCTGGGCTGGATTGGTCTGGGCCGGCATGAAGATACCGCCGCCCTGCTGAGCGCCAGCCGCGGCTATCAGCTGATTTTGCTGGGCGTGGTGCTGGGCTTTTACTGCTGGTTCTGGCGCACCAGCGGCCAGACCCTGGGCATGCGTGCCTGGCGGCTCAGAGTGCAGAACACCGACGGCTCGCGGCTGACCCTGGGCCAGTGCCTGGTGCGCGCCGTCACGGCGCTGCTGGGGCTGGGCAATTTCTGGATATGGCTCAATCCGCGCAGCAAGCTGGCGCTGCAGGACAAGCTGGCCCACTGTGAAATGGTGGTGCTCACCAAGGAGCAGAACAAAGAACTGCTGAGCCGCTGATGTTGTGAGGGGTGAAGGGTAAGGAGTGAGGAGCAAAAACACGCCTCACCCCTGCCTCCTCCCCCTCACTTTTAAGCCCGGCGGTTAAGCAGAAACAGCGCCACGCCAATAAACAGCAGGCTGGGGCCCAGGGCACCGATAACGGGCGGTACCTCATACACCAGGCTGATGGGGCCAAACACCTCGTTAGCCACGTAAAAGCCGAAACCGAACAGAATGCCCATCAGCAACCGGGCTCCCATGGTCACGCTGCGCAGGGCACCAAAGACAAAGGACGAGGCCAGCAGCATCATGGCAATCACCATCACCGGCTGCAGTGCCTTGCGCCAGAACTCCAGGGCGTAAAGGCTGGCGTCCTGCCCGTTGTCTTCCAGGTAACCCTGGTATTCCCACAATCCGCGCATCGACAGCTCCGCCGGCTCAATGGCCACCACCCCCAGCTTGTCGGGCGTCAGGCTGGTTTGCCAGCGGCGGCTGGCCTGCTGCTCGGTAATAATGGACTCGCCGTGGTTAAACAGGGTGTCGGTCAGGTTCAGCAGCGTCCACTCGCCGTTGTGATACTCGGCGCTGGCGGCCTGGGTAATGCGCTCAAGGCGCAGCTCGTCGTCGAAGTAATAGAGGGTGATGTTGCTCAGGGTACCGTCGCGCCGGGCCTGACCGATGTTGATATAGGCCTCGCCATCCCGGGCCCAGACACCGTTCACCGACAGCACCACCTGGCCACCGGAGCGGGCCTGAGTGCGCAGGTCATCCGCCGCCAGCTTGGTGGCCGGGGCCAGGTACTCGCCGATCAGCATGATCACCAGCATCAGCGGTACCGCGGTTTTCAGGGCGCTGGCCACAATGTTGAAACGGGAGTTGCCCGCCGCCTGCATCACCACCAGCTCGCTGGAGCTGGCCAGCTGCCCCAGGCCGATCAGGCCGCCCAGCAGCGCCGCGATGGGAAAGAACAGCACGATTTCCTTGGGCATGGACAGCAGCACATAATAAAAGGCGGAGAGCAGGGTATAACTGCCCTCGCCCACGCTGCGCAGCTGCTCCACGTAACGGATGATGGCCGACAGCCCCACCAGCACGAATTCGCACAACAACATGGCCATCAGCACGGTGCGGCCAATGTAACGATCGAGAATATTAAACATCAGGCGGCCTTGCTCCGTGTGAGTTTTTGCCGGGTACGGTTCCACCAGGCGGTTTCCGCCAGGTTAAGGGGCAGCGCCACCAGCAGCAAAAACGCCAGCGGCACCGTATACAGGCCGGGTGCCGGCGGCAGGCTGCCTCCTTCCACCGCCGAGCGGGACGCGGTTTGCAGCAGAAAATAAGCCAGATACAGCAAAATGGCCGGCAGCAGCTTGGCATAGCGTCCCTGCCGCGGATTGACTACCGACAAAGGGACCACCACCAGGGTGAGCACCAGCATCGACAGCGGCAGCACCAGCCGCCATTGCAGCTCGGTGCGCTGCTGCAGATCGTCGGCGTTCAGCAGCTCCCGGCTGGGCATGGATTCAATACGGCTTTGCGCGGCCTCGATTTCCGAGGGGCGGATATAGGCGCTGTATTCATCAAATTCGGCCACATCGAACTCCCGGTTGCCCGGGGTGCCGCTGTAGCGGCGGCCGTGTTCCAGGGTCAGCCACTGGCCGTCATCCTGCTCATGCAGCCGGCCGCCGTCGGCCACCACAATGGCCGGCGCGCGCTGGGCCTGGCCCTGCTGCACCACAAACAGCCGGTTAAGCCGGTTACCGCCGTCGTCGCCTTCTTCCAGCTCTTCCACATAGCCCACAATGCGGCCGCCATCCAGGCTCATGAAACGGGCCTCGCGCAGCACCGCAAACCCCGGGTCGGCCTTGACCTCTTCCCGCAACTGAAACACCTGGCTCTTGGCCCAGGGGTTGAGCCACAGCGAGTTGAACAGCGCCAGCGCCGTCCACACCAAAGCCAGCACCAGAGTGGTACGCATAATGCGCCCCGGGCCCATGCCCACCGCCTTCATCACCGTCATTTCGCTTTCGGCGTAGAGCCGGCCATGGGCAAACAGAATGCCGATAAACAGGCTGACCGGCAGCATCAGGGTGGCCATCTCCGGCAGGTTGAGCAGCAGCAGCCTGCCCACCAGCGCACCGGGGATCTCCCCGCTGGCGGCCTTGCCCAGCACGTCGATAAAATTCTGGCTGATAAAGATGAGCAAAAGCACAAACAGCACGGCCAGCTGAGTCTTCAGGGTTTCCCGAAACAAATAGCGGAATGCAATCACGGTTAATCCCAGTGTAAACTTGTCTTTTTTAATGGAAACGCTTAACAATAAGCGTAAAATCACGATTTTCGCATATTAACTGTGCGAAATCCGGCGCCTTGGCGATGCTCGTCATTATCGTTCATTCGGCGCCCATTGTCTTCAGGCTCAGGAGAATCCATGGAGTTCAGTGTAAAAAGCGGTAGTCCCGAGAAACAGCGCAGCGCCTGCATCGTCGTGGGCGTATACGAACCGCGCCGGCTGTCGCCGGTGGCCGAACAGCTCGACAAGGTCAGTGACGGCTACCTCAGCTCACTGCTTCGCCGCGGTGATCTGGAAGGCAAGCCCGGCCAGACCCTGCTGCTGCATCAGGTACCCGGCGTGCTGGGCGAGCGGGTGCTGCTGGTGGGCTGTGGCAAGGAGCGCGAGCTGGATGAGCGGCAATACAGGCAGATCATTCGCAACACCATCAGCACCCTGAACGACACCGGCTCCATGGAGGCGGTGTGTTTCCTCACCGAGCTGCACGTCAAGGGCCGCGACACCTACTGGAAGGTGCGCCAGGCGGTGGAAACCACCCTCGCCAGCCTGTACAGCTTTGACCAGTTCAAGACCAACAAGGCCGAGCCGCGCCGGCCGCTGCGCAAGCTGGTGTTCAATGTGCCCACCCGTCGCGAGCTGACCATTGGCGAGCGCGCCATCGCCCACGGCCTGGCCGTGGCCCGGGGCGTACGGGTATGCCGCGACGTGGCCAACATGCCCCCCAATGTGTGCAACCCCGCCTATCTGGCCTCTCAGGCGCGCCAGCTGGCCGACGCCTGGGACAACATCAGCACCCGGGTGATCGGCGAAGAGGAAATGGCCGAACTGGGCATGAATGCCTACCTGGCGGTGGCCCGGGGCTCCCACAATGAAGCCATGATGTCGGTGATCGAGTACAAGGGCCATCCGGACCCCAACGCCCGTCCCATCGCCCTGGTGGGCAAGGGCCTGACCTTTGACGCCGGCGGCATCTCGCTCAAGCCCGCCGAAGCCATGGACGAAATGAAATACGACATGGGCGGTGCCGCCTCCGTGCTGGGCACCATGCATGCCCTGGCCGAGCTGCAGTTGCCGGTGAACGTGGTGGCCATTCTGGCCGGCTGCGAGAACATGCCCGACGGCAACGCCTATCGCCCCGGTGACATTCTCACTACCATGTCCGGCCAGACCGTGGAAGTGCTCAACACCGACGCCGAAGGCCGGCTGGTGCTGTGCGATGCCCTCACCTTTGTGGAGCGTTACGAGCCGGAAGCGGTGATCGACGTGGCCACCCTTACCGGGGCCTGCATCATCGCCCTTGGGCACCATACCTCCGGGCTGCTGGCCAACCACAACCCCCTGGCCCACGAGCTGCTCAACGCCTCGGAGCAGGCCGGAGACCGGGCCTGGCGCCTGCCCATGAGCGATGAATACCAGGAGCAGCTGGAAAGCCCCTTTGCCGACATGGCCAACATCGGCGGCCGGCCGGCGGGCACCATTACCGCCGCCTGCTTCCTGAGCCGGTTCACCAAAAAGTACAACTGGGCCCACCTGGATGTGGCCGGCACCGCCTGGCAAAGCGGTAAGCAAAAGGGCGCTACCGGCCGTCCGGTGCCACTGCTGACCCAGTTTCTGCTGAACCGCGCCGGCGCCCTGAACGTCGAAGAATGACATGAGCACCGGCTGTTTCCACCTGTTGCCCAACGACGACGCCGGCCTGCTGGAGCAGTGGGTGTGCCGGCTGGCCACCGACTGCTACCGCCAGGGACTGGGGGTGTTTATTTACACCCTCGACCAGGCCCTGGCCGAGGCCATTGACGAACGCCTGTGGCAACAGGAGGCCGACAGCTTTGTGGCTCACAACCTGCAGGGCGAAGGCCCGCGCCAGGGCGCACCCGTGGTGATTGGCTGGCAACCGCCCCAAGGCGGGCGCGCCGTGCTGATCAACCTGGCACCCGAGGCCCCCGCCTTTGCCCGCCGCTTTGGCCAGCTGCACGACTTTGTGCCGTCCTCCGACCCCGGCAAACAACAGGCCCGGGAGCGCTTCAAGGCCTACCGCCAGGCCGGCTTTGAGCTGACCACGGCGCCGGTACCACTTCCCACTCAAGATGTATAACACCATGGAAAAGACTTTTAATCCCAACGCCATCGAGCAGGCCCTGTACCAGCAATGGGAAAGCAAGGGTTACTTCAAGCCCCACGGCGACACCAGCAAAGATGCCTACAGCATCATGATCCCACCGCCCAACGTCACCGGCAGCCTGCACATGGGCCACGCCTTTCAGGACTCCATCATGGACACCCTGATCCGCTACCAGCGCATGCAGGGCAAAAACACCCTGTGGCAGGTGGGCACCGATCACGCCGGCATCGCCACCCAGATGGTGGTGGAGCGCAAGATCGCTGCCGAGGAAGGCAAGACCCGCCACGACTACGGCCGTGACGCCTTTATCGACAAGATCTGGGAGTGGAAAAAGGAATCCGGCGGCACCATCACCCAGCAGCTGCGTCGCCTCGGTGCCTCGGTAGACTGGGATCGCGAGCGCTTCACCATGGACGAGGGCCTGTCCAACGCGGTGAAGGAAGTGTTCGTGCGCCTGTATGAAGACGATCTCATCTACCGCGGCAAACGCCTGGTGAACTGGGATCCCAAGCTGCACACCGCCATCTCCGATCTGGAAGTGGAAAACAAGGACAAGAAGGGCCACATGTGGCACTTCCGCTACCCGCTGGCCGACGGCGTGAAAACCGCCGATGGCAAGGACTACCTGGTGGTAGCCACCACCCGTCCGGAAACCATGCTGGGCGACACCGCGGTGGCGGTGAACCCGGCTGATCCGCGCTACAAGGACTTGATCGGCAAGGACATCATTCTGCCCATCGTCAACCGCCGCATCCCCATCGTGGGCGACGACCACGCCGACATGGAAAAGGGCACCGGCTGCGTGAAGATCACCCCGGCCCACGACTTCAACGACTACGAAGTGGGCAAGCGTCACGGCCTGCCGATGATCAATGTGCTGACCTTTGACGCCGCCATTCGCGATGAAGCCGAAGTGTTCACCACCACCGGCGAGCCGTCCGATGTGTACAGCCCCGAGCTGCCCGCCGCCTACCGTGGCCTGGACCGCTTTGAAGCCCGCAGCGCCGTGGTGGCCGAGCTGGAAAGCCTGGGACTGCTCGACAGCATCAAGGATCACGACCTCACCGTGCCCTACGGCGACCGCGGTGGCGTGGTGATCGAGCCCATGCTCACCGATCAGTGGTACGTACGCGCCGCGCCCCTGGCCAAGGTAGCGACTCAGGCGGTAGAAGACGGCGAAATCCAGTTCGTACCCAAGCAGTACGAGAACATGTACTTCTCCTGGATGCGCGACATTCAGGACTGGTGCATCTCCCGCCAGCTGTGGTGGGGCCACCGCATTCCCGCCTGGTACGACGAGTCCGGCAAGGTCTATGTGGGCCGGGACGAGGCCGAAGTGCGCGCCGCCCACAACCTGAGCGACGACGTGGTGCTGAGCCAGGACGAAGACGTGCTCGACACCTGGTTCAGCTCGGCGCTGTGGACCTTCTCCACCCTGGGCTGGCCGGAGCAGACCCCGGAGCTCAAAACCTTCCACCCTTCCAGCGTGCTGGTCACCGGCTTTGACATCATCTTCTTCTGGGTGGCGCGCATGATCATGATGACCATGCACTTCATCAAGGACGAAAACGGCAAACCACAGGTTCCGTTCAAAACTGTTTACGTCACCGGCCTGATCCGCGACGAAAACGGCGACAAGATGTCCAAGTCCAAGGGCAACGTGCTGGATCCCCTCGACATGATCGACGGCATCGATCTGGAGTCCCTGGTAGCCAAGCGCACCGGCAACATGATGCAGCCCCAGCTGGCCGCCAAGATCGAAAAGCGCACCCGCAAGGAGTTCGCCGACGGCATCGAGGCCCACGGCACCGACGCCCTGCGTTTTACCCTGTGCGCCATGGCCTCCACCGGCCGCGATATCAACTGGGACATGAAGCGCCTGGACGGTTACCGCAACTTCTGCAACAAGCTGTGGAACGCGTCCCGCTATGTGCTGATGAACACCGAGGAGCAGGATTGTGGCCAGAGCGGCGGCGAGCTGCAGTATTCGCTGGCGGATCGCTGGATTCGCGCCCAGCTGCAAGCCACCATCGCCGATGTGCGTCAGGCGCTGGACGGCTACCGCTTTGACCGCGCCGCCAGTGCCCTGTACGAGTTTATCTGGAACCAGTTCTGCGACTGGTATCTGGAGCTGACCAAGCCGGTGCTGTGGCACGGCTCCGAGGCCGAGCAGCGCGCCACCCGCAAGACCCTGATCGAGGTGCTGGAAACCCTGCTGCGTCTGGCCCATCCGATCATGCCCTACATCACCGAGGAAATCTGGCAACGGGTAGCCCCGCTGGCCGGCCGCGGCGGCGACAGCATCATGCTGGCCGCCTACCCGGAGGTGAATGCCGCCGAGCAGGACGAGCAGGCCATGGCCGATCTGGAGTGGGTGAAGCGCTTTATCGTGTCCATTCGCAACCTGCGCGCCGAGATGAACATTCCCCCGGGCCAGGCCCTGAGCGTGCTGCTGCGCCCCGCCGGGGACGACGCCCGCCGCGCCACCGACAACGACGCCTTCCTCAAGGCCATGGCCAAGCTGGAGTCCATCACCCTGCTGGCCGCCGACGAGGAAGCGCCGGTGTCCACCAAGCAGCTGATCGGCGACACCGAGCTGCTGCTGCCCATGGCCGGCCTGATCGACAAGGATGCCGAACTTTCACGCCTTGAGAAAGAGCTGGGCAAGATTCAAGGGGAGATCAAGCGCCTGGAAGGCAAGCTCAACAACGCCGGTTTCGTGGCCAAGGCCCCCGCCGAGGTGGTGGCCAAGGAGCAGGAAAAACTGGCCGACTACCAGGCCACCCTGAGCAAGCTGGAGCAGCAGCGCGAGCAGATCGCCAGCCTGTAATCACGACGGTACCCCCGTTACGCACAAAGCCCCGGCCAATGCCGGGGCTTTTTTATGATGGCTCAGCGGCCCACGTTGGCGGCGGCCTGTTGCACCGCCAGTGCTCCCTGATAAATCTCCTCCATGATCTTCTCCACCTCGGCCACCTGCCGGCGCCCCTGCTCGGCCACCTCGGTCACCTGCATAATGGCATCAGACACACGCCCGGTCAGCTCCCGGTTCTGCTGCACGACCTGGTTGATCTCTCCGGTGGCCCGGCTGGTACGCGCGGCGAGCTGACGCACCTCGTCGGCCACCACTGCAAAACCCCGCCCCTGTGCTCCGGCCCGGGCCGCCTCAATGGCGGCATTGAGCGCCAGCAGGTTGGTCTGATCCGCCACACTGCTGATGGTAGCCACAATTTCCTCAATGCTGCGGGCCTGCTCGTTGAGTCGGACTATCACTTCAACCGCCTGCTCCAGCCGGGTGCCAATGCTGACCGAGGTGGCCACCGAGAGCTTCAGCGCGGCACTGCCACGCTCGGCAATGTGGGAAGTCTGCCCGGCGGTAACGCTGGCCAGTTCGGCGGCTTCCCGGGCCAGCTTTGCCTTCTGCACCCGCTCGGTGATGTCGCTGGCAAACTTGACCACCTTCTCCACCTTGCCGGCCTCATTCCAAATAGGGTTGTAGGTGGCTTCCAGCCACAGCTCCCGGCCGTGGGCATCGAGCCGGCGAAAGCGCCCCGACTTGGGTTCACCGGCCGCCAGCTGCTGCCAGAACGCCGGCTGCTCCCGGGTGAACTGTTCATCACAAAACATCCGGTGATGCTGGCCCTGGATCTGGTCCAGACGATAACCGGTGACGGCGAGGAAATTGTCGTTGGCGGAAATAATGGTCCCGTCGGGCATAAACTCAATCACCGCCATGGAACGATGCAGGGCATGCAGCACCGCCTGCTGCGCCGCCTGCTCATGCTGGCGCCGAGTGACCTCGGTGGCGATTTTGACCACCCTGGTGACCACACCGCCGTCATCACACACCGGAACATAACTGGCCTCCAGCCAGATGACGCCGCCATCACGATGCCGTCGTTCAAAAATACCCGTTTGCCCCTTGCCCTGCTGCAGCCGCTGCCAGAGCCGGCGGTATTCAGCCGATGCAGCCTGCTCCGGCGTACACAGCAGACGATGATGTTCGCCCTGCAGCTCGGCCAGGGCATAGCCGACCACCGCCAGAAAAGCCGGGTTGGCGTCAATGATCTCACCGCCGGGAGTAAATTCGATCGTGGCCATATGAGTGCGAATGGCATTCAGCTCGGCCCCGAGTTGCTGGCAACGAGCTCGGTAATGGGCAACTTCCTGTTTGAGTTTTCTGCTGGTCAGCATTCTGGGTTATTCTCTGAATTGTGCTGTCGAAAAGATAAGCGAACCTGTAGACCCGAACGTCATGCATCTGCTTTCAGCGGATACAAAAAAGCCACACATTTAGTACAAAACGACGTCACGGATCGCGCTTTCTACGCCGGTGCCGGGCGTCCGGCAAGAATGTTCACCTGAAAACGAGAAGGAACCAGCATTTCCGGGAGGTTTCCATGCCAGTATTGCTGGCCATTATCATGGCACTGCTGCCCGCGTTTGCCACAGCCGGCCTGCCACAACCATTGCTGCAAGCGCACAACCGGGCCCGGGCCGAGGTGGGGGCCGCTCCGCTGGTCTGGTCGGCCCGGGCCGAGGCCCAGGCGGCCAGCTGGGCACAGGTATTAAGCCGGCGCTGCGATATCGAGCACAGCCGGGGCTCTGGCTTTGGCGAAAACCTGTTTATGGGCACCATCGGGTATTACGATGAGCTGGACGGGGTCAAAAGCTGGGAAGACGAAAAACGGCATTACTCGGGTCAGCCCCTGACGCGGGAACTGGTGCCCAGGGTGGGCCACTACACCCAGATGATCTGGCCCGACACGCGAGAGCTGGGCTGCGCCACCTCAAGCTGCAATAACCTCATGATCCTGGTGTGCAATTACTATCCGCCGGGCAACTACCTGGGCGAAAGCGCCTGGTAACCGCCCGGCAACGGCGTTACTTGTCGACCTGGTTGCCGATCACACCGCCCACCACGGCACCGCCTATGGTGCCCACGGCACTGCCGTGGGTCAGCACCGAGCCGGCCACGCCGCCCACACCGGCACCGATGGCGGTGTTGCGCTCGCGGTCGGACATGTTGGCACAGGCCGACAGCCCGAGCAGCAGCACGGCCGCCACACCCGCTTTCACTTTGCCATGCATAACCATCTCTTATTACCTCTGTTCACGCTGCGGGCACAGAACGCCCGGCCTCAGCATTAAGTGTATGCGGTGGACGCACAG
Source organism: Oceanimonas pelagia (assembly GCF_030849025.1). Lineage (NCBI taxonomy): Bacteria > Pseudomonadati > Pseudomonadota > Gammaproteobacteria > Aeromonadales > Aeromonadaceae > Oceanimonas > Oceanimonas pelagia. Next base: position 2,829,043 of record NZ_CP118224.1, read on the forward strand.
CGCGACAGCGGCAGCCGGCGGCGCTGTGCACACCGTTGACGCAGCGATTCAGGGCGCTAGCCACAACAGCCGCACCACCGCCACGTTGGCCATGCTGACCAGCAGCAGAAAACTCACGTAAATCAGCACCAGATAACGAAAATAGTTGTGCCGGCTGTGTTGAATCAGGCCCAGCTGCTGCTGGTGAGCCCGGTGCGCCTGAGCAATTTTGCCAAACAGGGTCAGCTCGAAATGCATCAGCACCAGGCTTATCAGACTCAGTACCGTGCCCAGCAGGGGGGCGATCAGGATCCAGCCTTTCAGCACCTGAGTGATTTCGGGCTTGAGGTAGGGCACCGAGCCCAGCAGCACCACGGCAATGGTGATCTGAAACAGCTTTTGCCAGATATGATCATGGCGGTATTTGTACTCGTCCCACAGCTGCATGTGAGGATCCGGCGGTGGATACATATGGGCGCTCCCGATAACGATTTGCGCCACTATAGCATGGCCTTCAGCCCCATCTCCTCATGGCCTGGCCGCCCCTGATCGCCCTGGGTAAAGTCACAGACACCATCCGGAAATACCCTGCTCAGCATGGCCATATGAGGGCGCATGTCGAGCGCGCCGTACATGCCCCGTTCCACCGCCAGCTCCACCGGGATCAGGGCACACTGGAACAGCTCACCGGTGAGCGGCGCACCGGCCACATTACGGGGTGAACGAAACGCCGGATAGCGCTGCAGGCAGGCACCGGTGTCGGCATCCCCGCGCCAGGAGCCGTTCCACACCTCACCGCCCTCGGCGATCAGTTCACCGCTGTCGGTCCAGCAGGCATCCTGAGCGCTGGCCGGGCGCTGGCCGCTGCTCAGCCATTCATCCAGCACCTCAAAGGCCCTGTCACTGGGATTAAAGGGCTTGCCGCTTTGCCAGATCACCATGTTGTCGACATTGCCTTTGGCGGCCTGCATACGCAGCCATACCGACTGGGTGGCGTAGGAATGATGCATGTCGAGCTCGGGGTCAAGATAGTGACGTACATCGATCACCGGAATATCGATATTACCCAGAAACACATGACCGGAACGGTAGGCGGCGGCAATGGCATCGCGGTGGCCCCGGCTGCGGGGCGCCGTTTTCACAAGGTCGGCCCGGTTGCGCTCAAACACCCACAGCGGCACCGGGCTGCCCGGCGTTTTCTGCATGTTGTGATCACTCCAGATGGAAACACCGGCCAGGCTGTCGTCGCCGGTCAGCACCCACAGTTTTTCCTGCACCATCTCGGCTGGCGGTTTCCAGCTGCCGATGTTGGCGTTGAGGTGAAAAAACTCGGCGACGGAAATATCGCCCCGTTTCAGAGCATCGAGCCCGTATTGCACCCCGGTATTGTCGTGGGTGCGGTGGGCATAGCCGTTGTCATCCACCCCGTACACATGAGCCAGATCGTGCCAGTGGCTGAAGCGCTCTTTGGCCACCACCGCCGGCGCATAGTAATGAGCCCGGTGGGAGTAATGCGGGTTGTTGGTCAGCGGTGCCAGGCCACGCCAGCTCTTGGAGCACTCGGTGGCGCCCGGCGGCAGCCCGGGCAGGCGCAGTCCCAGCCCGGCCATGCGCGCCCAGCGGTAGTATTTCTTGAATTCGTGCTCCACCTCACTGCTGGCCGACACCCCCATCACCAGGCTGCGGTTCTCCTGCACCTCCCAGCGCTTGTTTTCCCGGGCGGTCACGTCGAAATAATACTCGAACAGCTCGCAGTCCAGCGCCCAGATGCTCTGGGTGATCATGTCCGGGTAGCTGTACTGGGGAATAAGGGCGTCGAGCAGGCCGGGCTTGTTCTGGGCGAACAGATATTGCTGCACGGCACCGCCGGAGCCGCCAATGCCGATGGTGTAGTCGGGTTTGCCGTAACGGGATTCAAATTGTGCCTTGACCATCTCGGCGGTATTGGCCGCCAGCCACATGTTGTAGTGGTTGCTGGTGACGTTGCCGCTGGAGCCCGCCAGGGCATAGCCCTGCGCCAGCTGGGTGATCAGCCGGCTGCCCACCCGGCCCAGACTCATCTTGCCCTGACGCTTGCCGATGCCGACACCGCCCTTGAAGTGAAATATCAGCTTGCGGTTCCAGTAAGGGCTGTGGGTGTCGGTGACCGGCGTACCTGGGTCCGCCAGCATGGCGAGCACGTACACGAAACGGTTGATGGTGCCCTGCTCCACCCGCAGCACAAAGGGAATACGCTCACCGTCCCGCTCTACCCAGTCCATGTCCTCGGGAACGTCGCCTGCAGGCAGCAGCCGAAAGTCGTCCTTGCCCTTGACCCGGTAGTAATAGTCGAGACGGGTAGGCAGCAGGCAATCCTTGCTGTGACCCAGCAACTGCTGCCTGTTCTTGACGCCGTTTTCCTCGGCATACACGGGGGTGCCGATGCCATCCTGATTATCCACCAGCGGCTGGCCCAGGCCCGACTCTTCGGTGTTGCAGGAAAAGGGGTATTGCAGCGGGCCCAGCGAAGTGTCGATCGGTCCGACTCCGCCGGGCGGTACCGGAAAGTCAAAGGCGCCCAGATCGAGCCTGACCAGAGAAGCATGAGGGCCGGCATAGGGCGGGAGGGGCTGGGCCGGATCATAGCCCGGTGGCAGGCTTTCCACCACCACCTCGGGCGGGTCGGGCAGCAGATGCCGGCCCAGGCGGGCCTGAATTTCACTGCAACCGGAAAGCACAAACAGGAAGGGAACAAACAACAGCAACACAGCGCGACCGGGTAACATGGTACTCTCCTTGATCCATGCGTATATGGATCAAGCTTAGCCGAGCCGGTCGCGCCACGCCGGCCTGAGCTTATTCCTCTTCCTCGCCTTCCTCGAAATAGGTGCCCCAGCCGTCGTAATCGATGCCGTATTTCTCGGCAATGGGCAGCAACTCTTCAATTTGCTGCATGATCTGCTCTTCGTCCAGGGCACTGCCGGCCACGGCGTCAAAGCACAGCAGGGTCTGGCCCCGCTCCAGGGTCAGCTCCTCGGCGTCGGTCACTTCGTAACCGGCCTTGAAACAGTCCACCGCCGCCTTTTCCAGCCTGGCAAAATTCTGCCCGGAGAAATGGTGCTCGATGGTGTATTCGGCATCGGGATTGCTGCCGTCGTTCAGCAGGGACTCGATGATATCGCGGGTTTCGGCCCGCCAGTCGGTGGCTTGACTCATGATTCGGCTCCGGATTGAGTAAGAGAGTCGGGGCGGCGGACTTCCCGGTCGAGGCGGGCAATGCCGTCGGCAATCTGCTTGCGGCTCTGTTTGAGCAGGTCACGCAGCTGCGCCGGCTGGCAGTCGCTGACGTCGATGGGCGGCATGATATCGATCAGCACCTCGCCGTTGTCCCAGCGATTCAGGTCCACCTGGCCAAAATAGCTGGAACAGGCGATGGGAACAATGGGCACCCCCGCCTGCAGGGCGATGTGAAAGGCGCCGGTCTTGAACGGCAGCAGCCCCTTGCCCTTGCTGCGGGTGCCTTCGGGAAACATCCAGATGGACAGCCTGCGGCTGCGGATCCTCTCCACCACCTTGCCGATGGTGCTGGCGGCCTTGGCCTTGTTTTCCCGGTTGATCAGCAGGTTGCCACTGAGCCAGAACAGCGGGCCGAACAGGGGGATCCAGAACAGACTGTTCTTGCCGATGGCCACGGTACGCGGCGACAGCACCCCCGGATGAGTGATGATATCCCAGTTGCTCTGGTGGTTGGCGATGTAAATGGCCGATTCCAGACCCTTGACGTGTTCACGCCCGCGAACGCTGACCTTGAGCCCCACCAGCGGGCAGGCCAGGTGAAACAGGCGACCGAGCAGATAAACGTTGTTCGGATGGCGGGGACGGACCAGACACAGCAGGGTGCCCAGCACAAAAACAACGACCATGGCCAGGCCCAGCAAGAGTATCCGCAACAGCTTTAACATGAACAATCCTCGCAATTTGAGACACGGCAGTATACTGACCGCCTCCCAAGGGAACAAGGCCGGCAGCCAGGGGGAAACCGGCCCTGTTCGAATCAGGACCGGTAGCTGTTCAGGCCTTCCAGCCGAAAACCGCTTACCGCCAGCTGCAGCTGCTCCGCCAGGGTCGCCAGCTCCCGGCTGGCGCTGGCGGTCTGCTCCGCCCCGGCGGCGTTTTCCTCGCCCATGCCATGAATGCTGGTGATGTTGCGGCTGATGTTCTCGGTGACCGAGGCCTGCTCTTCCACCGCGCTGGCGATCTGGGTGTTCATGTCGTGGATCAGCTGCACCGCCGAACTGATCATCTCCAGCGCCTGCTCCGCTTCACGCGCCCGTCCGACCGTGATCTCGGCCCGCTGACGGCCACTGTCCATGGCCGCCCGCGCCTTTTCCGCATCGCCCTGAAGACGGGCAATGGTGGTCACGATTTCCTGGGAAGACTGCTGGGTCTGCTCGGCCAGATTGCGTACCTCGGCGGCCACCACCGCAAAGCCGCGGCCCTGCTCACCGGCCCGGGCCGCCTCAATGGCGGCATTCAGCGCCAGCAGATTGGTGCGGTCGGCAATTTCCTGAATCACCTCGACCACGGTACTGATTTGGGTGCTGCTGTCGGCCAGCGACTGCACCACCAGACTGGTGCTGCCAACCTCTTCCGCCAGGCTTTGAATGTGCTCCACCGTTTGCAGCACTACCCGCCGCCCCTGCTCGGCGGCATCAAAGGCCGACTTCGCCGACTCCGCCGCCTGGGCGGTATTCTGCGACACCTCCTGCACCGTGGCCGACATCTGGTTGATGGCGGTGGCCACCTGCTCGGTATCCTGTTGCTGACGCTCCAGATTGGCACTGGTCTGCAACGACACCGCCGAGGTCTCTTCCGCCGCCGAAGCCAGCCCCGAGCTGGACATGTTGATCTGCCCCACCAGCTCCCTCAGCTTCTCGGTCATGTGCTGCAGACGGCCGTAGACCCCGGCAGCATTAGGCAGAAAGCGCAGGCCGAGATCGCCCGCGGCCACGGCCCCGGCAATGCGCTCCATTTCGGCGGGCTCGGCCCCCAGCGGCTGCAGCACGGTGCGCCGCAATACCCAGCCCAGCAACAGGCTCAGCAGCACCAGCAACACCGCCATGACTACCATCACCATCACCACGGTACGCTTTTGCTGCTCGGCGGAGGCCACCTCCCGCCCCAGCCGGGTCAGCAACAGGGAAATGAAGTCGTTCACCGAATCCTGCATAACCTGTTTGCTGCTGTCGTAGCTTTCACTGAATACCCGGTTCCAGGCTTCCCGGGTCTGCCCGGCAAGCATCAGCTCTATCGCTTCTTCTTCCAGCCGGGCCATGGTCAGGGTGGCCTGGCGGCCCCGCTCCAGGGTACTCAGCTCTTCATCGCTCAGCTCCATCTCCTTGAGCATCTGAGCGTTGGACAGGGTCTTGCCGTCCACCCGTGCGGCCTTGCCTTCGGTCATGGCGAGCACCTGCTGATAGCTCTGCAATTCATGAGGCATGGAGGTAGCCACGTAGTTGCGAATGCTGGAAGTGAGCTCACTCGACATCACCCGCATCAGGTTGGCGGAGTTGAAATACTCGAATTGTTTATCCTGCGCCTGCTCCACCTCATTCTGGGCCTGCAACAACAAATACAGCGTCCCGGCCAGGATCAGGGCAAAACCCAGCGCCACCACAATAATCAGCCGAATTACCCCCTTCAGGGTCATTGTGCCCTTCATGCTCCCCCTCTCCTTGCAAAGCAAATATGGTCGTTACCACTGAATACAGACGGCGGGATTATGTTCCAGGTGAAACCAAAACAAAATAAAAAGTTAATTCAAAACGAAGCCTTATTTATGCCGGACCTGGATACCGGGAGGTTGACCGGGAAACAGCGGCCAGGGGCCGGCGGCGGGCTGAGGAGCGTGCCGTCGCAGCCCCAGCCACAGCACGCCTGCCGCCAGCATCAACGCCAGGAAAATCATTACCATGGCGATCATCGCATGATGGTGCTGTTGCCGCGCCCGCTCTATATTACGGTCCAGCCTGGTCACCAGCTGGCTGATAAACTGGTTGACCGACTCGGCCACCACCTCGCTGTAGCTGTCGTAATCGGCGTTAAACACCTTCTGCCGGGCCTGAGCATAGTTCCCCGCTTCCACCAGCCGCAGCGCCTCGTCTTCCAGCCGGGCCAGGGTCAGGGTGGCCTGACGCGCCCGCTCCAGCAGATTGAGCTCTTCCCGGGTCAGGGTCATTTCCCGCAGCAGCTGTTCATTGGACACGGCACGACCGTTATCTCGAGGATGACGTCCTTCGGTCATGGCCAGCACATGGCGATACAGGGACAGGCTGCGCTCCGAGCCGGTATAGGCATAATTGCGAATACCGGCGCTCAGTTGCCCCGATAACAACCGAATCTGATTGGCCGAGTCGAAATATTCAAACCGCGTCTGCTGAGCCTGATACAACGCCTGCTGCGCTCGCAGCAATAGCACCAGCGCCACTACGCCTGCCAGCAGCAGCGCCGGCACCAGGGTAAATGCCAGCCGCAAAACCACCTTGTGATGCATGAATGCCTCTTGTTTTTATCCCGTCTTTATTTTTATTTTCCCCTTTTGGCGGGGGCGAAAATTATGGGCCAATCAGGAGCAAAGTGAAACCGGCCCTGCTCCTGCGAGCACAAGAAAAACTATCCCACCATATTTACCTTTGGGAGCAGGGCAATATTTTGTAATTTATTCCTTTTGCCTTTTATCAAATTAAAAAGGCCGCCCTCGGGCGGCCTTTATCACAATATCACGCCAGGCTCAGCCGAGCTTGCCGTGGCACTGCTTGTATTTTTTGCCCGAGCCACAGGGGCAAGGATCGTTGCGCCCCACCTTCTGGCCTTCCCGCACAAAGGGCGTGGCCTCCCCTGCAGCGGTCTGCGGCTCGGCGGCCAGCGGATTTTCCGCCTCGGCGTGGCTGTAGCTCTGGGGCAGGCGCTCGGCGGCCTCGCGCCGTTTGGCCTCGGCGGCGTCCACTTCTTCCTGGGTTTGCACCCGCACCCGGGAAAGAATGCTCACCACCTCGCGCTTGAGGTTGTCCAGCATCTGGGTAAACAGCTCGTAGGATTCGCGCTTGTATTCCTGCTTGGGGTTCTTCTGGGCGTAACCGCGCAGATGAATGCCCTGGCGCAGGTGATCCATGGCCGCCAGGTGCTCCTTCCACAGGTTGTCGAGGGTCTGCAGCATCACCGAGGTTTCAAACTGGCGCAGCACCTCGGCACCCACCACGGCCTCCTTCTCTTGGTAGGTTTTGGCGGCCGCTTCCAGCACCCGCTCCAGGATCTGCTCGTCGTGCAGCTTGTCGTCCTGCTTGAGCCATTCACCGATGGGCAGCTCCAGGGCGAAGTCGCTCTGCAACCGCTGCTCCAGACCGGGCACGTCCCACATTTCCTCCAGCGACTGGGGCGGAATGTATTCGTTGACCACGTCGGTGAGCACGTCTTCCCGAATCACCGCAATGGTGTCGCGAATGTCGCCGGAGTCGAGCAGCTCGTTGCGCTGCTCATACACCACCTTGCGCTGATCGTTGGCAACATCGTCAAACTCAAGCAGGTTCTTGCGAATGTCGAAGTTGCGGGTTTCCACCTTGCGCTGGGCGTTTTCGATGGCCCGGGTCACCCAGGGGTGTTCGATGGCTTCGCCTTCCTGCATGCCCAGCTTCTTCATCATGCCGGTGACCCGGTCCGAGGCGAAAATGCGCATCAGGGCGTCTTCCATCGACAGATAGAAACGGCTGGAGCCCGGATCACCCTGACGGCCGGCCCGGCCGCGCAGCTGGTTGTCGATACGGCGGGACTCATGGCGCTCGGTGCCGATGATGTGCAGGCCGCCGGCGGCCAGCACCGCCTCGTGGCGCCGCTGCCAGTCGGCCTTGATGGCGGCAATCTGTTCCGCCGTGGCACCCTCGCCCAGGGCTTCTATTTCCGCCTGCCAGCTGCCGCCGAGCACAATGTCGGTGCCCCGGCCGGCCATGTTGGTGGCAATGGTCACGGTGCCGGCGCGGCCGGCCTGGGCGATGATCTCCGCCTCTTTCTGGTGGAACTTGGCGTTGAGCACCTGGTGCCGAATGCCTTCCTTGTCGAGAATCCGTGACAGCAGTTCGGAGTTTTCAATGGACACGGTGCCCACCAGCACCGGCTGGCCCCGCTCCACGCAGTCCTTGATGTCGGCGACGATGGCCTGGTATTTTTCCGCCGCGGTCAGATACACCAGATCGCCCATGTCCTTGCGGATCATCGGCCTGTTGGTGGGAATGACCACAGTGTCGAGGCCATAGATATGCTGAAATTCAAAGGCTTCGGTATCGGCGGTACCGGTCATGCCCGCCAGCTTGTCGTACAGGCGGAAGTAGTTCTGGAAGGTGATCGAGGCCAGGGTCTGGTTTTCGTTCTGGATTTTCACCCCTTCCTTGGCTTCCACCGCCTGATGCAGCCCCTCGGACCAGCGCCGGCCCGGCATGGTGCGGCCGGTGTGCTCGTCCACGATTACCACCTCGTCGTTCTGCACTATGTAGTCGACGTTGCGTTCAAACAGGGTATGGGCGCGCAGGCCGGCGTTGACGTGAGACAGCAGAGTGATGTTGCCGGCGGAGAACAGGGAGTCGTTCTCGTCCAGCAGGCCCATGCGCTTGAGTTCTTCTTCCACGAAGATCTGGCCGTTCTCGGTGAGCAGCGCCTGCTTGTTCTTTTCGTCCACCGTGTAGTGGCCGTCGCCGGTATATTCTTCGGTGTCTTCCTTGTCCTGCTTCACCAGTTTGGGGATCAGGGTATCGATGCGCTTGTACAGCTCGGAGCTGTCTTCCGCCGGCCCCGAGATGATCAGCGGTGTACGGGCCTCGTCGATCAGCACCGAGTCCACCTCGTCCACCAAGGCGTAGTTCAGGGGCCGCTGCACCCGCTGCTGGGGCGAGAACGCCATGTTGTCGCGCAGGTAGTCAAAGCCGAATTCGTTGTTGGTGCCGTAGGTGATGTCGCAGGCATAGGCGGCCTGTTTTTCCTGATGGCTCATGCCCGGCAGGTTGCAGCCCACGGTCAGGCCCAGGAATTCAAACAACGGCCGGTTGCCCTCGGCGTCACGCCGGGCCAGGTAGTCGTTCACCGTCACCACGTGCACGCCCCGGCCGCTAAGGGCGTTCAGATAGACCGGCAGGGTGCCGGTCAGGGTTTTACCCTCACCGGTTTTCATTTCGGCGATCTGGTTATTGTTGAGCACCATGCCGCCGATCAGCTGCACGTCGAAATGACGCATGCCAAACACCCGTTTGGACGCCTCGCGCACCACCGCAAAGGCCTCGGGCAAAATCTGCTCCAGGGTTTCCCCCTGCTCCAGGCGGCTGCGGAATTCCACCGTCTTGCCCTGCAGCTCGGCGTCCGACAGGGCCTCGAACTTCGGCTCCATGGCATTGATTTCGTTTACTACCTTGCGCAGTCGCTTGAGGGTTCGGTCGTTGCGACTGCCAATGATTCGAGTGAAGAGTTTGGTGATCATGCTTGGCCAATTGTGATGTTGAAAAAGACCGCCCCGCGCACCGCGGAGCCATAACGAAAATAGTGCCGGAAAAGACGATATGCCCCATGCTGCCGGCCCTGCGCTTTCAGCATTTCATCATGCAAATGTAACCCGTTGGGGCAGCAAGAAAAAGAGGCAGGTGAATGCGCGAACCGGGAATTATATGGTGACGAAGCGGGCAATATTCAAGGGCGGCGGCCACCAAAAGGGCTTGCACGACCAGGGAGCATGATAAAAACCGACGCCAGTGGCGCAAAAATCGTGCACACAGCAGGGGGAAACAGCATAAAACACGCCGGCGCGGAGAGATGCCGGCGTGTGTGCACGAGAATCAGGCGGGCTGAAACGCGGTGTCGTAGTAACGGATCGGCGATTCGGCGCCCTCGTCACCGAAGGTGACCATTTCCCAGGCCTCGGTCTGCGCCAGCAGCGCCCGCAACAGGTTGTTGTTCAGGGCGTGGCCGGTCTTGTAGGCCCGGAACTCGCCCAGAATGCTGTGGTTGCACATGTACAGGTCGCCGATGGCGTCCAGCATCTTGTGCTTCACAAACTCGTTGGGGTAACGCAATCCGTCTTCGTTGAGCACCTTGTATTCATCCAGCACCACGGCGTTTTCCAGGCTGCCGCCCAGCGCCAGGTTCTGGGAGTGCAGGTACTCGATGTCGCGCATAAAGCCAAAGGTACGGGCCCGGCTCAGCTCTTTCACAAAGGCAGCACCGGAAAAGTCCAGTACCAGATGCTGACTCTGGCCTTCAAACACCGGGTGCTTGAAGTCGATGGTCAGGTCCATGCGAAAGCCCTTGTTGAAGGGACGCAGCTCGGCCCATTTGTCGCCGTCTTCCACCCGTACCGGCTGCTTGATGCGAATGAAGCGCTTGAGCGCGTTCAGCTCGCGAATGCCGCCGGACTGCAGCAGGTAGATGAAGGGATGGGAGCTGCCGTCCATCACCGGTACCTCGGGGGCATCCACCTCGATATAGAGGTTGTCGATGCCCAGCCCCGCCAGAGCGGCAGACAGGTGCTCAATGGTAGACACCCGCACGCCCTGATCGTTGACCAGCGCGGTGCACAGCATGGTGTCCTTCACCAGGTCGGCGTCGGCCCGAATCTCGACCTGCGGCTCCAGATCGGTACGACGAAACACGATACCTGTGTTGGCCGGCGCAGGAACAAAGCGCAACTGCACCTTGTGACCGGAATGCAGACCGATTCCGGTGGCCTGCACGGTATTCTTGAGAGTTCGTTGTCTAATCATAGGATTGTCCGTCAGTCAGATAGCCCGATTCGAACCATATAAAATGGCCATACATGCTAACACATTTTTCCTCGCCCGCGCCAATCCGGCGCGTTTTTAGTCAGCCTGCTTGCGCAGAAACGCCGGAATGTCCAGGTAATCCAGATCGGTTTTCACCTGGGCATTGTCGCCGCCCACCGCCAGCTTGCCGGGCTGTTCGTCGTGGCCGCTGTCGGCACGGCGCAGGCCGTTGTCGTCGCGGCTGTTGCCGGATTTCACCAGGGTGATGTCGGGCTTGCGCTCGGCGCCGATGCCGGTGGCCACCACGGTCACCCGCAGTTCGTCGGTGATCTCCGGATCCAGCACGGTACCCACCACCACGGTGGCGTTCTCGGAGGCAAAGGCCTTGACCGCGTTGCCCACGGTTTCGAACTCTTCAATGCTCATGTCGAGGCCGGCGGTGATGTTCACCAGAATGCCCCGGGCACCGGCCAGATCCACGTCTTCCAGCAGCGGGCTGGAGATGGCCTTCTCGGCGGCCTCCTCGGCACGGTCTTCACCGGTGGCACAGCCGGTTCCCATCATGGCGGTGCCCATTTCACGCATCACGGTGCGCACGTCGGCGAAATCCACGTTGATCAGGCCCGGACGGGTAATCAGCTCGGCAATGCCCTGCACCGCCCCCAGCAGCACGTTGTTGGCGGCCTTGAAGGCGTCCAGCAGGGAAATGCCCCGGCCCAGCACCTTGAGCAGCTTGTCGTTGGGAATGGTGATCAGGGAGTCGACGTGCTTGGCCAGCTCGTTGATGCCCTGCTGGGCGTAGTTCATGCGTTTCTTGCCTTCAAAGGCAAAGGGCTTGGTCACCACCGCCACGGTCAGAATGCCCAGCTCCTTGGCCACCTCGGCCACCACGGGGGCGGCGCCGGTGCCGGTGCCACCGCCCATGCCGGCGGCGATAAACACCATGTCGGCGCCGTCGAGCAGATCGCGGATGGCGTCCTTGTCCTCCAGCGCCGCATCCCGTCCCACTTCCGGATTGGCACCCGCGCCCAGGCCTTTCGTAATGGCGCTGCCGACCTGCAGGGTGTGGTGGGCGCTGGCGTTGCGCAGCGCCTGGGCATCGGTGTTAATGGCCAGGAATTCAACCCCTTCGAGGTTTTCCCGCACCATGTGCTCCACGGCGTTACCGCCGCCGCCACCCACACCGACCACTTTAATGACGGCTTCCTGCTCGTGATCATTCATCAGTTCAAACATAGGATTCACCCTCTCTCCGCTTGGTTCCTGGTTTCCTGCCAGGATTAAAATTCACCACGCAGCCAGTTGCCGACCCGCTTGAACAGGCTGGTAACACTGGACTTGCTGTTGTATTCCTGTTGAGGCATGGACTGATGCTCTTTGCCGTATTGCAGCAGCCCCACGGCGGTGGAATACACCGGCGTCTCAACATAATCCGATAAGCCCTTGATGCCGGCGGGCTGGCCGATGCGCACCTGGCACTGAAAGATCTGCTCGGCACATTCCACCAGGCCTTCGATCTGGGCGGCACCACCGGTGAGCACCAGGCCGGCGGCCAGTTGATGCTTGACCCCGGCCTTTTTCAGCTCGGTCTGCACCCGGGCCAGCTCCTGATTGATCATGCCGAGCAACTCGCTGTAACGGGGCTCGATCACTTCCGCCAGGGTCTGGCGCTGCAGGCTGCGCGCCGGCCGTCCCCCCACGCTGGGCACTTCAATACTGTCTTCCTTGCTCACCAGCCGGCTGAAGGCGCAGCCATGGCGCACCTTGATCGCCTCCGCGTCCAGCGGCGGCGTGCCAAAGGCGTAGGCGATGTCACTGGTCACCGTGCTGCCGGCATAGGGGATCACCTTGGTATGGCGCAGGGCGCCGCCGGTGAACACCGCCATGTCCATGGTGCCGCCGCCGATATCCACTACGCATACACCCAGCTCCTTTTCATCTTCGGTCAGCACCGCATAGCTAGAGGCCAGGGCGCTGAAAATAAGCTGGTCTACCCGCAGTCCCAGACGCTCCACGCACTTTTCGATGTTGCGCGCCATGTCGTTGTGGCAGGTGATCAGGTGCACCTTGGCGTGCATGCGCACCCCCGACAGGCCGATGGGGTTCTTGATCCCCTCCTGAAAATCGATGGAGTACTCCTGGGGGATCACGTGCAGCACCCGGTGCTCGTCGGACAAGCGCACCGACTTGGCGGTGTGGATCACGTTGTCCATGTCTTCCTGGGTGACTTCCTCGTCCGACACCGGCACCATGCCGGTTTCGTTGCGGCACTCGATGTGTTTGCCCGACAGCCCCAGATACACGGAGGTAATCTGGCAATCGGCCATCATTTCGGCCTCGTCCACCGCCCGCTTGAGGGACTTGACCACCGACTCGAGATCGTTCACGCCGCCCTTGTCCATGCCCTTGGCGGCATGGCTGCCCAGGCCGATGATATTGAGATCACCGTCCGGCAGCACTTCGCCCACCAGGGCGGTGACCTTGGCCGTGCCGATATCAAGCCCGACGATCAGATTTCGTTCCGCGCTCTTGGTCATTCTCTTCGTCCTGCTTCCATCCCACTGCCAGTCCGGTATCGTAACGCAGGTCGAGATAAGCCACTCGCTCGCGCCCCACAATGCCCGGATAGACATTCACAAATCGTTTCAGGCGGGCTTCGATGTCGTCCCGCCCCAGTATCAGCCTGACACCATCGCTCAGGGTCAGTTCCCAGGAAAATCGCGGCGTCAGGTGCAACCGGCGAATATCGTAGCCCTTGCCCGCCAGCAACGGCTGCAGCCGCCGGTATTCTTCCAACACCCGGGGAGCTTCCTGATCCGGCCCCGACAGGCGCACCAGATCCAGCTCGCCCCGGTGGGCCTCAAACACCTCGCCATGGGTGTTGACCAGGGCATCCTCGTTCCAGAACGCCGCCACCGGCTGCTCGACAATGTACACCCGCAGGCTGTCGGGCCACTGCTTGCGCACCGAGGCCTGATACACCCAGGGCAGTGCCTGCAACTGTTGCTGCACCCGATCCACCTCCAGGGTGAAAAAGTTGCCCACCTCGGGCAACGCCAGCACCGACTGACGAATTTCGTCCTGGCTCACAAAGCGGTGTTCCCCCTGAACAATCAGGCTGTTCACCGGCACCTGGTTGGCCGCCGTGGCCCACATCACCGCCTGCCACAGGCCCCAGATCAGGGTGCCCAGCACCAGCAGGAAAAACAGCAGGCCGGACAAAAAGCCCAGCCGGGTACGGCTGACCGCGGCCTCGCTCATATCAGTCCGCCATGTCCAGCACGCGCACCACCAGCTGGTCGAAGTCGAGGCCGGCCACCCGGGCCGCCTTGGGCACCAGGCTGGTTTCAGTCATACCCGGTACCGTATTGACCTCCAGCAGCCACCACTGGCCGGCCCGGTCGCGCATCAGATCCACCCGGCCCCAGCCGCTGGCAGCCACGGCCTCAAAGGCGCGCAGGCACAGCTCGCCCAGCGCCTGCTCTTCCTGCTCGCTCAGGCCACAGGGGCACAGGTATTCGGTATCCCCCGACTGGTACTTGGCCGAGTAGTCGTAAAAGGTGTGGGGCGTGCGCAGGCGAATGGCCGGCAGCGCCCGCTCACCCAGAATGCTGACGGTATACTCGTCGCCGTCGATAAAACGCTCCAGCAGCACCTCGTCGTCGAATTCAAAGGCCGCTTCAATGGCGGCAGCCAGCTCGGATTCATTCTCCGCCCGGGCCATACCGATGCTGGAACCTTCGTGAGAGGGCTTGACGAACACCGGACCGGCAAAGCGCGCCATCAGTGCGGCGGCCTGCGCCGGCTGGTAGTCCTTGCGGCGCACGATCTCGAAGTCGGCGGTGGGCAGCCCCGTGGCGCGCCATACCTGCTTGGTGCGGATCTTGTCCATGGCCAGGGCCGCCCCCAGCACCCGGGAGCCGGTATAGGGAAGCCCCAGGTGCTCCAGTGCCCCCTGCAGGGTGCCGTCTTCACCACCCCGGCCGTGCACCACGATAAAGGCCCGGTCAAAGCCGTCTTCCTTCAGCTGCGCCAGCGGATAGTCCCTGGTGTCGATGCCGTGGGCGTTCACCCCGGCCCGCTGCAGCCCGGCCAGCACGGCGGCGCCGGAGCGCAATGACACTTCCCGCTCGGCGGAGCGGCCGCCAAACAGCACTGCTACCTTGCCGAATTGTTCCATTACTGGCCTCCTTGCTGTTTCATTGCCTCAACCGAAAGTTTGCAGCCACCCAGCTTGCGCGCCAGGGCACCCACGTTGCCGGCCCCCTGAGTCAGCACGATGTCGCCGTCCTGCATCAGTTCCGCCAGCACCATGGGCACCTCGTCGGGACTGGCCACGTAAATGGGCTCCTGGCCCCGGCTGCGAATGGTGCGGCACAGGGCGCGGCTGTCGGCGCCGGGAATGGGCGCCTCGCCCGCACTGTACACTTCCAGCAGGATCAGCACATCGCTTTTCGACAGCACGTCGACAAAGTCTTCGTACAGATCCCGGGTACGGGTGTAGCGGTGGGGCTGGTAAATGGTCACCAGCCGGCGTTCGGGCCAGCCGGCACGCACCGCATTCTGGGTGGCGCGCACCTCGCTCGGGTGATGGCCGTAGTCGTCCACCAGCTTGACCCGGCCACGGCCGGTGTCGAACTCGCCGTATTGCTGAAAGCGCCGGCCCACGCCCTCGAATTTCTTCAGCGCCGCCAGAATGGCCCCGTCTTCGATGCCGTCCTCGCAGGCCACGGCGATGGCCGCCGCCGCGTTCTGGGCATTGTGCCGGCCCGGCAGGTTGAGCTGCACGTCCAGGCAGCTGCCGTCGGGGCGGCACACGCGAAAGGTGCTGTGATCCGCCTGCTGGTGAAAGTCTTCCACCCGGTAGTCGGCCTCGGGGTGAAAGCCGTAGCTGACAAACTGACGACCGATGCGCGGCAGCAGGCCGCGCACCACCTCGTCATCGATGCACAGCACCGCCAGGCCGTAAAACGGCAGGTTGTGCAGGAACTCGATAAAGGTGCCTTCCAGCTTGCTGAAATCACCGCCGTAGGTGTCCATGTGATCCGCTTCGATATTGGTGACGATAGACACCATGGGCTGCAGGTGCAGGAAGGAGGCATCGCTCTCGTCCGCCTCGGCGATCAGGTAGCGACTGGAGCCCAGCCGGGCATTACAGCCGGCGCTGTTGAGCAGGCCGCCGATCACGAAAGTGGGATCCAGTCCGGCCTCACCATAGATGCTGGCCACCAGGCTGGTGGTGGTGGTCTTGCCGTGGGTGCCGGCCACCGCCACGCCGTGGCGAAAGCGCATCAGCTCCGCCAGCATTTCGGCCCGGCGCACCACCGGAATGCGCAGATCCCTCGCCGCCAGCAGTTCGGGGTTGTCGGCCTTGATGGCGGTCGATACCACCACCACGCTGGCACCGGCCACCTGCTGGGCATCATGACCCAGAAAAATGGTGGCGCCCATGGCCTGCAGCCGGTCGGTGACCGGGTTGTAGGCGATGTCGGAGCCGGAAATGGCATAGCCCTCGTTGGCCAGCACTTCGGCAATACCGCCCATACCGGCACCGCCGATGCCGATAAAGTGAATGCGCCTGACCCGTCTCATCTCGGGGATCATGCTTCTCAGTTTTGCCAGTTCAACCTTGGTCATGCCAGTCTCTCGTTTATTTCGCCAGGGTGCGCAGGCAGTGTGCCACCTGCGCCGCCGCATCGGTAATCGCCTGTTGCCGGGCCTTGCCGGCCATGTCCCGCAGCCGTGCGCGGCTGCCGGCCAGCTGTTCCAGCTGGTGTGCCAGCGCCGCCGGGGTCAGGGTGGCCTGCGGCATCAGCAGGGCCGCGCCCCGATCCACCAGCGCCTGCGCGTTTTTGGTCTGGTGATCGTCCACCGCATGAGGCAGCGGCACGAAAATGGCGCCCAGGCCCGCCGCCGCCACTTCCGACACCGTCAGTGCGCCGGCCCGGCACACCACCAGATCGGCCTCGCCGTAGGCGGCGGCCATGTCGGTAATAAAATCGCTCACCTCAGCGTCAACACCGTGGGCGGCATAGGCGGAGCGCACCGCCTCGCTGTTGCCCCGGCCGCACTGGTGACGCACCGCTACCTGCGCATTCACCTGCGCCAGGGCTGCGGGCAGGGTATCGTTGAGCACCTTGGCCCCCAGGCTGCCACCCACCACCAGCAGCCGCAGTGGCTGAGGCTCAAGGCCAATACGCTCGGCCGGGGCCGGCAGCGCCACCACGTCCGGACGCACCGGGTTGCCCACCACTTCGCCCTGCTCAAAGGCGCCGGGAAAGGCCATCAGCACGCGGCTGGCAATGCGCGCCAGCAGCCGGTTGGTCATGCCGGCGGCGGCATTCTGCTCGTGCAGCACCAGCGGAATGCCCGCCAGCCTGGCCGCCACCCCGCCCGGGCCGGCGGCAAAACCGCCCATGCCCAGCACCACATCGGGTTGCGTCTGTTTCAGCACTCGCCGGGCCTGACGCACGGCGTTGGCGATTTTAAAGGGCGCCGCCAGCAGCCGTTTGAGGCCGTTGCCGCGCACGCCGGCAATGCTGATGGTATGCAGCGGGTAGCCGTGTTTCGGCACCAGCTGGGCTTCCATGCGCTCGGCGGTGCCCAGCCAGTGAATGGTCCAGCCTTCCTCCCGCAACAGATCCGCCACCGCCAGCCCGGGGAACACATGGCCGCCGGTGCCGCCGGCCATCACCAGCAGGGTCTTGTTGTTGCTCATAGTGCCTCCCGCTGTCTGGCCTGCATATGGTCACGGCGCCATTCAAAGTCGATGCGCACCAGAATGGCCACCGCGGCGCTCATCACCAGCAGGCTGGAGCCGCCGTAGCTCACCAGGGGCAGGGTCAGGCCCTTGGTGGGCAGCATGCCCGAGGCCGCGCCCACATTGACCACGGTCTGAAAACTGAACCAGATGCCGATACCCACGGCCAGATAACCTTCATACTGGCGACCGCCATTCAGCACCTTCTGGCCGATGCGCAGCGCCTTGAACGCCAGCCAGCACTGCAGCAGCAGCACCAGCATGACCCCGGAAAAGCCCAGCTCCTCGCCGAGAATGGCGAACACGAAGTCGGTGTGCGCCTCGGGCAGGTATTCCAGTTTCTGAATGGAGTTGCCCAGCCCTTCGCCAAACCAGCCGCCCCGGCCAAAGGCCATCAGCGACTGAGTGAGCTGGTAGCCGCTGCCAAAGGGATCGTCCCAGGGGTTGAGAAACGAGGTCACCCGCTTCACCCGGTAGGGCGCCATGGCGATCAGCCCCGCCACCAGCGCCATGCCCAGGGTCACCAGGCTGATAAACTGGCCCATGCGGGCGCCGGCGATAAACAGCATGCCCAGGGTGGTCACAAACAGCACCACCACCGAGCCCAGATCCGGCTGCAGCAGCAGCAGCACCGACAACATGCCCATCACCGCCAGGGGCTTGAGAAAGCCCTTCCAGTGGCCACGCACCTCGTCCTGCTTGCGCACCAGAAAGCCGGCGAGAAAGGTAAACAGCGCCAGCTTGGCGATCTCCGCCGGCTGCACGTTGAACAGCCCCAGCGCCAGCCAGCGCTTACTGCCGTTGATCTCCCGGCCGGCCACCAGCACCAGCACCAGCATGATCAGCGCCAGGAGCAGAAAGCTGCCGTTGTACTGCTGCCAGCGCTCCATGGGCACCTGCAGCACCAGGGCGCTGAGAACCAGACAGATCAGCAGAAAGCTGGCGTGGCGCTTGACGAAGTAAAAGGGATCGTCCCCCACCGCAATGCCTTCGGCAATGGAGGCGGACGACACCATTACCAGGCCGATCACCATCAGCGCCAGCGACAGAATCACCAGCTGGCGGTCGTAGATATGGCCCTGGGACGGCCGCAGCAGCCAGTCGAAGCTGAATGAGGGCAGCAGCCTCATAGCGCCTCCACCAGGGTCGCGAAATGCTCCCCGCGGGCCAGATAATTGGGGTACATGTCAAGGCTGGCACAGGCCGGCGCCAGCAACACCCAGTCGCCGGGCCCGGCCTGCTGTGCGCACCAGGCCACCGCCTCGGCCATGTCGGCCACTTCATGGGTATTGTCACCCAGTGCCAGCAGTTGTTGCTTGTCCTGGCCCAGGCAGGCCATACCGGCAATGCAGGTGTTGAGCAGCGGCACCAGCGGAGAAAAGTCCTGGCCCTTGCCCTGGCCGCCGGCGATCAGCCACAGCCGGCCGGTCAGGCCATCGGCGATGCCGTCGATGGCCGCCAGGGTGGCGCCCACATTGGTGGCCTTGGAGTCGTTGATCCAGCGCACGCCCTGTTTCTCGGCCACAAACTGGCAGCGATGCGCCAGGCCGGCAAAACGGCGCAATACCGCCAGCTGGGCGGCGCGGGGAATACCCGCTTCGTCCGCCAGCGCCATCGCGGCCAGGGCGTTCAGCTGATTGTGGGCACCGACGATGCGCAGCTCACGCACCGGCAATACCGGCTCGCCGTACACGCTGAGCCAGCGCTCGCCATTGTGCTCAACGCGGCCGTACTCCCCTTGGTTCAGGCCAAAGCTGACCGCCCGGCTATCCGCCGGCGGCCGGGTTTCATCGTCTTCCCGGCTGTACACGCACAGCCCGGCGCCCCGGTAAATGCCCAGCTTGGTATCCCGGTAATGGGCCAGGGAGTCGTAGCGATCCAGATGATCCTCGCTGATGTTGAGCACGGTGGCGGCCAGCGCCCTGAGGCCCGGTGTGGTTTCCAGCTGAAAGCTGGACAGCTCCAGCACCGCCAGCTCCAGCGGCTGGTTCAGCAGCTCCAGCGCCGGCGTGCCGATATTGCCGCCCACGCCCACCGACAGCCCCGCCTCGGCGGCCATCTCGCCCACCAGGCTGGTAACGGTACTTTTGCCGTTGGAGCCGGTAATGGCGATCACGGGAGCCGTGCACTCACGCAGAAACAGTTCGACGTCACCGATGATCTCCACCCCGGCGGCCGCCGCCTGCCGCAGCTCCGGCGTGGCCAGAGGCACGCCCGGGCTGGCGATAATCAGCTCGGCGGCACCAAGTATTTCGCCGTGCAGCCCGCCGAAATAACACTCCAGCCCCTCGGGCAGCTGCTCGGCCCCCGGCGGCCGGGCGCGGGTGTCCATCACCAGCGGGCGTACCCCCAGGCGCAGGCAGTGGCGCACACAGGAAAGTCCCGTTTGTCCCAGTCCGATAATCACAGTGCGCGCAGGGATCATGACATTATCTCAGCTTGAGGGTGGCCAGACCGGTGAGCACCAGCATCAGGGTAATGATCCAGAAACGGACGATCACTCTGGGCTCGGGCCAGCCTTTCAGCTCGTAATGGTGATGAATGGGCGCCATGCGGAAAATACGCTGGCCCCGCAGCTTGTAGGATCCCACCTGCAGGATCACCGACAGGGTCTCGATCACGAAAATGCCGCCCATGATCACCAGCAGGAATTCCTGACGTACCAGCACGGCAATGACGCCCAGGGTCGCGCCCAGCGCCAGGGAGCCTACATCGCCCATAAACACCTGGGCCGGAAAGGTGTTGAACCACAAAAAGCCCAGACCGGCGCCGACGATGGCGGTACACACCACGGTCAGCTCTCCGGCATTGGCCACGTAGGGAATGTGCAGATACTCGGCGAAATTGACGTTGCCGGTGGCCCAGGCCACCAGGGCAAAGCCCGCCGCCACCATCACGGTGGGCATGATGGCCAGGCCATCGAGGCCGTCGGTGAGGTTGACCGCATTGCTGGAGCCCACGATCACGAAATAGCTGAGCACGATAAAGAACAGGCCGAGCTGGGGCATGACGTCCTTGAAGAAGGGCACCACCAGCTGGGTCTGGGCAGGATCCTTCGCGATGGCATAAACAAAGATCGCCGCCGCCAGCGCCGCCGCCGACTGCCAGAAGTACTTCCAGCGGGCGATCAGGCCGTCGGTGTTCTTGCGCACCACCTTGCGGTAGTCATCGACAAAGCCGATGGCACCGAAGGCGCCCAGCACGAACAACACCACCCACACATAGGGGTTGGACAGCCGGGCCCACAGCAGCACCGACACGAAGATGGCAATCAGGATCATCAGGCCGCCCATGGTGGGCGTGCCCGCCTTGCTGAAGTGGGACTCGGGGCCGTCGTTGCGCACCACCTGGCCAATCTGCAGCTTCTGCAGCCGGCGAATAAGGCGGGGGCCGATCCACAGCGACACCAGCAGACCGGTCAGAATGGAGACGATGGCCCGAAAGGTCAGATAGGAAAAGACGTTGAAAAATCCGAAATGGGGAGTCAGCCATTCCGCCAGCCAGACTAGCATAGCTCTCCCTCCTGAATGGCCCGGACCAGTTGTTCCATCCGGGCACTGCGTGCACCCTTGACCAAAACCACCACCTTGTTGTGTGCCGCCAGCGCTTCCTTCAGCGCTGGCCACAATTGTTGCTTGTTGTCGAAATGACGGCCCTGGGCCGCCGTGGCCGTGTGCCGGCTGTCTTCCCCCACGGTGAGCACGGCGTCAATGCCGAGCCGGCGGGCATGCTCGCCCACCTTGACGTGCATCTCGCGGCTGTAGTCACCGAGCTCGGCCATGTCGCCAAACACGAAAATGCGATACCCCGGCAGACTGGCCAGGGTATCGAGACCGGCCAGCACCGAGGCGACGCTGGCGTTATAGGTATCATCCAGCACCGTCAGACCGGGACGCGTCCACACCTGCAGGCGGCCCCTGGCCTGATTAAAGGCGGCCAGACCGGCCGCAATCTCTTCCAGGCTGGCGCCCAGCTGCTCGGTGCCGGCGGCGGCGGCCAGGGCGTTGGCCACATTGTGTTTGCCGGGCACCGGCAACCGAATATCGATTTCCCCCTGGGGCGTCAGCAGCCGAAAACGGGCGCAGCCGGCGGCGTCCAGGGTCACCTGACGGGCCTGATAGTCGCGGCGGTCGCCGAAATAGGTAAGCTCATGGGATTGTTTCCACAGGCTGCAGAAAGGGCTGTCGCCATTGGCGATGGCCACCCCACCGGGCTCCAGGCCACCGTAGATTTCGCCCTTGGCCTGGGCAATGCCCTCCAGCGAGCCAAAGCCTTCCAGGTGCGAGGCCTCCACGTTGTTGATCAAGGCCACGTGAGGCCTGGTCAGCGAGCTGGTCCAGGCGATTTCACCGATGTGGTTGGCACCGAGCTCGATCACCGCGTAGTCGGTGTGCTCGGTCAGCTCGCACAGGGTCAGGGGCACGCCAATCTCGTTGTTGAGGTTGCCCCGGGTGGCCAGCACCTCGCCCTTCTGGCGCAGTATGCTGGCGGCCATTTCCTTCACCGTGGTCTTGCCGCAACTGCCGGTAATAGCCAGCACCCGGGCCTGACTGGCCGCACGCACCAGGCCACCGAGCACGCCCAGGGCCAGCCGGGTGTCGGCCACACGGATCTGCGGCAAATCCAGCTCCAGCCAGCGCTCCACCAGCAGCGCCGCGGCGCCCTGCTCCACCGCCTGGGCGGCAAAGTCGTGGGCGTCAAAGCGCTCACCCGACAGCGCCACAAACAGGCAGCCGTCATGCATGGGCTGGCGGCTGTCGGTGGACACCGCCAGAATGTCGCGATCCGCGCCGCGCAACTCGCCGCCGGAGGCCTCGGCCAGCCGGCTCAGGGATACGGCGATCACCGGCCTGCCCCCAAGGCGGCGGCCACGGTTTCCCGATCGCTGTAATGTGATGTTTGCGTGCCCACTATCTGATAATCCTCGTGGCCCTTGCCAGCCACCAAAATAATGTCCTGTTCATTTGCCGCGCCAATGGCGCAGGCAATGGCCTCGGCCCGGGAATGAATCACCCTGGCAGCATTCGGCGCACTCAGGCCGGCCTGCATGTCGGCGATAATGGCCGCGGGCGACTCGGTGCGCGGATTGTCGTCGGTGAGGATCACCTCGTCGGCGCCGTTTTCCGCCGCCGCCGCCATCAGCGGCCGTTTGCCCCGGTCCCGATCGCCGCCACAGCCCACCAGGCACCAGAGCCGGCCCCGGCAGTGCTGGCGCAAGGCCTGCAGCACCTGTTCCAGCGCATCCGGGGTGTGGGCGTAGTCCACCACCACCAGAGGCTTGCCCGGGGCGGTAAAGGGCTCCATGCGCCCGGCCACGCCCACCAGTTTGGGGGCCGTGGCCAGCAGCCGCTCAAAGGACTCACCCAAAACCAATAGCGCTCCCATGGCCGCCAGCAGATTGGCCACGTTGAAGCGGCCGATCAGGGGGGCGGATAATACACCATTCCCCCAGTCGGAGTTAATGGTCACTTTCACCCCGTCGCCATAAAAATGCACCGTTTCCGCCACCAGCTGACGACCGGGAAAATCCGCCAGCCGGCCGTGCAGGCTGTAGGCCACGGCGTCGGCATAATGGCCCAGCCAGCGCCGGCCGTACACGTCGTCGGCATTGATCACCCGGCCCTTGCGGCACTGCTCAAAAAGGCTCCGTTTGACTTCACCGTATGCGGCCATGGTGCCGTGATAGTCCAGGTGATCCCGGCTCAGGTTGGTGAACACCGCCACGTCAAAATCGAGCGCGGCCACACGGTGCTGGTGCAGGCCGTGGGACGATACCTCCATCGCCACGCGGGCGGCACCAGCGTCGAGCATGGTCGACAGCTGCTGCTGCACTTCCAGCGCCGAGCCGGTGGTGTTGGCCGCCGGGGTCAGCTGGCCGCACAGGCCGTTGCCCAGCGTGCCCATGACCCCGCTGCGCACTCCCAGCAGCAGGCTCCAGTGAGCGATCAGCTGGGAAACCGTGCTCTTGCCGTTGGTGCCGGTCACCCCCACCAATTGCAGCCGGCGCGAGGGCTCGCCGTAAAAGGCGCCGGCCAGCCGTGACAACTGCTCCGGCAGCCGGTGCACCCCCAGCAGACGATGATCCTGCGGATCCAGTCCGGCCTGCTCGGGGGTGTCGGCCTGATAAAGCACCGCCGCCGCCCCCTGCGCCAGGGCACTGCCGATATACTGACGACCGTCGGTCTGATGGCCTTTAACGGCCACAAACAGGCAACCGGGAGTCACGCTCCGGCTGTCGAGGGTGATGCGCTCAATGGCGATGGCCGGGGCCGAGTGCCCCAGGGGAATCGCCAGCTCTCTAAGTGTGAGGGACAACGGCTGCCTCCTGTCCTGCCAGCTGGAATTGTTCTTCGGTGGCCGCATCGGGGCGAATGTTGAGCAACTGCAGGGCGCCGCTCATCACCTCGGCAAACACCGGGGCCGCCACCTGGCCACCGTAATACTGATCGCCCTGAGGCTCGTTGATCACCACCACCATGGCCAGGCGCGGATCGCTCAAGGGCGCCACCCCGGCAAACAGTCCCACATAATCACTGCCGTAGCCGCCGGCGATGGCCTTGCGCGAGGTGCCGGTCTTGCCTCCCACGCGGTAGCCGGCAATGGCGGCATTGGTGGCGGTGCCACCCGGCCGCACCACGCTTTCCAGCATGTGCAGCACCGCCTCGGCATGACGGCGGGGGATCACCTGCTCACCCGCGGGCGGCTGACTGCGCTTGATAATGGTCAGCGGATGGCGCACGCCGCCGTTGGCCAGAATGGCGTAGGCCTGGGCCAGTTGCAGCGGGGTCACGGTCACGCCGTAGCCAAAGGACAGGGTCGCCTGTTCGATATCGGACCAGCGCCGGCGCTGGGGCACCATGCCGGTGCTTTCGCCCACCAGCCCCATGCCGGAGTCGATGCCGAGCCCGAAACGGTACAGGGTGTCCAGCATCTGCTCCGGGGTTTCTTCCATGGCCATCAGCACCATGCCCATGTTGGACGAGCGCTGCAGCACGGTTTCCACGCTGATCTTGCCCAGGTTGCGGTGATCCGATACGCGCTTGCCACCCAGACGCATCCAGCCCGGATTGGTGTCGATCATGCTGTCGGCATTGACCACGCCGTTTTCCAGGGCACTCACGACGATCATCGGCTTGAGGGTGGAGCCCGGCTCGTAGGCATCGGTCACCGCCCGGTTACGGGCACGAAAGCCCTGATACTGGCTGCGGTTGTTGGGATTGAACGAGGGCGCGTTGACCATGGCCAGCACCTCGCCGGTTTTCACGTCCAGCATCACCAGCGAGGCCGAGGTGGCTCTGTGATATTCAAACGCGCGCTTGAGCGAGCGGTAGGCCAGGGCCTGTATGCGCTGGTCGATGGTCAGCTCGATATTGTTGGCCTGACGGGCTTCCGACACCACCCCCAGGTCCTCGATCACCCGGCCCATGCGGTCCTTGCGCACCTTGCGCTCGCCGGGCTGGGCGGTAAGCCAGTCGTTAAAGGCCCGCTCTATGCCCTCGATGCCGGCACCGTCGATATTGGTCATGCCCACCAGGTGAGCATTGATCTCACCGGTGGGATAAAAGCGCCGCTCTTCCGGCCGCAGGTGCACTCCGGGCAGGCGCAGCTTGCGAATGTATTCGGCCACCGCCGGGGTCACCTGGCGTTGCAGGTAAACGAAGCGACGTTTGGGATCCTGCACTCGGGCCAGCAGCTTGTCGTGGGGCACCCCCAGTACCTCGGCCAGGGCCTGCCAGGCCTGTTGCTTGTCGAGGCTGTGCTCGGCGTGGATCTGCTTGGGATCCGCCCATACCGCCTGCACCGGCACCGACACCGCCAGCTCCTCGCCGTTGCGATCCATGATCATGCCCCGGGCGGTGTTGCTGACCGCGGTGGAACGCAGGGAGCGCAGATCCCCCTCCAGCCGCAACCGATCCGGCGAGATCACCTGGATCCAGGCAGCCCGGGCAAAGAGCGCGAAAAAGGCCAGCAGGATCACGCCGCAGGTGAAGTAAAACCGACCGCGGGCCAGCATGGGTTCCTTTTTCAGTTTTTTGCGCCAGCTCATGGTTGCATCACCAGTTTTTCCTTACCCGGTTCGGGCCGCTTCATACCCAGCTTTTCCCGGGCCAGGGCTTCGACACGGCTGTGCTCCATCAGGGTATTCTGCTCCAGCAGCAGGTTGCGCCATTCAATGTCGAGCCGGTCCTGCTCGGCCATCAGCTCGTTGTATTCACTGGTTTTTTGCCGGGTGCTGTGGGTCACCACGATCACCGTCATGGCCGACACCACAGTCAGGATGGCCAGCAGCAACAGCCATTTGTAACGCCACAGATCCCGCCCGATTTCCCGGGCCAGGTTGATGCGGCTTTCCATTACTCGCTGCGCTCCAGTCGCTCGGCCACCCGCAGCACCGAGCTGCGGGCCCGGGGGTTGGCGGCCACCTCCTGTGCGGAAGGCTTCTGCGCCTTGCCCACGCTTCTGAGCGAGCGGCCACCGGCCAGCTGGGCCTCGGTCAGGGGCAGGCCGGGCGGCACTTCGGGTCCCTTTTCATGCTTGCGAATAAAATGTTTGACCAGCCTGTCTTCCAGGGAATGAAAACTGATCACCGACAGCCGGCCACCGGGTGCCAGTACCGTCAGGGCACCGTTCAGCGCCTGCTCGATTTCGTCCAGCTCACTGTTGATGTAGATGCGAATGGCCTGAAAACTGCGGGTGGCGGCGTGCTTGTTCTTTTCCTTGCTGGGGTTGACCCGGGCGATCATCTCCGCCAGCTGACGGGTGCGGGTCCAGGGCGTGATCTGGCGGTCGTGCACGATGGCGCGGGCAATTTTGCGGGCATGACGCTCCTCGCCAAAGGTCTTCAGCACCCAGGCGATGTCGTCCATGTCGGCATGGTTGAGCCAGTCGGCGGCACTCTGGCCGCTGGTGGGATCCATGCGCATGTCGAGGGGGCCATCCTTCTGAAAACTGAAGCCGCGCTCGGCATCATCCAGCTGGGGCGATGACACCCCCAGATCGAGCAGCACGCCGTCCACCCGGCCGGTGAGGCCTTCGGCTTCCATCATGTCGGCCAGCCGGGAAAAGGGGCCGTGCAAAATGGTAAAACGCGGGTCGGTGATGTTTTCGGCTTCGGCAATGGCCGCCGGATCCCGGTCAATGGCCAGCAGCCGGCCATTCGGCCCCAGTCTGGACAGAATATGGCGCGAGTGTCCGCCCCGGCCAAAGGTGCCGTCCACATAAATGCCGTCGGGGCGAATATTCAGACCGGCCACTGCTTCTTCCAGCAGAACGGTAATGTGTGCCTGTTGTTCACTCATTGTTATAGCGAAAAGTCCCGCAATCGTTCCGATGAATCCCAGCCTTCGTCGGGAAGGGCCTGCAAGTCATCGTTTATTTGTTGTTGCCAGCGGGGCTCGCTCCAGATTTCAAAGCGATTGAGCTGCCCTACCAGCATGATTTTTTTATCCAGCCCCGCGTGTTGCCGCAGCGGCCCCGGCACCAGAAAACGGCCGTTGCCATCCAGCTCGCACTCGGCGGCATGGCCCAGCAACAGCCGCTGCAGGCGCCGCTCCTGGGGATGGGTACTCGACAGGCTGCGCAGGGTTTTCTCTACCAGCTCCCATTCGTTCAGGGGATACAGCAGCAGACAGGGATGACTGATATCGATGGTGCATACCAACAGGCCGTCGCATTCATCACGCAACGGTTCAC
This sequence comes from Oceanimonas pelagia, assembly GCF_030849025.1. Lineage (NCBI taxonomy): Bacteria > Pseudomonadati > Pseudomonadota > Gammaproteobacteria > Aeromonadales > Aeromonadaceae > Oceanimonas > Oceanimonas pelagia. The sequence goes on from NZ_CP118224.1 coordinate 2,856,247, forward strand.
GATATCGGGTTGGTATGGCCAGCCGCCCCTTGCTGTCCAGGCTGATGGCATGGGCACCACGCAACATTCAGAGTCCCTGAAATTCTACTTTGTTCCACAAAGATCCACTTTTTCCCACCGCACCAAGTGTAAGGAGCGAATACAGGCATTTCAAGCAAGGAAATAGTTGCTCACGACAAAGGGCGCTGTTGGCGGGAATATTTAAAAAGCGGCGACGGCCCCTAAAAGAACGGGCGAAAAGAAAAGTGCACAAATGCCGGCGGCATAATGAAACAACGCAGCCTTGTGGCTGCGTTGGGGGTAAATACGGTGAGCTGGCCTGTAAGCCGGGTTCTGTATCGGGCAAGCCCGATTGACAATCATTCCTCTAGGCCGGCGATCGCTCGCCGGCTCCAGCAACCTACCCGCCTCCAGCGCGGGCCGCGCCTGTAGGAGGCCTATTTGGTCTTGCTCCGGGTGGAGTTTACCGTGCCACGGACTGTTGCCAGCCGCGCGGTGCGCTCTTACCGCACCCTTTCACCCTTACCTGTGCCCGAAGGCCATCGGCGGTCTGCTCTCTGCTGCACTGGTCGTGGGCTCGCGCCCCCCAGGCGTTACCTGGCACCCTGCCCTGTGGAGCCCGGACTTTCCTCCCCCTCGCCCGTCTGCCAAAGGCACAACGACGAGGCAGCGATTGTCCGGCCAGCTCGGCGCGCAGTGTACCCCAGCCGGGCCACCGGCGCCAGCGCTATTCTTGCCGGCTCAGAGCCCCGCTTCCAGACCGTATTTGTACAGGGCGTTCTTTTTCAGGCCGTGGATTTCGGCAGTCAGGGCGGCCGCCTTTTTCAGCCCCAGGTCGGCGCTGAGCAGCGCCAGGGTCTTCAGCGCCGGCACCGGCAGGTCATCGGCCTCGGCCTTGTGCCCGGCCACCATCAGCACGATCTCGCCCCGACTACGGTTGGCGTCCTCCTTCAGCCAGCCGAGCATCTCGCCCGCCGGCAGGCTGTGAATGGTCTCAAAGGCCTTGGTCAGCTCCCGGGCCACTACCACGTGGCGTTCCGGGCCCATCACCGCCACCAGCGCCGCCATGGTGTCGAGCAGACGGCGGGGGGATTCGTAAAACACCATGGTCCTGGGCTCGTCCTTCAGGCTTTCCAGCTTGTCGGTACGCGCCTTGTCTTTTGCCGGCAAAAAGCCTTCGAACACAAAACGATCCGTGGGCAACCCGGCCGCCGACAGGGCGGTGACCGCGGCACAGGGTCCCGGCAGGGCCACCACCTGTACACCGGCCTCGCGACAGCGGTTGACCAGATGGTAACCGGGATCGCTGATCAGCGGCGTGCCCGCATCCGATACCAGGGCGATGCTCTTGCCTTCCAACAGGCGGCCAACCAGCTGCTCGGCCTTGTGCTGTTCGTTGTGGTCGTGCAGCGCCCAGGTGGGTGTGCCAATCTGGTAGTGAGACAGCAGCTTGCCGGTATGGCGGGTGTCCTCGCAGGCGATTACGTCCACCTGGCGCAGGGTATCCAGCGCGCGCTGGCTGATGTCGGCGAGGTTTCCGATGGGGGTGGGCACGATATAAAGGGCGGCAGCCGGGCTCATGGCAACTCCTGTGCAAGCAATTGTTTCACCGTCCCGGCCCGATTACACTTAGGACCAGAATGACTCAGCATGGGAAATAAGGGATTGGCAACTCAACTTCAATGGGCCAGTGTAACACGACTGCTGTGCACCCTGGTGCTTTCATCCGCGCTGACGGCCTGCGGCAGTGGCCTGCTGCAACCCACCGTGGAGCCCGAACCGGCACCGGACATGTTCAGCCCCCTTGACCGGCCCGCCGAACAGTACTCGGCCCAGGCCAACGTCGCCGCCGGCGACGATGTCTTTGCCTGGAACGTACTGGCGGTACGCGCCCTGCTGCAACAGGGCAACAGTGCCGAGGCCAGAGAGCGGCTCACCGGCCTGCGCACCGGGGCCAGCCTGTCACAACAACCGGTGGTTACCCTGCTCGAGGCCGCCGTGCTGCTGACGGAACAGCAACCGGGGCAAAGCCTGCAGCGGCTGCGCGGCATAGACGGACAACGCCTGGCGCCCTCGGCCCGGGCCTACCTGCGGCTGCTGGAGGCCAATGGGTACGAGCAACAGCAACAGCCGCTGGACGCCGCCCGGGCCCTGATTGCCCGCCATGACCTGCTGGCCGGTCCCGCGCAGAACAACAACCGCGAGCGCATTTACCGGCTGCTGGCCCAGGTGGACGTAGCGAGTCTGCGCCGGGCTCAGGGTGAACACAACAGCCCCGAGGCCAATGGCTGGTTCCGGCTGATGGCCATTCTCAACGCCGGCGATCAGCCCGCCGCCCGGCGCAGCTGGCAGCTGCAGTCCTGGAGCGGCAGCTACCCGGATCACCCGGGCCGGGTCTATCTGCCCGACGCTCAGGACGTGGCACAACCACAGGCCTTCGAGCCGTCCCATATCGCCGTGATGCTGCCCCTGTCCGGCCGTCTGGCCGAGCAGGGCGAAGCCATTCGCAACGGCATTCTCAGTGCCGGCCAGGGCCAGACCACCCGCATCAGCTTCCTCGACACGCAAGGGGCCGACATGGCCGCCCTCTACCGGCAGGCCGCCCAGCAAGGCGCCGACTTTATTCTGGGCCCGCTGCTGAAGGAAAACGTCGACGCCCTGCTCAAGCAGGATCCGGCCATGCCGGTGCTGGCCCTGAACCAGCCCGCCTACCAGCCGCAGCTGGCCGCCTTTTACTATTTTTCCCTGTCGCCCGAGGGCGAGGCCGCCGATGCCGCCCGCCGCATGTGGGACGACGGCCACCAGCAGCCGCTGGTATTTGCCCCGGCCAACGAGCTGGGTCGCCGGGTGGCGGCCGAATTCAACCGTCAGTGGCAGGCCCAGAGCGGCCGTCCGGCCATCCTGGCCTATTTCAACAATCAGGCCAGCATCGAAAACGACGTGCGTCGCGCCCTGAACAGCCGGCCGGCCGCCGCAGCCGCCGGTCAGGTACAGACGCTGGAGGGCTCTACGCCCGGCCTGGTGCCCGAAGCCCGCCCCGCCGATTCGGTATTTATGGTCACCAACGCCGCCGAAACCCGCTATATTCTGCCTTACTTCGACTTTGTGCGGGACAGCCGGGCCGCCCGCCTGCCCACCTATGTGATCTCCCGCAGCTATATTCCCGCCGGCGAAGCCCCCATGGGCGAGCTGGCGGGCCTGCGCCTGTCCGACATGCCGTGGATGTTTGACGGCGCGCCCCAGCTGAAGGAAGAGGTACTGAGCCTCTGGCCCGAGGCCAACGCCGGATGGCTGCGGCTGTTTGCCCTGGGTTACGATGCCCGGGCCCTGGTGATGCAGCTGCCGGCCCTGCGTCAGGGCGCGCCCGCCGTGCCGGGGCTGACCGGCGAGCTGACGGTCTCACCCGAGGGGGTGGTGCAGCGCCGCCTGCAATGGAGGGAGTACGTTAATGGCGACTGGCTTTCCATCGGACAACAAACCGAACCACAATAAGCGCGCTCACGGCGCCCTGCATGAACGCCGGGCCGAAGCGTACCTGCGCACTCAGGGGTTGCAGCCGGTGGCCCGCAACTACCAGTGCAAACTGGGTGAAATCGATCTCATCATGCGCCAGGGCGCCACTCTGGTGTTTGTGGAGGTGCGTTACCGCCACGATCGGCGCTTTGGCGGCGCCGCCGTGTCGGTGACCGCCGCCAAACAGCAGCGGCTGCGCCGCGCCGCCCTCAGCTATCTGCACATGAAGGGGCTGAACGAAGCACACCAGCCCTGCCGTTTCGACCTGGTTGCCTGCGACGGTGACCAGATCAACTGGATACCCAACGCCTTTTAAGGAGCCTCATGCAGGAAGAAATCAAAGCCAGCTTCACCGAAAGCATTCAGACCAAGATCGCCGCCGCCGAAGCCCTGCCCGACGACATTCTGGCCGCGGCCCAGATGATGGTGATGTGCCTGCTCAACGGCAACAAGCTGCTGGTGTGCGGTAACGGCGGCTCCAACGCCCTGGCCCAGCTGTTTGTCAGCGAGCTGATTAACCGCTACGAAACCGAACGTCCGGCGCTGCCGGCCATCTGCCTGACCCTGGACACCAGCAGCATCAGCGCCATTGCCGTGGATCACCACTTCGACGATGCCTACGCCCGCCAGATACGGGCCCTGGGTCAGGCCGGCGACGTACTGGTGGTGATCTCCACCAGCGGCCACAGCCGCAACCTGATCAAGGCCGCCGAGGCGGCGCTGAGCCGGGACATGACCATAGTGGCACTGAGCGGCGGCGACGGCGGCGAGCTGGCCGGCCTGCTGGGGCCCAACGACGTGGAAATTCGCGTGCCGGCGCTGCGGGCACCGCGCATTCACGAGGTGAACCTGCTCACCCTGCACTGCCTGTGCGATCTGATTGACCGCACCCTGTTTCCCAGCCAGGAGGACTGACTGCATGAACAAGACACTGGTCGTGTTACTGACTTCTCTCGCCCTGCTGCAGGGCTGTGCCGGCCTGGTGGCCGCCGGCGGCGCCACCGGTGCCAATATGATTACCGACAGACGCACCATCGGCACCCAGCTCAGCGATCAGACCATTGAGATGCGTGCCCTGCACCGGCTCGGCGAGGAAAAGCCAATGTGGAGCGAAAGCCGCTTTGCGGTGATCACCACCAACGGCAAGACCCTGCTGATCGGCCAGACCCCCACCGAGGCCCACCGGACCCGGGCCGAGGAAATAGTACGGGGAGTGCCCGGCGTCACCGAGGTGTTCAACGAGGTCCGTATCGGCCAGCCGCTGACCCTGACCCAGCAAAGCCGGGACACCTGGCTGACCTCCAAGGTCAAGAGCACCCTGCTGGCGGAAAAGAACATCGACGGCAGCAAGCTCAAGGTGGTCACCGAAAACACCGAGGTGTTCCTGATCGGCCTGGTGACCCGCAGGGAAGCCGACATCGCGGTGCAGCTGACCCGCAACGTAGCCGGCGTATCCCGGGTGGTGACCGCCTTTGAATACGTACAGGATGCGCCCTGAGACGTGAGACATAATCAAAAAACGCAGCCGGTGGCTGCGTTTTTTATTACTTGATGACCTTGAGATTGGGTCTGCCCTTTTTCGGTGCGGGCCGGGACGGCTCCATCTCGGGCGGTTCCGCCGGCTCGTCTTCCTGGCTGCTGGCTTCCAGCCAGGCCTCATAGGCCTGCTCCGGCGGGAAAAAGGTGCCGGCACCGTTCTCACGGGCCTGAATGGCCACCACCGCCGCCATGGGAATGTACACCTGCAGCGGCTGGCCGCCAAAACGGGCGTTAAAGCTGACCGCTTCGTTGTCCATGTGCAGGCCGACCACGGCGCTGGGCGAAATATTGAGCACGATCTGGCCGTCGTTCACATACTGACGCGGCACCTCGGTGTGAGGCACCTCGGCGTTCACCAGCAGGTGCGGGGTCAGCTCGTTGTCCAGCAACCAGTCGTAAAACGCCCGCAGCACATAGGGACGACTGGGGGTCATTTCGTCCATGGTCACACCTTGCCGCCCAGGTCGCGCTCGGCTTCGGTGAGCGAGGCCTGAAACGACTCGCGTTCAAACAGGCGCACCATGTAGGCCTTGAGCTCCTTGGCACCACGGCCGGACAGCTCAATGCCCAGGGACGGCAGCCGCCACAGCAGCGGGGCCATGTAGCAGTCGACCAGGCTGAACTCTTCGCTCATGAAGAAGGGGAACTCGGCAAATACCGGCGCTATGGCCAGCAGCGCCTCGCGCAGCTCCTTGCGGGCTTCGTCGGCCTTGTCACCGCGCTGAATACGCGCCACCAGCGAATACCAGTCCTGATCGATGCGGTGCATCATCAGCCGGCTGTTGCCCCGGGCCACCGGATACACCGGCATCAGCGGCGGGTGGGGAAAGCGCTCGTCCAGGTATTCCATGATGATGCGAGACTCGTAAAGCACCAGCTCACGGTCGACCAGGGTCGGCACCGTGCCGTAGGGGTTCAGCTCCAGCATGTCCTCGGGCAGGCTGTCAGGCTCGACCTGGCTGATCTCCACGCTGACACCCTTTTCCGCCAGCACAATACGCACCTGGTGGCTGTAGATGTCATCAGCACCGGAAAACAGCGTCATAATGGAACGTTTGTTGGCCGCAACTGCCATTGAATCCTCCACAAATCAAAAATGGGAACGGCAATGGAAGCAGTATACCCCCATTGCCGTTCACCTGTTCAGCTTAGACGACGTCTGCTCAGTGTACGTCCCGCCAGTATTCTTTCTTCAGCAGGTAGGCAATGACGAAGAAGATCGCCAGGAAGCCCAGTACCCAGTAGCCCAGGCGCTGACGCTCCAGCTTGACCGGCTCGCCGGAGTACACCAGGAAGTTGACGATATCCAGCACCGCCTGGTCGTATTCGGCAGTGGTCAGCTCGCCGTTGCCGTCGGTCTGAATGCCCACCGGCGTGACCACTTCCACCCCGTCAACGGTGTGGGTTTCGGTTTCCAGCCGGGCAGTGCCCTGCAGCGGCTCCAGCACATGGGGCATGCCCACGGACGGGAACACCAGGTTGTTCACACCGAACGGGCGGCTGTCGTCCTTGTAGAAGGAACGCAGGTAGGTGTACAGCCAGTCGGCGCCACGTACCCGGGCCACCAGGGTCAGATCCGGCGGCGCGGCGCCAAACCAGTTGGCGGCGTCGCTTTCCGGAATGGCGTTTTCCATCAGGTCACCGATGGCCACACCGGTGAAGTTCAGGTTGGCCTGCATCACGTCTTCCGGAATGCCCAGATCCTCGGCCACACGGTTGTAGCGCTGGTACTGGGTGCTGTGACAGCCGGAGCAGTAGTTCATGAACAACTTGGCGCCGTTCTGCAGCGAGGCCTTGTCGGTCAGATCGTAGTTCGCCTCATCCAGGTGAACATTGCCGCCGGCGGCAAAGGTCAGGGCCGGCAACAGCGCAAACAATGCAACAACTATCCTTTTCATTTGAACGTTACCCTCTCTGGCAGCGGCTTGGTTTTTTCGTTTTTGCTGTAGAAGAACAACAGCACGAAGAAGGCAAAATAGCCGAAGGAACATACCTGAGCCAGCAGCGTCAGGGTCGGGGTAGAAGGCAGCGCGCCCAGCACACCCAGAATGATGAAGCAGACCACGAACTGAACGATGTTCAGCAGGTGCAGCTTGCTGCGGTAGCGGAACGAACGCACCTTGCAGCGATCCAGCCAGGGCAGCACGAACAGCACGGCAATGGACAGGCCCATCAGAATAACGCCCATCAGCTTGTCGGGTACCGCCCGCAGAATGGCGTAGAACGGAGTGAAGTACCATACCGGGGCAATGTGCTCGGGGGTCTTCAGGCCGTTGGCCGCTTCAAAGTTCGGCGCTTCCAGGAAGTAGCCGCCGCCTTCGGGCATAAAGAAGATCACGAAGCTGAAGAAGAACAGGAAGCCCGCCACACCGACGATGTCTTTCACGGTGTAGTAGGGGTGGAAGGGAATGGCGTCTTTCGGCCAGCCGTTCTCGTCCTTGTTTTTCTTGATGTCGATACCGTCGGGGTTGTTGGAGCCCACTTCGTGCAGCGCCACAATATGCAGGAACACCAGGATCACCAGCACCAGCGGCAGGGCAATCACGTGCAGCGCGAAAAAGCGGTTCAGGGTGGCACCGGAGATGACGTAGTCACCCCGAATCCACAGGGTCAGATCGTCGCCGATCACCGGAATGGCACCGAACAGCGAGATGATGACCTGGGCCCCCCAGTAGGACATCTGCCCCCAGGGCAGCAGGTAGCCCATGAAGGCTTCCGCCATCAGCACCAGGAAGATCAGCATGCCGAACAGCCACAGCAGTTCACGGGGCTTCTGGTAGGAGCCGTAGATCAGGCCACGGAACATGTGCAGGTACACCACCACAAAGAAGGCGGAGGCACCGGTGCTGTGCATGTAGCGCAGCAGCCAGCCGTATTCCACGTCCCGCATGATGTATTCGATGGAGGCAAAGGCGCCTTCGCCGGACGGGTTGTAGTTCATGGTCAGCCAGATACCGGTAAGGATCTGGTTCACCAGTACCAGCATGGCCAGGGAGCCAAAGAAGTACCAAAAGTTGAAGTTTTTGGGTGCGGGATACTGACCTACGTGCTTGTTGTAGGTCGCCGTCATCGGAATGCGTTCGTCGATCCAGCTTACGAGTTTACCCAGCATGGTGTTAGGCTCCTTCCTTGTCTTCACCCACCAGAATGGTGGTGTCGTTGACATAGTAATAAGGGGGAATGACCAGGTTCAGCGGAGCCGGAACCCCCTGGAACACGCGGCCGGCCATGTCAAACTTGGAGCCGTGACAGGGGCAGAAGAAGCCGGCGCTCACACCCTGCACCTGCTCACCGAAGCTGTCGGGCAGGTAGGTGGGCGAACAGCCCAGGTGGGTACACAGGCCCACGGCCACGAACACCTCGGGCTTGATGGAACGGTAGGCGTTCTGGGCATAACCGGGCTGTTGCGGCTGCTCGGAGGCAGGATCCCGCAGCTGATTGTCATGCTTGGGCAGACCGTCCAGGATCTCCTGGCTGCGGCGCACGACCCACACCGGCTTGCCACGCCACTCCACCCGGATCAACTGACCGGGCTCCATTTTGCTGATGTCGACTTCTACCGGCGCACCGGCGGCTTTCGCCTTGGCGCTGGGGTTCCACGATGCTATGAAGGGCACAGCGGCAAAGGCAGCTCCGACCCCACCCACAACTGTGGTTGACCAGGTCAGAAATCTGCGGCGACCGGTATCAACTGGCGCATTGCTCATCCAAAAACTCTCCCATTTGGTCTCCGCGCATTTATTTTTCGTTCCATGCATTGATACTGCGATGTGGCAACCGCGGCGGATATCATGGTTTCAATTGCCACAAAAAAACCCGGAAATTCTAATGAAAAGTGCGGTCTTTTACAAGGACGCCCGCTGTGCCGAAGCCCGCATATATGGCGCCACAACTTGTTTCAAATCAATGCCTAAGCAAAAAGACATTGATGTGCCAAAACCGCCTTTCAACAATAAAAAAGCCCGGGTAAACCGGGCTTTTTGATATACAAGACTGCTGTCCCAATTAACGCTTGGAGAACTGGGGACGCTTGCGCGCCTTGTGCAGACCAACTTTCTTACGCTCAACGCGACGGGCGTCACGGGTCACGAAGCCGGCCTTGCGCAGGGCACCGCGCAGGGTCTCGTCATACTGCATCAGGGCACGGGTAATGCCGTGACGGATGGCGCCAGCCTGACCGGAGATACCACCACCGGAAACGGTGATGTACAGGTCCAGCTTCTCGCTCAGCTCGGTCAGTTCCAGCGGCTGACGAACCACCATGCGGGCGGTTTCACGACCGAAGTACTGATCCAGGGAACGCTGGTTGATAACGATGTTACCGCTGCCCGCCTTTACGAATACGCGCGCAGTGGAGCTTTTGCGACGGCCAGTACCGTAGTATTGAGTTTCTGCCATTTGCCTAATCCCGCCTTAGATGTCAAGTACTTGAGGTTGTTGCGCAGCATGGTTGTGCTGGCTGCCCGCATAGACTTTCATCTTGCGGTACATGGCACGACCCAGGGGGCCGCGGGGCAGCATGCCGCGTACGGCAGACTCGATCACCATCTCGGGCTTGCGGTCGATCAGCTTTTCGAAGCTGATGGACTTGATGCCACCCGGGAAGCCGGAGTGAGAGTAGTAAATCTTGTCGGACGCTTTCTTACCGGTTACCTGTACCTTCTCGGCATTGATTACGATGATGTAGTCACCGCAGTCAACGTGAGGAGTGAATTCCGGCTTGTGCTTACCGCGCAGGCGGCGGGCGATCTCGGTGGCCAGACGACCCAGAGTTTTGCCCTCTGCATCAACAACATACCAGTCACGCTTGACGGTTTCTGGCTTAGCAACAAAAGTTTTCATGGATGAACCCAAATTACTGAAAATGAATCCTACACTTGCGCACATGCGCAAAACACGACCAGACCCCCTACCCCTTCGAGTAGCTGTCTGCTTACTGTGATGCCACCTTATCGGCGGCTGTGTAACGTGGGCCGGGCGATTATAGGTAAAGTTGCCTTAAAAATCACCTGCTAATTTCAATGCCCGTTGAAACCGGCCGGCTCGCCCGCCCTTTCCTCGCGACCATGCCTCGGATCGGAGGGCGCATATTGTGACTAAGGAAGGTGCTCTCTGGCAAGATATTCATGGGACTGCATTTCGGTCAGCCGCGACAGGCAGCGCCGGAACTCGAAATTGAGCCGCCCTTCGCCGTATAACTGCGCCATGGGCACCGCCGCCGAAATGATCAGTTTGACGTGGCGCTCGTAGAACTCGTCCACCATGGCGATAAAACGCCGGGCAGCATCATCGGTGTCGAGCCCCATGGGCTGTACCTCCGCCAGCAGCACGGTATGGTAGCAGCGGGCCAGCTCGATGTAGTCGAGCTGGGAGCGGGGAGTGCAGCACAGCTCCTCAAACCCGATATAAAGCACGCCGTCGCCCTCGGCGACGGTACTCAGCCGGCGGTGGTTCACCTCGATGTCGGCACCCCAGCGGCCCGGCTCGTTGCACAGACGAGCGAAATACTGCTCCAGATTGGCGCCGGCCTGGGCGTCGAGGGGGTAGTGATAAATTTCCGCCTGTTGCAGGGTGCGCAGCCGGTAATCGGTGCCCGAGTCGACATTGACCACCTCGCAGTTGGCCTTGATAAGCGCAATGGCCGGCAAAAAGCGGGCCCGCTGCAGGCCGTTGCGATAGAGCTCGTCGGGGGGGATGTTGGAGGTGGCCACCAGGATCACGCCATGACCGAACAGGTATTCAAACAGGGTGCCGAGGATCATGGCATCGGTGATGTCGGACACGAAAAATTCGTCAAAGCAGATCACCCGGGCGTCCCGCGCCAGCCGCTCGGCCACGGTTTTCAGCGGATCGGCCTGGCCTTTCAGGCTTTGCAGCTCGTCGTGTACCCGCACCATAAAGCGGTGAAAGTGCACCCTGAGCTTGCGCTCAAAGGGCAAGCAGTCGTAGAAGGTATCCATCAGGTAGGTCTTGCCCCGGCCCACGCCGCCCCAGAAATACAGCCCGCGAATGGACTGGGCCGGCACCTCAACACGGCCGGTGAGCCGCTGCCACAGGCTGGGCTTGGGTGCCGCTGCCGGCACCGCCACGAGATCATCAAACAGACGCTGCAAATGGGCCACCGCCTCGGCCTGGGCCGGGTCGTGCACAAAATCGGAACGGGTCAGATCCGCCTGGTATTTACTGCTGGGAGTCATGGCTGCCGCTGAATGAACACTGGGGCCGCCAGTGTAGCGAGGACACCCTGAAAACGGCAAGCAATGGCCGGCAGAGGGTTGATCTTCCACACAAAAACCACAATTAATGAAAACAGCACCATTTGACACGCCGGCACGGAACTCGGCTCGGCCCTGCGAGTCTGAATGTTCAATTTCCGGTCTTAATTCCTGTAAATATTAGGAGCACTGCATGAAAGGTCGACGTCCCCTGTTGTCCGCCCTGGCCCTGAGCATGGGTCTCGCCATCCTGCCCGCGGCCCAGGCCGCCCTGCCCTTTGGCGCCGGCACCGAGATCAACAGCCTGGCGCCGGTGGTGGAAAAGGTCAGCCCCGGCGTGGTCAATATTTCGGTTTCCGGCAGCAAGATCAGCCGCCAGGTGCTGCCCGAGCCGTTCCGGTTTTTCTTTGGCCCCAACATGCCCGGCGAGCAGGTGCGCGAGCGCCCCTTTCAGGCCCTGGGGTCGGGGGTCATCATCGACGCCGACAAGGGCTATGTGATCACCAACAATCACGTCATTGAAGACGCCGACAAGATACTGATCACCCTGATCGACGGTCAGGAATACGAAGCCGAGCTGATCGGTGCCGACAAGGAGTCGGACATCGCCCTGCTCAAGGTGGAGGCAAAAGATCTGGTGGAAATCGAGTTTGCCGACTCCGACAAGCTCAGAGTGGGTGATTTCGCCATCGCCATCGGCAACCCCTTTGGTCTGGGTCAGACGGTGACCACCGGCGTGATCAGCGCCCTCGGCCGCACCGGCCTGAACGTGGAGAATCTGGAAAACTTTATTCAGACCGACGCTGCCATCAACTCCGGCAACTCCGGCGGCGCCCTGCTGGACATGGAAGGCAAGCTGGTGGGCATCAACACCGCCATTCTCGGCCCGGGCGGCGGCAACATCGGCATCGGTTTTGCCATTCCCGCCAATATGGTGAAAAACCTGGCGGATCAGATCCTGGAATACGGTGAAGTACGCCGGGGCGTGCTGGGCGTGATGGGCGGCGAGCTGACCTCCGAGCTGGCCCGCACCTTTGGCTACCGCAGCCAGCACGGCGCCTTTGTCAGTCAGGTGCTGGAAGACTCCGCCGCCGCCAAGGCCGGGCTCAAGGCCGGTGACATCATCATCAGCCTGGACGGCAAGCCCATTCGCTCCTTTGGCGAGCTGCGTGCCAAGGTGGCCACCATGGGCGCCGACCGCACCGTGGAGCTGGGGCTGTTCCGGGACGGCAAGGAGAAAACCGTGAAGGTCACCCTGGATCACGCCAGTGAGCAGAAAGTGGCGGCCAACACCCTGCACCGGGCCCTGGAAGGCGCCTCCCTGGCCAACAGTGACCGCAGCGACGGCGTGCGTGGCGTCAAGGTCACCGAGGTGACTCCCCGCTCGCCCGCCGCCCTGTCCGGCCTGGAGGAAGGGGATCTGATCATCGGCGTGAACCGCCAGCGGGTGAAGGAGCTGGGCGAGCTGCGCAGAATCATCGAGGCCAAGCCGGAAGTACTGGCCCTGAACATTCAGCGCGGCAATTCCTCCATCTACCTGGTACTGAGATAACCCTCTGACCACAAAGGGAGTCTGCCGCCGGCCGACTCCCTTCCCTGCCCCTTTATGTTATGCTTGGTGGATTCAACAGCCACCACCTCAAGCCATGCGGCCAACCACCCTTTTCAAATACGGTCTACAGGGCGTGCTCTACGGCGTGCTGATGGCCGTGTTGCTGCTGCTGCTGTTTCCTCAGTTACGCACCCAGTCCATTGAGCACTGGTGGCGCAATCCTCAGGTCAATGTCACCAGTTTTGCCTACGCCGCCGCCCGGGCCGGGCCCGCCGTGGTCAATATCTACACCCGCAGCTTTCAGCATGGCGGCACCAGCCCGGAGCTGAGCGCCACCGGCCTGGGCTCGGGGGTGATCATGTCGGCCCGGGGCTATGTGCTGACCAACTATCATGTGATCGCCGAGGCGGATCAGGTGATCGTCGCCCTGCAGGATGGCCGCATCATCGCCGGCAAGGTGATCGGCTTTGACGTGCCCACGGATCTGGCGGTGCTGAAAATCGACGCCGACCGGCTGCCGGTGATCCCCCAGAGCCAGGATCTCGCTCCGCAGGTGGGTGATATCGTGCTGGCCATCGGCAATCCCTACAACGTGGGCCAGACCATTACGCAGGGCATCATCAGCGCCACCGGCCGCACCGGCCTGTCGAGCATGGGCCCCGACAGCAACGGCCGTCAGGATCTGCTGCAGACCGATGCCGCCATCAATGCCGGCAATTCCGGCGGCGCCCTGGTCAATGTCTACGGCGAACTGGTGGGCATCAATACCGCGTCCTTTCAGAGCGTGGCCCATCAGGAAAGCTATGGCATCAGTTTTGCCATTCCCTATGCCCTGGCCACCCGCATCATGCAGGAGCTGATCGCCAATGGCCGGGTGATCCGCGGTTATCTGGGCATTGGCGGTGCCGACATTCCGCCGGTCATGGCCCGGCTGCTCAACCTGGAGCAACAGGCCGGCATCTATGTGGACAGCGTCAGCCCCAATGCCCCTGCCGCCAAGGCCGGCATTGAAAGCGGTGACGTACTGCTGGCCATCGACGGCAAGGAGATCGCCAACACCCGCCAGGCCATGGACATGGTGGCTGAAACCCGGCCGGGCACGGAAATTCGCGTGACCCTGCTGCGGGCGGGCAAAACCCTGACCCTGCCGGTACAGATCGAGGAAGACAGGCGTTTTCAGCGCTTGCGGTGAAGCAAGGGATTAGGAATTAGGGATTAGGGATTGGTAAAACGTAATGAATGGGGCTGGAAACCAGGCTAATCCCCAGTCCCCAGTCCCCAGTCACGGGGTTAGCCTTTAATACGCTCTATCTGGCCGCCCAGGGCGGACAGCTTGGCTTCAATCACTTCGTAGCCACGATCGATGTGGTAAATGCGATCCACGATAGTGGTGCCCTCCGCCACGAAACCGGCCAGCACCAGACTGGCGGACGCGCGCAGATCCGTGGCCATCACGGTAGCGCCGGTGAGCTGCTCGGTGTCGCCGCAAATCGCCAGGTTGCCGTTCAGCTCAATGTTGGCGCCCATGCGGTTCAGCTCGGGCACGTGCATGAAGCGGTTTTCAAAGATGGTTTCGGTGACCCGGCCCACGCCCTTGGCCACCGCGTTGAGCACGGTGAACTGGGCCTGCATGTCGGTGGGAAAGGCCGGATAGGGCGCGGTCTTGATGTCCACCGGCTTCAGGGTGCGGCCGGTCATGTCGAGACGAATCCAGTCTTCACCGGTTTCCACCAGGGCGCCGGCTTCCCGCAGTTTCACCAGTACCGCTTCCAGCAGGTGCGGATCGGTATTGCGGCAGGTAATGTCACCGCCGGTGACCGCCGCCCCCACCAGGAAGGTGCCGGTCTCAATGCGATCCGGCTGCACGCTGTAGCTGCCGCCGTGCAGGGCCTCGACGCCGTCGATGATCAGGGTGTCCTGACCAATGCCCTGAATGCTGGCGCCCAGGGCATTGAGAAAGTGCGCCAGATCCACCACTTCCGGCTCCCGGGCGGCGTTTTCGATAATGGTGCGGCCTTCCGCCAGCACCGCCGCCATCATCAGGTTTTCGGTGCCGGTGACGCTGACCATGTCCATCAGAATATGGGCACCCTTGAGGCGGCCGTCGACCCGGGCCTTGATGTAGCCGTCTTCCACCTTTATTTTCGCGCCCATTTGCTCCAGGCCGTGAATATGCAGGTTGACCGGACGGGCACCGATGGCGCAGCCGCCGGGCAGGGACACATCGGCCTTGCCGAATTTGGCCACCAGCGGCCCCAGCGCCAGAATGGAGGCGCGCATGGTGCGCACCAGCTCGTAGGGCGCAATGTGACTGTTGACGGCACCGGCCAGCACGGTGACATCGCCGTTGACCTTGACGTTCAACCCCATGGAGGCCAGCAGCTGCAGGGTGGTGTCCACATCCTTCAGCCTTGGCACGTTGGACAGGTGCACGGCCTCGTCGCACAACAGGGTGCCGAACAGTATCGGCAGGGCGGCGTTCTTGGCACCGGAAATGGTCACTTCACCGGCCAGACGGCAGGGGCCCTGAATTCTGAATTTGTCCATTCGTGCTCCTGTCAGGACGGCATAATAAATTTGCGCTCCCGGGCCCACTGCTCGGGAGTAAAGGTCTTGATGCTCAGGGCATGAATGGCGTTCTGGGCAATCAAGTCCATCAACGGACCATTGATGGCCTGCTGACGCTTGACCCGGCTCATGTCGGCAAAGATTCCGGACACGGCGATCACCTGAAAGTGGTCACCTTCGCTTTTCACATACAGTTCGTCCAGTTCCAGCGCTTCACGCAGCCGGCGTTCTACTTCGTTATTCAGATCCATGTTGGCTCCGGGAATCGGTTTCGGGCAGCTCAAACAGCGAGCCTACCCCATACAAGTCGGCAAGAGGATAAAAACTGTCGGGGGGCGAACACAGCGTCAGCCGCTGGTTTCGGGCCGCCAGGGCCTGGCTCCACTGCACCAGCAGTGCCAGTCCCACCGAGTCGATACGCTCCACGGTGCTCAGATCGGCCGTGGATGCGGCGAACAGGGTATCACGCTCCGCCCACCAGGCGGGCAACTGCTCCCGGGTCAGCGGACGGGTCAGTTTCATTGGGCGGTGTCCAGCGGGGTCACCGGCTTGCTGGTCAGCTCGCGCAGCTGGCGGCTGACCGCATCGATGCCCTTCTGGCGGATCAGGCCGCTCAGCTCCGACTGCTTGGCGGAAAGCAGGCTGATGCCTTCGGCAATCATGTCAAACACCTTCCATTCGCCGGTACGGCCGTTTTTACGCAGCTTGAACTCCAGGCGAATTTCGGGTTTGTTCGGCTCCAGCACCGTCACCGGCACCGTGGCCAGTTTGTCTTCCGGCCCCACCGCGCCCTTGCCGATGTTCACGGTCTGCTGCTTGTAGGCAGCCAGAGCGTCGGCATAGGTCACCACCAGATAATCGCTGAAGGCCTCAACGAAACGCTCGCGCTGCTCGGCAGTGGTCTTGTTGAGCTGGCTGCCGATTACCCGGAAGGCGGAAAAACGCACGTCCACCGCCGGCAGCATTTCTTCCCGCACTATGGTGCGCAGATGTTCGGGGTTGGCCGAGATTTTGCCTTGTTCCTGCTCCAGCCGGTCAAAGGTGCGCTGGGCCACCTGATCCACCAGCAGGTAGGGATCGGTGGCGGCCAGGGCCGGCAGGGCAAACAGGCCGGTCAGCACCAGCAGCCAGGACATCAGTTGTTTTTTCATGATTCCTCCTCGGGGAATGCGCCGGTTCAGTCTTTACCGATGGAATAAATAAACTTGCCAATCAATTCTTCCAGCACCAGAGCGGACTGGGTGTCGGCGATGGTGTCGCCGTCCCTGAGCATGCCGATGCCCATGTCCTCATCGGCAAAGCCCGGGGTAATGCCCAGATACTGCTCTCCCAGCAGGCCCGAGGTCAGAATGGCGGCGGTGCTGCTCTCGGCAAACTCGCCCGCGTCCTTGTTCATCGCCAGCGTGACTACCGGCACCTGGCTCTCGGCATCCAGGCTGATGTTGGCTACCCGGCCCACCACCACGCCGCCCACCTTGATGGGAGAGCGCACCTTGAGACCGCCGATGTTGTCGAAGCGGGCATACAGGGTATAGGTTTCACCCTGTCCGTTCACACTCACTCCGGCCACCTTGAACGCCAGCAGCAGCAGGGCGCCGATACCGGCCAGCATAAAGCAGCCGACGCTGAATTCCAGTTTGCTGTATTTCATTATCGCTTACCCGAACATGATGGCGGTGAGCACGAAGTCGAGCCCCAGTACCGCCAGAGAAGAATGAACCACGGTACGGGTGGTCGCCTGACTGATGCCCGCCGCCGTGGGCCTGGCATCAAACCCGTTGAACAGCGCAATCCAGGTGACCACCAGGGCGAACACCAGGCTCTTGATAAAGCCCTGCATGATGTCTTCGTGCCAGTCCACCGCCGCCTGCATGGCGGACCAGAAACCGCCCTCGTCCACCCCCAGCCAGTCCACGCCCACCAGCTTGGCCCCCCAGATGCCGATCATGTTGAACAAAAACGCCAGCAGCGGCATGCTGATGAACCCGGCCCAGAACCGGGGCGCCACCACCCGGCGCAGCGGATCCACGCCCATCATTTCCAGGCTGGACAACTGCTCGGTGGCCTTCATCAGCCCCAGCTCGGCGGTCAGCGCCGAGCCGGCCCGGCCGGCAAACAGCAGGGCGGTGACCACAGGCCCCAGCTCCCGCAGCAACGACAGCGACACCAGCGGCCCCAGACTGCCCTCGGCGCCAAAGTCCACCAGCACATTATGTCCCTGCAGCGCCAGCACCATGCCGATAAACATGCCCGACACCAGAATAATCAGCACCGACTGCACGCCCACCACATGCAACTGCTGAACCAGCAACGGAAAGTGCTTTTGCGGTTGCGGCCGCCCCACCAGAGCATGGGTCAGCATAATGCCGGCCCGGCCCAGGGCGGTGAGCCCGGACACACCCTGGCGGCCGAGGCGGCCAATCACGTCAATCAACATAAGCCAGAGACTCCCTGTAGTCCGGGGCCGGATAGTGGAACGGCACCGGGCCGTCCGCTTCGCCCCGCAAAAACTGGATCACCTGGGGATCCTGGTGGGCTTTCAGCTCTTCGGGGGTGCCGGCGGCGATCACCTTTTTATTGGCGATGATGTAGGCGTAATCGGCAATGGTCATCACCTCGTCGACGTCGTGGGTTACCACGATGGAGGTCAGCTGCTGGGCCCGGTTGAGCTCGGCGATCAGCCGCACCAGCACGCCCATGCTGATGGGATCCTGGCCGGCAAAAGGCTCGTCATACATGATCAGCTCCGGATCCAGGGCAATGCTGCGGGCCAGGGCCGCGCGCCGGGCCATGCCGCCGGAGAGTTCGGACGGAAACAACTGCGCCGCGCCGCGCAGGCCCACCGCCTCCAGCTTCATCATCACCAGGGTGTGAATAATGGCTTCCGGCAGGCCGCTGTGCTCCCGCAGGGGAAAGGCCACATTGTCGAACACCGACAGGCCGGTAAACAGGGCCCCGCTCTGAAACAGCATGCCCATGCGCCGGCGCACTTCGTACAACCGGCGGCGCCCCAGGGACGGTATCGACTCGCCGTCAAAGCGCACCTCGCCGCTGTCGGGCTTGATCTGGCCGCCGATCAGGCGCAGCAGAGTGGTCTTGCCAATGCCGCTGGGGCCCATGATGGCGGTGATCTTTCCGCGCGGAATGTCCATGCTGATGCCCTGGTAAAGGGTGCGATCACCATGGCTGAAGCAAAGGTCCCGTATCTCGACAAGGCTTTGACTCACACTCTGTCCCCGCAAAAAAGAAAGGATTGTAGGGGTTCGGCTGAACATCGGCAACCGAATGACACCGAATTTGCGCCACCCCCTGACCGGACGCGATCGCCCCTCTCCCATCAAGCCGGTCGCTTCTCGGGCCGGGCTTTTCTATAATGGCGCCGCCTCAGTGTGGAGAAAGCCATGTCAGCAGAATTTGATTATCGTACCACCGCCCAACGCGTTCTTGATATTGAAAAGGCGGCCCTGGACGGCCTTTATCAATATTTGGATGAGTCCTTCAATCACGCCTGCCGGCTGATGTTTGACTGCCCCGGCAAGGTGATTGTCACCGGCATGGGCAAATCGGGCCATATCGCCAACAAAATCGCCGCCACCCTGGCCAGCACCGGCACCCCCGCCTTTTACGTGCATCCGGGCGAGGCCAGCCATGGCGATCTGGGCATGATCGACAGCAAGGACGTGGTGCTGGCCCTGTCCAACTCCGGGGAAAGCGAGGAAATTATCGCCCTGCTGCCGGTGCTCAAGCGCCGCGGGCTCAAACTCATTTGCATGACCGGCAAGCCCGAGTCCACCATGGCGCGGGAAGCCGATGTACACCTGTGCACCCGGGTTGAACGGGAAGCCTGCCCGTTGGGCCTGGCGCCCACCGCCAGCACCACCGCCACCCTGGCCATGGGCGATGCCCTGGCGGTGGCGCTGCTGGAAGCCCGCGGCTTTACCGCCGACGACTTTGCCCTCAGTCACCCCGGCGGGGCCCTGGGCAAGCGGCTGCTGCTACGGGTAGCCGACGTGATGCACAAGGAAGAGCGGGTGCCCAGAGTAAGCCTGGATACCCTGGTTATCGACGCCCTGCTGGAGATCGGCCGCAGCGGCATGGGCTTTACCGCCGTGGTCGATGGCGAAGGCCGGCTGGCCGGCATCTATACTGACGGTGACCTGCGCCGCACCCTGGACCACAAGATAGATGTGCACAACACCCGCATCGCTCAGGTGATGACCCGCGGCTGCACCACTGTGCCTGCCGGCATGCTGGCGGCGGAGGCGGTCAAACTGATGGAAGAGAAAAAAATCAGCGGCCTGCTGGTGCTGGACGACGACCAGCGCCCGGTCGGGGCCTTTAACATGCACGATTTGCTGCGCGCGGGAGTGATCTGATGACGGTACAAACCCTGTACGGCGCCGTAACCAGGGACGTCTGGCAGCGGCTCAAGGACATTCGCCTGCTGATCTGCGATGTGGACGGCGTGCTGTCCGACGGCATGATCTACCTCGGCGACGAGGGCGAAGAATACAAGAGCTTTTGCACCCGGGACGGTTTCGGCATCAAGGCGGTGCTCAACGCCGGCATCGAGGTGGCGGTGATCACCGGACGCAGCTCGCGCATCGTCAGTGATCGCATGAGCGCCCTGGGCGTGCGTCACATTTATCAGGGCCAGAGCGACAAGCTGCACAGCTACGGCGAACTGCTGGACCGCCTGGTGCTCACGCCGCAACAGGTGGCCTACATCGGCGACGACGTGGTCGATCTGCCGGTCATGCAGCACTGTGGCCTGGGCGTGGCGGTGGCCGATGCCCACCCGCTGGTACTGCAGCGGGCCGGCTACACCACCCGCACTCCGGGAGGACACGGCGCGGTACGTGAACTGTGCGATCTGCTGCTCGATGCCCGTGGCCTGCTGGATCAGGCCGAGGGCATGAGCGTATGAGCCGCCAGACCTGGCTGTTTGGCGGCCTGTTCGTGGTGGCCCTGGCCACCTGGCAATGGTTTGGCACCGACCGCAATGCGCCCGCCAGCGAGCAGGATTTTCAGCCGGACTTCGTCGCCACCAACCTCACCAGCGTGCAGTATAACCGGTTGGGGCTGCCCTACCGGGGCATGCAGGCGGAGCACGCGGAGTACTACGAATCCCTGTCCATGACCCTGATGAAAAAACCTGTTATCTTGCTTTATTCCCCCGACGGCCGGCCCCAGTGGCGGCTGAGCGGAAATAACGGCACCATCAACACCGGCGACAACGCCGTGCTGACCGGCAACGTGGTGGGCAAGGGGCTGCAACCGGATGCCCTGGTGGAAACCCTGACCACCGAATATCTGGAAATGGACTTTATCAACAATCGACTGCGCTCCAACCAGAGAGTGCGGCTGGAAAGCCCGCAATACCAGGCGGAAGGCACGGGCCTGCGAGGCAAGCTGGATCAACAAACGGTGGAATTACTGAATGAAACCCGGGCAACTTATTTCAATCCTTAGTCTTGGCGGCCTGCTGGGCCTGGGTCAGGCACAGGCCAGAGACAGCGACTTTCGCCAGCCGGTGACCATAGACGCCGGCCGTCAGCTGGTAGAGCTGGCCGACAACAAGGTCACCTTTATCGACAAGGTGGTGGTCAAGCAGGGCAGTATAGACGTGCGTGCCAACGAGCTGGTGGTGATCCGCAACGAGCAGGGCCTGCAGTCGATGACCGCCAAGGGCAGCCCGGCCACCTATGAGCAGATCCTCAACAACGGCAAGCCGGTGCATGCCGAGGCCCGGGAAATTCACTACGACATGCGTGCCCGTACCATCACCCTGATCCGGGACGCCAAGCTCAAGCAGAACGACAATATCGTCACCGGCTACCGCATTCGCTACTTTATCGACAAGGAACAGATGGAAGCCGAAAGCCAGGGCGGCAAGGACAGGGTCACCACCATCTTCCTGCCCGACCAGGTGCAGGAGTTCGACAAGCAGGATAACAACTGAGCATGGCGATACTGAAAGCGCGTGGGCTGCAGAAAAGCTACAAGGGCCGCAAGGTGGTGGCCGACGTCAGCCTGACCGTCAACACCGGCCAGATCGTGGGCCTGCTCGGCCCCAACGGCGCCGGCAAGACCACTTCCTTTTACATGATAGTGGGCCTGGTGCAACGGGATGCGGGCAGCATCACCATAGACGGCCAGGACATCAGCCACGAGCCCATGCACGCGCGCGCCCGCGCCGGCATTGGCTACCTGCCTCAGGAGGCGTCCATTTTCCGCCGCCTGAGCGTGGCCGACAACCTGATGGCGGTATTGCAGACCCGCAAGGATCTCAACGCCGACGGCCGTAACGAGAAAATGGAACAGCTGCTGGAAGAGTTCAACATCACCCACATTCGCGACAGCCTGGGCATGAGCCTGTCCGGCGGCGAGCGCCGGCGGGTGGAGATCGCCCGGGCGCTGGCGGCAGATCCACGCTTTATTCTGCTCGACGAGCCCTTTGCCGGTGTGGATCCCATTTCTGTGATAGACATCAAGAAGATCATTCTGCACCTGAAGGATCGGGGCCTGGGTGTGCTGATCACCGACCACAACGTACGCGAAACCCTGGACGTGTGCGAAAAAGCCTATATTGTCAGTCATGGCCACCGCATCGCCGCCGGCACGCCGGCGGAAATCCTGGCCAATGAACAGGTCAAAAAGGTCTATCTCGGCGAACAATTCAGCCTTTGACGGCACCGCAATGCGGTTTATCAGGAAGGATGCTGCAACGAAATGAAGCCAACTCTTCAGTTACGCCTGGGCCAGCAGCTGACCATGACCCCCCAGTTGCAACAGGCCATTCGCCTGCTGCAACTGTCCAGCATGGAACTGCAACAGGAAATCCAGATGGCACTGGACAGCAATCCCCTGCTGGAGCAGGAAGAGCCGGACAGCATCAGGGTTGACGACAACCGCAACGAAGAGCAGATGGCCTCCGACACCGCCATGGAGCGCAACCAGCTGTCCGAAGAGCTGCCCATGGACACCAGCTGGGAAGAGGTGTACACCGCCTCTCCGGTCAGCGGCGGCGCGGGCCTGCCGGAAGGGCTGGAAGACACCGTCTACCAGGGCGAAACCACCGAGAGCCTGCAGGATTACCTGACCTGGCAGATGAACCTGACCCCCTTCAGCGACACCGATCAGGCCATTGCCCTGGCCATTATCGACGCCGTGGACGACGCCGGCTACCTCACCGCCAGCATCGATGACCTGCTGCAGGCGGTATCGGCGGAGGAGCTGGGCATCGAGGCCGATGAGGTGGAAGCGGTACTCAAGCGCATTCAGCACTTCGACCCCATCGGCGTGGCCGCCCGCAGCGTGCAGGAGTGCCTGAGCATTCAGCTCGAGCAGTTTCCCCCCGACACGCCCTGGCTGGCCGAGGCCCGCAATCTGCTGGCCCAGCACATGGACCTGCTCGGCAACCGGGACTACCGCAGCCTGCAGCGCAAGACCAAACTCAAGGAAGACGAACTGCGTGAGGTGCTGGCACTCATTCAGCAGCTCGAACCCAGACCCGGCAGCAGTATCATTCAGGGCGATTCCGAATACGTGATCCCCGATGTGGTGGTCACCAAACGCAGCGGCGTCTGGGTGGCGGAGCTCAACCCCGAGGCCATGCCCAAAATACGCCTCAACCAGACCTATGCGGCCCTGGCCAGCAAGCCCCGCAACAGCGAGGACGGCCAGTTTATCCGCAACCACCTGCAGGACGCCAAGTGGTTTCTCAAAAGCCTTGAAAGCCGAAATGAGACGCTGCTCAAGGTTGCCAATTGTATTGTTGAACAACAACAGGCATTCTTTGAGCATGGAGAAGAGGCCATGAAGCCCATGGTGCTGAACCATGTGGCCGAAGCGGTGGAGATGCACGAGTCCACCATCTCCCGGGTGACCACCCAGAAGTTCATGCACACTCCCAGAGGCGTGTTTGAACTCAAGTATTTCTTCTCCAGCCATGTGGGCACCGACGATGGCGGTGAGTGTTCTTCCACGGCAATTCGCGCCCTGATCAAGAAACTGGTCGGGGCGGAAAACCCGGCCAAGCCGCTGAGCGACAGCAAAATCGCCCAGTTGCTGGCCGACCAGGGGATTCAGGTGGCCAGGCGAACCATCGCCAAGTACAGGGAGTCACTGGCCATTCCCCCTTCCAATCAGCGCAAACGCCTGGTTTAAAGGCAACGACAGAAGGAAGACGTTATGCAAATCAACCTGACCGGACACCATGTCGAAATCACCGATGCACTCCGTGATTATGTAAACAGCAAGTTTTCCCGGCTGGAACGCCATTTCGATCACATCACCAATGCGCACGTCATCCTCAATGTGGAAAAAATGCAGCAAATCGCCGAGGCCAAGCTGCATGTGAGCGGCGGCGAGCTGTTTGCCAACGCCCAGCACGAAAACATGTATGCCGCCATCGATGGCCTCATCGACAAGCTGGATCGTCAGATCATCAAACACAAAGAGAAGCTCAAGCAAAAATAACCATGGAAGTCGCCGACATACTGAGCAGGGGCTGCACGCGCAGTGCGGTTCCCTGCACGAGCAAAAAACGTGCTCTGGAAATCATCAGCGAGCTGGCTGCCGAACATCTCCACATCGGCAGCCAGCCGCTTTTTGACTGTCTGCTGGCCCGGGAAAAAATGGGCAGTACCGGCATTGGCAACGGTATCGCCATTCCCCACGGCCGCATCGGCAACGACAACAAGGCGACGGCCGTTTTGCTCACCTTTGCCGAGCCGGTGGAGTTCGACGCCATCGACAATCAGCCGGTCGGCCTGGTGTTTGCCCTGCTGGTGCCGGAGCAGGAATGCAAGCAGCACCTGAAAACCCTGTCGCTGATCGCCGAGAAGCTCAGCAACAAACAGGTATGCCGGCAATTGCGTCAGGCCGGCAGCGACGAAGAACTCTACCAGATCATGATTTCAGCCTGAGGAGTCAACATGCAGCTGGTGATCGTCAGTGGTCGTTCCGGGTCGGGTAAGACCGTGGCCTTGCGGGTGCTCGAAGATCTCGGCCACTACTGCGTCGACAACCTGCCGGTGGCGCTGCTGCCGGAGCTGGTGCGGCTGCGCCGGGACAAGCCCGGCGCGGTGGCGGTGAGCATAGACGTGCGCAACCTGCCCGACAGTGCCGAGCAGCTGGAAGCCTTTCTGGCCGAAGTACGGGCCATGAATGAGGTTCAGCTTTCCAGCATTTTCATCGATGCCGACAACTCGGTGCTGATCCGCCGCTTTGGCGATACCCGCCGGCTGCATCCGCTGTCCCGCCACAGCCTGACCCTGGACGAGGCCATTCGCGAGGAAACCCACCTGCTGGCGCCGCTGTCGTCGGACGCGGATCTGCGCATCGACACCTCAAGCTTGAGCATTCACGACCTGAGCGAAATCATTCGCGAGCGCATTCTGGGCAAAAAGGAAAAGGAGCTGAACTGGGTGTTCGAGTCCTTTGGCTACAAGTACGGCGTCTCCAAGGACGCCGACTTCGTGTTTGACGCCCGCTTTCTGCCCAATCCCCACTGGATTGCCGAGCTGCGCCCCTACACCGGCCGGGATCAGCCGGTGGCCGACTACCTGGGCAGCCAGCCCGAGGTCATGAAATACCTGTGGCAGCTGGAAAACCTGCTGATCACCTGGATGCCCCACCTGGAGCGCAACAACCGCAGCTATGTCACCGTGGCCATCGGCTGCACCGGTGGCCAGCACAGATCCGTGTTCATTGCCGAGCAGCTGGCCCGGGTCTTTACACAACTGGGCAAGAGCGTGCAGTTGCGCCACCGCACCCTGGAAAAACGCCATGCCGAAAATTGAACGCAACCTGCAGATCGTCAACAAACTGGGGCTGCACGCCCGGGCCGCCATTCAGCTGGTGCAACTGACCCAGCAGTTCGACGCCGAGGTCACCGTGTGCAACCAGCAAAAACAGGCCCCCGCCAACAGCGTGATGGGCCTGCTGATGCTGGAAACCGCCCAGGGTCACGCCATTCGCGTGGTGGCGGACGGGCCGGATGCGGAAGCGGCCATGAACGCCGTGGCCCGGCTGGTGGCGGATCGTTTCAACGAATCGGAATAACCCTCAGCCGGACGCCGAATGACAGAACCACAGGAACAAAGCAGCACGCCGGATCACCTGGAGACCATTACCCAGGCGCTGAACAGCGGCATGTTCGTGCACGTGCGCCGAATGCTGCAGCAAATGCGCCCGGGCGACGTGGCCTGGCTGCTGGAAGCCTCGCCCAGCCCCAGCCGCAAGGTGCTGTGGCAGTTGATCGATCCCGACGATTACGGTGAAATTCTGGAAGAGCTGTCGGAAGAAGTACGCGACGGCATTATTCGGCTGATGGAGCCGGAAAAACTCGCCAGCGCCCTGGAAGACATGGAGTCGGACGATCTGGCCTATGTGCTTCGGGATCTGCCCGAGCAGCTGTTCAATCAGGTGCTCACCGAAATGGACGAGCAGGACCGGCACCGCGCCGAACTGGCCCTGTCCTACCCGGAAGACACCGCCGGCTCGCTGATGAACACCGAGTTCATCACCCTGCGCCCGGACGTCACCATCGATGTGGTGCTGCGCTACCTGCGGCGGCACACCGAGCTGCCGGAAGGCACCGACACCCTCTATGTGGTGGATAACGACAACCGGCTGCTGGGGGACATTTCCCTCGCCAGCCTGGTGGTGCAGTCTCCCACCACCACGGTGGCGGAGGCCATGGACACCTCGGTGGAAGCCATTCCCCTGACCATGACCGACACCGACGTCGCCAACCTGTTTGAACGCCACGACTGGCTGTCGGCGCCGGTGGTGGACGAAAACAACCAGCTGCTGGGGCGCATCACCATCGACGACGTGGTCGACATCATTCGCGAGGAAGGCGAACACTCCATGATGGGCATGGCCAAGATGGACGACGACGAGGACACCTTTGCCCCCGTGCTCACCAGTGCCCGCCGTCGCTCCTTCTGGCTGACCATCAACCTGGGCTCGGCGCTGGTGGCCGCCAGCGTGTCCAACATGTTCGAGGAAACCCTGTCCCAGCTGGCCACCCTGGCCATTCTGATGACCATAGTGCCCTCCATGGGAGGCATTGCCGGCAACCAGACCCTGGCGCTGGTGATCCGGGGCATGGCGGTAGGCCATATCGGCGACAGCAACGCCCGCTGGCTGCTCACCAAGGAAGCCCTGGTGGGGCTGATCAACGGCATGCTGTGGGCCCTGGCCATTTCGGTGGTGGTGGCACTGTGGAAAGGCAGCTGGGAAATCGGCCTGGTGATCGCCGCCGCCATGTTTATCAACCTGTCGGTGGCAGGCCTGGCCGGCGCCAGCATTCCGCTTATTATGAAACGCTTTAATATCGACCCGGCCCTGGCCGGCTCCATGGCCCTGACCACCATCACCGACACCGTGGGCCTGCTCTCCTTCCTCGGCCTGGCCACACTTATCCTGTTGCACTGACCGGGACTAGGGACTGACTGTATGGGTTCCAATCCCCAGTCACCCGTCCCCGATCCCGGTTTTTACTGTCCTGCAATCTTCATATTGTCGATCAGCACGGAGCCGGTATGCAGGCTGGAGCGGGTTTCCACGTCGGTGCCGATGGCCTGAATGCCGGCGAACATGGTTTTCAGGTTACCGGCAATGGTGATCTCTTCCACCGGGTAGGCAATTTCGCCGTTCTCTACCCAGAAGCCGGCGGCGCCCCGGGAATAGTCGCCGGTGACGATGTTCACCCCCTGCCCCATCATTTCGGTCACCAGCAGGCCGGTGCCCATTTGCTTCAACAGTTCGTCATGGCTCTGGCCGCTGCTCGACACCGTCCAGTTGTGAATACCGCCGGCATGGCCGGTGACCGGCAGGCCCAGCTTGCGCGCCGAATAACTGGTCAGCAGGTAGGTCTGCAACACGCCGTTTTCGATGATGTTGCGCTCAAGGGTACGCACCCCTTCGTTGTCGAACGGAGCACTGGCCAGCCCCTTGTGGAGGTGCGGCTGCTCATGAATGGTGAGCCAGTCGGGAAACAGTTGCTCGCCGCAGGCGTCGAGCAGAAAGGATGACTTGCGATACAGGTTGCCGCCACTGATGGCCATCACCAGATGGCCAAACAGGCCCGAGGCCACGTCCGGATGAAACAGTACCGGCGCCTGGGTGGTGCCGATCTTGCGGCCCCCCAGACGACCGAGGGTGCGGCTCACCGCCTCGTCGGCCACCTTTTCTGGCGCCCACAGATCGTCAAAGTGGCGGGCCGAGGTATAACCGTATTCCCGCTGCATGTCGCCATCCTGCTCGCCGATGAGCACACAGCTCATGCCGTAGCGGGAGCCGGCATAGCCCTTGATAAAGCCGTGGCTGTTGCCATAGACCCGAATGCCCACATTGGCGGAAAAGCTGGCGCCGTCCGACTGCTTGATGCGCTTGTCCCGGCCCAGTGCCGCGCGCTCACAGCGCAGTGCCAGCTCGATGCCCTCGGCGGGCTCCATGGCGCGGGGAAAACACAGCTCAAGCGCGGGCGCCTCCCAGGCCAGCTGATCGGCATCGGCCAGGCCGGCGTGAGGATCGGCGGTGGTGTAACGGGAAATATCCAGCGCCGCCGCCACGGTGCGGGCAATGGCGTCGGGACGCAGATCCGAGGTGGAGGCCGAGCCCTTGCGGCCGTCCCGGTACACGGCGATGCCCAGGGCACCATCCTTGTTGAATTCAATGTTTTCCAGCTCGGCATTACGGGTATTGACCGACAGCCCGGTCTGCTTGCTGATGGACACTTCCGCCGCCTCGGCACCCAGGCGTCTGGCGCTTTCCAGCGCCTGCTCTACCGCCAGCTCAAGCTGGCGCTGTTCGGTTTGAATCTCTTCGGGAGTCATAATGAATTCGCTGGTTCCGTTTGCAGTTAGCATAACAGACCCCTGCGCCCCTTGGGAGAAGCTGGTAGAATAATCGCAATCCACGATCTGCAAGAGAAATGCCATGCGCCATCACGACGACCATCCCGACCACGACGACGACATCGAGTGGGTCAGCAAGAGTGAAATGAAGCGGGAAAGCCACGCCCTGCAGCAACTGGGCATGGACCTGGTCAGGCTCAAGGCCAGCGATCTGGCCAAGGTGCCGCTGGATGAAGAGCTGAAGGACGCCATCGCCCTGGCGCACAAGCTGTCCAACAAGCGCGAGGCCCTGCGCCGCCACCTGCAGTTTATCGGCAAGCTGATGCGCAGCCGCGACGTCACCGCCATTCGCGAGGCGCTGAATGCCTTTGATCAGAAGAACGCCGTGGTCAATGCCCACTTTCACCGGCTGGAGCAGTGGCGGGACAGGCTTATCCGCGAGGGCGACAAGGCCGTGGACGCGCTGCTGGCCGAGCACCGTGGCCTGGACCGGCAGAAACTGCGCCAGCTCGCCCGCACCGGCCGCAAGGAGCAGGCCGCCGGCCTGCCACCCAAGGCCTACCGGGAGCTGTTCCAGTACCTGAAACAAAACCTGGAGCCGTAAGAATCTGGTTGCCGCTGCGCGGCAATTTGCGGGCAGGCTGTCCCTATTCAGGGACAAGACCCGCGCTCCCAATAACAACGCCGGCATTATGCCGGCGTTTTTTGCTTTCAGGGGCGGCTTACTGGGTGCCGCCCACCGTCATACGATCCAGCTTGAGGGTAGGCTGGCCCACCCCGACCGGCACGCTCTGGCCGTCCTTGCCACACACGCCCACACCGGCGTCCAGGCTCAGATCGTTGCCCACCATGGACACCTGGCTCATGGCCTCGGGGCCGTTGCCGATCAGGGTCGCGCCCTTGATCGGCGCGGTCAGCTTGCCGTCCTCGATCAGGTAGGCTTCCGAGGCGGAGAATACGAACCGGCCCGAGGTGATGTCCACCTGACCACCGCCGAAATTGGGGGCGTAAATACCCTTCTTCACGCTGCGAATGATCTCTTCCGGTGGCGTCTCGCCGGCCAGCATGTAGGTGTTGGTCATGCGCGGCATGGGCAGGTGGGCATAGGACTCGCGCCGGCCGTTGCCGGTGGGCGCCATGCCCATCAGCCGGGCATTGAGCTTGTCCTGCATATAGCCCTTGAGCACACCGTTTTCGATCAGCACGTTATAGCCGCTGGGGGTACCCTCGTCGTCTATGGTCAACGAACCACGGCGATCGGACAGGGTGCCGTCGTCCACTATGGTACACAGGGAGGACGCCACCTTTTCACCAATGCGGCCGGAATAGGCGGAGGAGCCCTTGCGGTTGAAGTCCCCTTCCAGGCCATGGCCCACCGCCTCGTGCAGCAGCACACCGGGCCAGCCGGCCCCCAGCACCACCGGCATGGTGCCGGCGGGGGCGTCCACCGCCTCCAGGTTTACCAGCGCCTGACGTACCGCTTCCTTTACATAGCCCATGGCGCGGGGCTGGCCGTCTAGCTCTTCCAGAAAATAGTCGTAGCCGAAGCGGCCGCCGCCGCCGCTGCTGCCGCGCTCACGGCGGCCGTTGCGCTCGGCCAGCACCGAGCAGTTGAGCCGTACCAGCGGGCGCAGATCCGTGGCCAGGGTACCGTCGGTGGCCAGCACCAGCACCTCTTCGTACACGCCGGAAATGGAGGCGATCACCTGGGTCACGGCGGGATCCAGACTGCGGGCAAAGGCGTCCATCTGCTGCAGCAGGGCAATTTTCTGCTCCCGGGGCAGGCTGTCGAGGGGGTTTACCCCCGCATAGCGGGCAGTCACCGGCTGCTGCCGGCCCACCTTGAAACGGCCGTCGCCACCGTGAGCGGCAATGCCCCGGGCGGCGCTCACCGCCTGATCCAGGGCGGCGGCGGTGAGCTCGTCGGAATAGGCAAAGCCGGTCTTCTCGCCGCTCACGGCGCGCACCCCCACGCCCTGCTCGATGTTGTAGCTGCCGTCCTTGACGATGCCGTCTTCCAGCACCCAGGACTCGTGCACGCTGTTCTGAAAATACAGATCGGCAAAGTCGATCTGGTGGCGGCTGAGCCGCGCCAGCTGGGCATCCAGCAGAGCCATGTCCAGCTCGTTGGGCACCAGCAGGCTTTGGTTGATCTGTTCAATACTCATTCGTTGTCTCTCCACACCGCCCGCAGGCGGGCATGTTGGGCCACTGGCATGTCACGACGCACGCGCTCGAGGCGTTCACGCTCTAGGGGGGCACACACCAGCCCTTCCTCATCGGGCAGGCAGGCACACACCTCACCCCAGGGATCCAGAATCACCGAATGCCCCCAGGTCTGACGCCCGCCGGCGTGCACGCCCACCTGATCGGCGGCCAGCACGTAGCACTGGTTCTCAATGGCCCTGGCCTGCAACAGCGGCAGCCAGTGCGCCTGTCCGGTCACCCGGGTAAAGGCCGCCGGCACCATTAAAATTTCGGCCCCCTGCTCGCGCAGGGCGCGATACAACTCGGGAAAACGCAGATCATAACAGATAGACAGGCCCAGGCGACCAAAGGGACTGTCCACCACGCACAGTTCACTGCCCGGGCTGAAGCTGTCCGACTCCCGGTAACGGCCGTGGCCGTCGGCCACGTCCACATCAAACAGGTGCAGCTTGTGATAGTGTGCAACCCGCTGCCCCCGATCATCATACACCAGGCAACTGGTGTGCAGTTTGTCGCTGCCGTCAATACGGGTGGGCAGGGAGCCCGCCACCAGCCAGATGCCCAGGCGTTGCGCCTGCGCTGCCAGCCAGTCCTGCACCGGGCCTTCCCCCAGAGGCTCGGCCACACGCTGCACCGCCTCGCGGCCGCCAAATGCCACAGCGTTTTCCGGCAACAGCACCAGCAGCGGCCGGGTGGCGGGCAATTGCGCCAGCAGGGCCGCTATGCGCTCACGGTTGGCGGGCCAGTCGGCGCCGGCATTCAGTTGCAGGGCTACCAGTTCCATTCATCACTCCTTGTCGGTTTGCGGCAGGCGTATTCGGTTTCGCTCCCGGCCCAGCTCGCTGACCTGCGGGCTGGCCAGCGGGCCACTCACACCGTAACGAATACGGGTAAATACATCTACCACGGGGCCCAGTACCTTGGACAGAGCCAGCACATACAACCCGGTCACCGGGGTCACCGCAAAGGCCGCCAGCACCGGCAGGTTGCCGGTGAGATTGGGGGTAAAGTCAAAGCGGTAATCCAGCCGCTCCGCCGCCAGATCCACCCGCCCGCGTCCGGCCAGATCCCCGGCGGCGCCTTTCAGCAGAAAATCATCGTTGTGCAGCACACCGTTGCTGAACTCGCCGTGAGCGGTAATGCTGTCAAAGTAAAAACCGTCTTCAAACACATCGCGAAAGTCCAGCCGCAGCCGGCGCAGCACCGACTCCATGCTCAGCACCGACAGCAGGCCGGCGCCCTTGTCGCTGACCCCGGTGAGCACGCCGGCGCCGGTTTCCACGCTGACGCGGCCGTTCAGGGTGGCGGGGTTCGGCTGCCAGGGCAATCCGGGCCAGCTCAGCTCCCCTTCCAGCAGCGCCTGGGTGTCCCGGAACGGTGATGACCGGCCCATGGCCTGCCACAGCGCCTGCAACGACCGGGCGCCGCCCTGCCACTGCAACCGGCTGATGTCGCCCCCCTCATGCTGCAGCCAGCGTCCCTGGGCCCGGCCCTGCAACTGGGGGCCGTCGAGCCAGAGATCGTCGAGCTGCACGCCGTTTTCATCGGCAAGCGGGGTCAGCTGAAAGCCGGCCTTGCCCAGGGACAGCTCGTGCCAGCGACAGTCGTCGCAGCGAAACACCAGCGCCGGTATCTGCGCCGGCGCCAACCGGCCCACCGCGGGCCCGTTTTCACCCAACCCGGGGCTCAGCCACAAGCGCTCAAAGCGAGCGGTAACCGGCTCGTGATTGCCCCAGGCCACTTCCCCTTTGGCCTGCCGGGCATTCACTTCCAGCCGCTGCCGCCCCGCCTCGGCGGGGCTCAGGTTCAGCCGCAGATCGCTGAGCGGCTGACGCCACAGCTCGCCGCGGTCGGCCCGCACCAGCGCCCGGTAGCGCGCGGGCCAGTGCAGCGCCAGCCCGGAAACCTGCTTGCCATTGGCACCGCCACTGGCCAAAGCCAGCCAGTCGTCCAGTTTCAGCTCGGCCAGGTGCGCGGCCACATCCAGCGGTGCCCGGGGCGGTTTGGCCAGGGCACCGCCGGCGTTCAGCCACAACCGCTTCACATGCACGCCGTCGGCGGCAAAGGCCAGCCTGACATCGGCATCAATATCCGGCGCCAGGTTCAGCCGCGCCTGAGCCTGGGTCACATCACCGGACAGGCTAAGTTGTAATGGCCGCTCCCGCTGTGCCGCCTTGCCCAGGGGAGTGGGCAGACGGCTGCCCAGGCCGGCCAGATTGGAACCCAGATCGGCCTCGTAATGCACTGTGCCCTGCGTCAGGTTCAGCCGGACCTTGCCCTGCCAGCCGGTCTCGCCGTTCAGGCCGGCCAGCCGGGGCCGCGCCCGGCTCAGGGCCTGAGCCTGCAGCCGGCCGGCCAGGCCGATATCGGCCCGGTAACCGGCCTCGGTCACCCGGCCCGTATACTCCACCGTCAGTGGCTGGCCCAGCCAGCGGGCCTTAAGCTGCTGCAGCTCCGTCTGCTTTTCATCAAAATACAGGGTGCCGTGCACCTGACTCAGGGGCATGGCCAGAGGCACCACCCGCACCTCGTTGCCGGCAAAGCTCACCTCGCCCTGCACGCCCACGGGCCCACCGCTCAGGGGAATATCCAGGCCCAGCCGGCCGGTCAGCGGCCCGGATACCTGCACCTGCCTCAGGGTGGTGCCCACCGAGCCGGCCAGGGGGGAGCTCTGCAGATAGGCGGTCACCGCCTCGCCGGCGCCGGCAACACCGGCCTCGAGCTTGAGCCGGGCACTGCGGTTGAGGGGCACAATGCGGGCGTCGATGTTTTCCGCCCGGGCCTCGCCCAGGCGCCCGTGAGGGCCGCGCATGTACAGGCCGTCGTTTTCAAACAGCAGGTCCAGATCGAGGTCGGTCAGCGGCTGCCAGCGGGGATCAAAACGGAATTCGGCGTCGCGCAGGGGCACCCGGGCCTGAAAAATGCCGCTGCCGTCGCGGTAGGGAAAGCGGTTGAGCCGGCCATACCAGAGCACCTCGGCGTGCTCGGCATGACCATCGCGAATGGCGCCCTGCAGGTAGTCCACCAGCCGGGTGCCCATTACCGGCTCGGGCAGGTAATGGCCGGCACGGCCGGCACGGTGCAGATCCACCCGGGCCGAGGCGCTGAGCAGAGGCGACTCGCCGGCAGGCAATTGCAGGCTGAACCAGGCGTCCAGGCTCAGATCGTCGCCCTCTATTTCCAGCCGGTCGCTCCACAGCCACCAGCCCTCGGGCCGCTGTTGCCATTGCAGCTCGGCGTTCCATGCCTTAATGGGCCAGGGGGCGCGAAAGGCCTTGTCCCACTGCCAGTCGGCCGGTGCCGCCTGCGTCAGGGTCAGCCGGCCGCCGTCGGCGGCCACCGCAAAGCGACCGTGAATGCCCCGGGTTTGCGGCACCCAGCCAAAGGCCCGGGTACTGACGTCATGCAGTTCACCGTCCAGCCGCCAGTCGCTGCCATCGGCGCTGGCGGCAAGGCGCAGCCCCGCCAGCTGCCCTTCCGGGGCGATCCCGGCCAACTGGTGAGCCGCCCCGGGCCAGTAGTATTCGCCCCACTGGGCCAGCAGCGCCAGATCGGTCAGGCTGAGCCTGTCCAGATAGCCACTGAGCTGATCGTCATGGCGATCAAGCCGTACCCGCCAGCGGGGCCAGGCCTCGCCGTCGACGCTGATGTCGATGTCGCTGCTGGCCAGTTGCCAGCCGCTGCCGGTGGGCTGCCACTGAATGCGGCCGCCGTCCACCGCTATGGTATGGCCGTCACCCCAGCCGGCGCGGTTACGCCCCAGGGTGAGCAGGGCCGCCTGCAGTTCACCCTGCTGCCACTCCAGCCAGGCCTCAAACGACAGCTCGGCCACAACGCCCTTATCGGCGGGACGCACCCGGGCCAGCAGCGGACTGGCGTCCACGCCGTCGGCCTGCAGGTAAATGCCGCCGCTCAGGTGCTCGGGGTCGCCTTCCAGCCGGCCCTTGAACACAAATTGCTGGCCGTCACCGGTGCCAAAACCGAGACGTCCTTCGCCCTGATGCAGGCCGGGCTGGTTGCGCCAGCGCAGGGAAGGAATATGCAGCGCCAGCAGCGGCCGGTTCGGGCTGTTCAGCTCCAGTTGCGCATCCACCAGGGTGAACCGGGCCACCCCCTGCAGCGCCAGGGTGCGCAGGGCCTCGAGATCGGTGTTGCCGGATTCAGGATTTTGCGACGGACCCAGCGGCAGCCGCAGGCCGTCGAGGGTGACCTCGTTGAGCACCGGCCGCCACTGGCGCAGGCTCTGCCACAGCTGCACGTCGATCAGCGCCCGGCGCAGGGTCAGATCCGGATGTGCCGGGCGCTGCAGGCGCACCTTTTCCAGCACCAGCACCGGCCCGTAATCCTGCCAGTCCAGCCCCAGGCCACCGATGTTCAGGGTGAGCTGGTGTTCACTCAGCAGCCGGTCGAGCCACTGTTGTTGCAGGGAGGCCAGCCAGGGTGAGCCGAAGCGCAGCAGGGTGACCAGCAGGGCCAGCATCACCGCGCCGGCGGCCAGGCCGAACCAGGCCCAGCTCAGGCTGCGTCTCAACACTACATCATTACCACGTCGAACTGCTCCTGATTATACAGGGGCTCACTGTTGACCCTGACCTGCTTGCCGATAAACACCTCCAGCTCGGCCAGCATGTGGGACTCGTCTTCCTGCAGCGCATCGGCCACGGCGGTGGAGGCATAGACCACGAACTTGTCGGCGTCGTAGGCCTTGTTGACCCGCAGGATCTCCCGCAGGATTTCGTAGCTGACGGTTTCCACGGTTTTGACCCGGGCCCGGCCGTTACACTCGGGGCAGGCGTCACAGAGCACGTGCTCCAGGCTTTCCCGGGTGCGCTTGCGGGTCATCTCCACCAGCCCCAGCTGGGAAAAACCGTTGACGTTGGTCTTGGCCCTGTCCCTGGACAGCGCCAGCTCCAGGCTGTGCAGCACCCGGCGCTTGTGATCGTCATCGTACATGTCGATGAAATCGATGATGATGATGCCCCCCAGATTGCGCAGCCGCAACTGGCGGGCAATGGCCTGGGTGGCCTCGATGTTGGTGTTGAAGATGGTTTCTTCGAGGTTACGGTGGCCGACAAAGGCGCCGGTGTTGATGTCGATGGTGGTCATGGCCTCGGTCTGATCGATGATCAGATATCCTCCCGACTTGAGCTCCACCTTGCGATCCAGCGCGCGCTGAATTTCGTTTTCCACATCGTAGAGATCGAAGATGGGCGCATTGCCCTGGTAGTATTCGATGCGCCCGGACAGCTCGGGCACAAACTCGTCCACAAAGGTGCGCAGGGCATCGCAGGTTTCCCGGGAGTCCACACGAATGCGATCCAGCTCGGCGCCGACAAAATCGCGCACGATGCGAAACGCCAGCCGCAGATCCTCGTAGAGCATGGAGCAGGACGGATACTTGCCCCGGCGCTCCTGGATTTTGCGCCACAGCCGCTTGAGAAAGGCGGCGTCCTGGGCCAGCTCCTGCTCGCCGATGCCCTCGGCGGCGGTGCGAATGATAAAGCCGCCCTGTTCATCCACATGCTCGGCGGCCAGCCGCTTGAGCCGGTCCCGCTCCTGCTCGGAGTCGATGCGCTGGGACACCCCCACATAGGCGCTGCCGGGCATGAACACCAGATAGCGGGACGGCAGGGTGATGTCGGTGGTGAGGCGGGCACCCTTGGTGCCGAGCGGATCTTTCACCACCTGCACCATGATGTCCTGGCCCTGGCGCACCAGTTCGGCGATGTTGCCCGCCTGAAAATGGGCCTGCTCACGGGTGTCGACACATTCGGTGTGCGGCACGATGTCGGAGGCGTGCAGAAAGGCG
This sequence comes from Oceanimonas pelagia, assembly GCF_030849025.1. NCBI lineage: Bacteria > Pseudomonadati > Pseudomonadota > Gammaproteobacteria > Aeromonadales > Aeromonadaceae > Oceanimonas > Oceanimonas pelagia. The sequence goes on from NZ_CP118224.1 coordinate 2,892,523, forward strand.
GCGCGCTCGCCGCCGATGTCCACAAAGGCCGCCTGCATGCCCGGCAGCACCCGGCTGACCTTGCCCTTGTAGATGTTGCCGACAATGCCGCGCCGGGCCTGACGCTCGATGTGCACTTCCTGCAGGATACCGTTTTCCACCAGGGCGACCCGGGTCTCTGCCGGGGTCATATTGATAATCAGCTCTGCAGACATGATGGCTCCGCCAGTGAGAAAGTAGGGAAAGTCTTAAGCTAACACAGAATGGCGGTTTTCCGGTGTCCGGATCAGCCGGTGACCACCCCGCCACGCTGCAGCAGCGCCTCGGTTTCCACCAGCGGCAGACCCACCACGGCGCTGTAACTGCCGTGAATGCGCGCCACAAAGCGTCCGCCCAGCCCCTGGATGCCGTAGCCACCGGCCTTGTCGGCGGGCTCGCCGGTGCGCCAGTAACGGTCGATATCGGCTTCGCTCAGGGCACGAAAGGTCACTTCCGTGGTGACCAGCACCACCTCGCAGCCGCCGCCGGTGGCCAGCGCCATGGCGGTCATCACTTCATGGCATCGCCCCGACAGCCGGCGCAGCATGGCCTTGCCGTGGGCCTCACTCTGCGGCTTTTCCAGCACCTCGCCGTCCACCACTACGATGGTGTCACCGCCCAGCACCGGCAACGGCCGCGGCGCCAGCGCCGCCCCCGCCTGCGCCTTGCTTTGCGCCAGTCGCTGCACATAGTCGGTGGCGGCCTCACCCGGCCGCTGCCGCTCTTCCACCTCGGGGCGCACCAGCTCAAAGCTTACTCCCAGCTGGGCCAGCAGTTCACGGCGGCGGGGGGAGGCCGAGGCCAGGTACAGGGCGGTGGTCATCGAGTTTCCTCAGGTCAGGGCAAACTGGCGCCGGCACTTGCGCAACAGCAAAAAGATCCAGGGCCAGAACACCATGCTGCTGACGATGGACCAGAAGTAGTGGTAATCCACCTGGATATCCCGATTGAGGTAGGCGGTCCAGAAGATCAGCAGCTTGTTGAGCATCACCAGGCCCCCCACCACAAAGGCCTGCTGCCACACCGAGTAGTTGCGCATACGCTGAAACTGGGAGGCGGCCAGATACACCGGAATCACCAGCGCCAGGGCGCGCACTCCCAGCACCGAGCCCAGCAGCAGATCCAGCAGCAGGCCAGCCACAAAGGCGGTGCCCACATTGGCCCGGTGCGGCAGGGCGATGGCCCAGTAGATCAGGGTGATCAGCAGCCAGTCGGGGCGAAACGGCGCGATCAGATCCGGCAGTGGCAGAATCGACAGCATCAGCGCCAGCGCCAGGCTGGCCATGATGCCCACCCGACTGCGCAGGGGAAAGGCGCTCATGAGCTCTCCTTGTCGTTGGCCGTGGCCGGTTCCGGCTCGGTAACCCTGGGCTCGGGCCACAACAGCAGCAGGTAGCGCACCCGGCCGAGGGCGGCAAAGGGCGTCACCCGAATATCGGCAAAGGCATGGCCTTCCTCATAGCCCACGTGAGTGACCCGACCCACCGGATAGCCCTCGGGAAAACGCCCGGCCAGGCCCGAGCTGAGCAGCACGTCGCCTTCCTGAATGTCGGTATTGCGGGTAATGTTGTCGAGCACCAGCCGGTCCAGCCGGCCGCTGCCGCTGGCAATGGCGCGCAAATCATTGCGCGCCACCCGCACCGGAATGCCGTGGCTGATGTCGGTGATCAGCAGCACCCGGCTGGTGGTCTGCCCCACCGAGATCACCTGGCCCACCACGCCCTGCTCGTTGAGCACCGGCTGGCCTTCAAACACCCCCTGCCGGCTGCCCTTGTCGATCACCACCTGGTGAGAAAAGGGATCCGTGTCCACCGCCATGATCTCGGCCACCATGCGCCGGGCGTCGCGCTGCACCGGCGAGCCCAGCAGCTCGCGCAGGCGCTGGTTTTCCTGCTCCAGATGGCGCAGGCGCAGCAGGTCATCCCGCAGCAGAAACAGCTCCCGTTCCATGCGCTCGGTCTGGTTCAGCAGCGCCTGGCGCGACATCAACTGGGTAGAGGCGGAGTCCAGCAACAGCCGCGGACTGTTGGCCATGTACTGCAGCGGGCTGACCAGGGAGTTGAGGTAAAGCTTGATATCGGTAAAGGACTGGTAGCGGCTGTCGGCCACCATCAGGGCAAGGCTGGCCAGCACCGCCAGGGTCAGGCGAATGGGCAGGGAAGGGCCGCGACCAAATATGGGTTTCATCACAAAAAAGGCAGGCCGGTCACCCGGCCCGATTCATCAGTCGTAATGGAACAGGTCACCGCCGTGCATGTCGATCATCTCCAGCGCCTTGCCGCCACCACGGGCCACACAGGTCATGGGATCATCAGCCACCACCACGGGAATACCGGTTTCTTCCATCAGCAGGCGATCCAGATCGCGCAGCAGGGCGCCACCGCCGGTGAGCACCATGCCCCGCTCGGAAATATCGGAGGCCAGCTCGGGCGGGGACTGCTCCAGCGCTACCATGACGGCGCTGACAATGCCCGACAGCGGCTCCTGCAGGGCTTCCAGAATCTCGTTGGAGTTGAGGGTAAAGCTGCGCGGCACCCCTTCGGCCAGGTTGCGGCCGCGCACCTCGATTTCCAGCACCTCGTCGCCCGGGTAGGCCGAGCCCACCTCGTGCTTGATGCGCTCGGCGGTCGCCTCACCGATCAGCGAACCGTAGTTGCGGCGCACATAATTGATGATGGCTTCATCAAAGCGGTCACCGCCGATACGTACCGACTGGGAATAGACCACACCATTCAGCGAGATGATGGCCACTTCGGTGGTGCCCCCACCGATGTCCACCACCATGGAGCCGGTGGCCTCGGACACCGGCAGGCCGGCCCCGATGGCGGCCGCCATCGGCTCGTCGATCAGATATACCTCACGGGCGCCGGCACCCAGGGCGGATTCCTTGATGGCCCGGCGTTCCACCTGGGTGGAGCCGCAGGGCACGCACACCAGCACGCGGGGGCTGGGGCGGAAAAAGTTGTTGTCGTGCACCTGCTTGATGAAATGCTGCAGCATTTTCTCGGTGACGTAGAAATCGGCGATCACGCCGTCCTTCATCGGACGAATGGCGGCGATATTGCCGGGCGTACGCCCCAGCATCTGTTTGGCGGCATGGCCGACGGCGGCAACGCTCTGGGCCGAACCGGCTCTTTCCTGGCGAATGGCCACGACGGAGGGCTCGTTCAGAACTATGCCCTGATCCTTGACGTAGATAAGGGTATTGGCCGTTCCCAGATCGATCGACAGATCGTTGGAAAACATGCCTCTGAGCTTCTTGAACATATGCTGAAGGGGGTCCTGGGTTGAGAAACCGGAAAATTCGGCTAACTTTACCAACGCAACCGGCCCCCCGCAAGGCGCAACCCCGGGCGAAACCGGTCACGAACGAATACGAGTTTCAATAAATCGATAAGTTCCCTACACTTGCGCCAGAACTTTACTTTTCTCGGTCTTTCCGTGCCTTCACTGCATCGCTGGCAACAGCTCTACGACCGGGCCGGCGCCTCCGTGCTGCAGCCGGTACGGCATGCCTTGCTCGACCATCATGGCCTGACCCTGCACATCAAGCGGGACGACCGGCTGCATGCCTTTATTTCCGGCAACAAGTGGCGAAAACTGAAATATGTGTTGCGCCAGGCGCTGTCGGAACGGGCCGCCGGCCTGCTCAGTTTTGGCGGCGCCTGGTCCAATCACCTGCACGCCCTGGCCGCCGCCGGCCAGGCGCTGGGCGTGCCCACCGCAGGCATAGTGCGGGGCGAGCCCGAATACGCCGGCAACCCCACCCTGTCCGATGCGCGAGCCTGGGGCATGACGCTGGAATTTGTGGACCGGCAGAGCTACCGCCGCCGCCACGAGGCGGACTTTCTCGCCGGGCTGGCCGCCCGCCATCCCGGCTTTTACATCATTCCCGAAGGGGGCAGCTGCGTCCTGGCCCTGCCCGGCGTGGCCGAGCTGTGGCGGGAACTGCCCCCCTGCGAGGAGCTGATATTGCCGGTGGCCAGCGGCGGCACCCTGGCCGGGCTGCTGTCGGCTCGCCCCGGCCGCACCCGCGTTACCGGCTACGCCGTACTCAAGGGCCAGGGCTGGCTTGCCGACACCGTGCACGGGCTGTACGCGCCCGCCGCCCATGACCCCGGCTGGCAACTGCGGCTGAACCATCACGGCGGCGGTTATGCCAAATGTTCCCCGGCAGACCGGGCCGCCATCACCGAATTAAGCGAGGCGCTGGCAGTGCCGCTGGAGCCGGTATACAGCGGCAAGGCCCTGCTCGGCCTGTTTCGGGACATTGAAGCCGGCCACTACGCTCCCGGCAGCCGGCTGATTTTTCTGCATACCGGCGGGCTGCAGGGCGCCAGAAGCTAGACCAGCGCAAAGCGCTCGGGGCAGGAGAAATAATAGCCCTGGCCGGCGTGCACGCCCAGCTGTTGCAGGCATTCCCACTCCGCCTCGGTTTCCACCCCCACGGCAATCACCTGTGTGCGGTTGCCCATGCAGTTGCCCAGCAGACTGCGCACCGCCATCTGGTTATTGGGCTTTTTTTCGATGTCCCGCACCAGGCTGGGATGCAGCTTGAGATAGTCGAGATCATAGTCCTTGATGTACTGGGTACTGACCACGTCCTGACCCGCATGATCCACCGCCAGCCCGCAGCCCAGCGCCTTGAGCGCCCGCAGCGGCTTGACCAGATCCTGAAAATGACGGCTGACACCGGCTTCCGACAGCTCGATCACCAACTCGTTGAGCAGGGCCTTGGGCAGCTGGATCAGCTCAAACACCAGCCAGCGGTGAAAGCCCCGGTTGAGCAGGCTGTCCACCGACAGGTTGATGGCCAGGGTGGCGCGGCGATCGCTTTCCTGCAGCAGGGTCAGGCAGCGCAGCATGATGCAGCGATCCAGCTCCTGCAACAGGCCGCATTTTTCCGCCATGGGCAGAAAATGCCCCGCCGCCAGCTCCCGGCCCTGCTCGTCGTGAATGCGCGCCAGCAGTTCATGGCTTTCCGGCTCACCGCCCCGGGCCCGGTAAATGCCCTGGCGATCGAGCAGCACCGCGTCCTGCTCCAGCAGCCGGCTCAGCAGGGTGCGCCAGCGCACCGTGCCCTTGCCGCTGCTTTCCTCGGTCAGGCCCTTGTAATACATGAAATAACCGTCGCCGCCCTGCAGGGCAGCGCTGCGCAGGGCCAGCTCGGCTTCTTCCTCCACCTGGTGCAACTGCTCGCCAAAGCGAAAGCAGACGCCACCGATAAACAACGCCGGCTCCCGCACCGTATCGGGCCAGTGCAGCCGGTGCAGCAGCTTCATCACCTGGCGGGCCGCATCCAGCGCCTCACTCTCCACCAGATTGGGAAACAGCAGGGCAAAGGTGTTGCCGGTGTAACGGGCCTGCAGGGCGCCCGGATAACGCCGGATCAGGTGCCCCAGGTACACCGAGGCCGAGCTCAGCAGCTCGTCGCCCCGGTCGTGCCCCAGCTTGTGGTTGATGTGCTCCAGATCCTGCAGCTCCACCAGCAGCAGGGCGCCGGAATGACTGGCAGAGTCGTTGAGCGCCGCTTCCAGCCGGTTGTCGAAGAAGACCCGGTTGCCGATGCCGATCTTGCGATCCACAAACACATTGGCACGAATGAAGGTGTCGAAACGGCTGCGCTCCTTGCGCGCCTCCTTCAGCTCGCCCATCAGCTTGTCCAGCGCCCGGCTGGCGGCCTGGGGCCACTCCTCACCGGGGCTGTGCTGCAACATGCTGAGCCGGCCCGCCAGGATCAGCCGGCCGCGCTGGTCGAGCAGCTCGGCTCCCCGCAGCTGGCGGCGAAACCAGCGCAAACTGAACAGCAGGCCGGCAAACACCAGCATGATGGCACCGGTCAGCCCCGACACCGCCGCCAGCGAGCTGTCGATATCGTAAAAGGGCGGACGCAGCACCAGCCGCACCAGCAGCTCCGGCTCGCCCGGCAGAGGGTGCTGGTATTCCCGGGACACTTCACTGTCGGCCAGCGGCTGTCCCTGCTGGTAGCGGTAGCGCACCGCCGCGTCGTCCTGCACCGTAAATTCGATGATATCGTTGACGTCGAGCAGGGCCGGCAGCCAGCGCTCCAGGGTGGCCTGCCGCCCGGCGCCGCTCTGCCAGGCCTCGTCGACCAGGCGCACCACGGCATCGACCTGGCGCTGCTGGTAGGCCACCCCCATCTGATAAAAGCTGATGCCGGCACCCACCAGCACCATCAGTACCGCCGCCAGCACACACAGGGTGATGGTGGTAATAAACTGATTGGTGAATTTCATTCGCAGTCCCTGCCGCCGACCCGTGGCCGGCATCTCCTGTTTGTTATTATGCAAGATTCAGGCGAAACCCAACCCCGCCTCTGTTCAGTATCGTTCAGTTTTATCGGCTCGCCCAAACAGCAAAAGGCCCCGCCTGAGCGGGGCCCCGATGATACAACGTTTCGCGTTCCGAACTCAGAACGGAATATCGTCATCGAAGTCCATCGGCGGCTCGTTGTATACCGGCTGGCTCTGGGGCTTGGCTGCCGGTTGCGGCTGCCCCTGAGGCTTGTTGCCGCCGTACTGGGACTGGCCCCCCTGCTGGACATACTGGCCGCCGCCCTGCTGCTGGCCCCAGTTGCCCTGTTGCTGACCGCCACCCTGCTGGCCCTGGTTCCAGCCGCCCTGGCCACCACCGGCGCCCTGCGGGCGACCGCCCAGCATCTGCATGGTGCCGCCCTGATCCACCACCACCTCGGTGGTGTAGCGGTCCTGACCGCCCTGATCCTGCCACTTGCGGGTCTGCAGCCGGCCTTCCACATACACCTGCGAGCCCTTGCGCAGGTACTCTCCGGCAATTTCGGCCAGCTTGCCGAAGAACACCACCCGGTGCCATTCGGTGCGCTCGCGCTGCTCTCCGCTCTGCTTGTCGCGCCAGGTTTCACTGGTGGCCAGGGTAATGTTGGCGACGGCGTTGCCGTTAGGCATATAGCGCACTTCGGGATCCTGACCCAGGTGCCCGATCAGGATGACTTTGTTGATGCCTCTATTGGCCATAACTTGCTCCGTACTCACAGGTTGATCAGGCGTTTGGCCTGATCCAGTTCAAAAATGTTGCCATCTACCTTGAGGTAGGCGGCGCTTTCGTCGGGAATAATCAGCGCCTCGTGCACACCCGGCAGTGCCATCAGCCGCTGCAGCAACTGACTGCGGGCAGATTCGCTTTCTATATTACCACCGATGGGCAGAATATGAGACCGCACGCGGCTGACATTGGCCATGCCCGCCGACAGCCAGAACCACAGCACCATGGTCAGCGCCACCAGCAAAAACACGCCGGGACCGCCGAGCTGCTGGAACAGCAGGCCCCCCAGCACACCGCCGAGAAAGGCCCCGAAAAACTGGCTGGTGGAATAAATGCCCATGGCGGTGCCCTTGCCTCCCGCCGGCGCCAGCATCGACAGAAACGCCGGCAGCGAGGCTTCCATAAAGTTGAAGGCGGTAAAGTACAGCACCATGGCCAGGGCCAGCAGCCAGAGCTGGCCCTGGCCCAGCGCCATCAGCACCAGCGCCATCATCATCACCAGAATGGAGGCCTGAAACAGCAGCTTGTTCATGTTGCGCCGGGCGCCGAGGATCAGAAAGGGAATGATCAGCACAAACGACAGTCCCAGCGCCGGCAGATACAGCCACCAGTGGTGCTCGGCCACCAGGCCGGCGTCTTTCAGCGACAACGGAAAGGCCACGAACACGGCGGTCAGGGTCATGTGCAGCAGCATGATGCCAAAGTCCAGCCGCAGCAACTGCGGATCCTTCAGCAGCCGGCCGAACAGCTCGGGAGCGGCGGTCACGTCCCGGATCTGCCCCTTGCTCACCGAGTCCGGCAGCATGAGACGCACCATGACGATCCCCACCAGCGCCAGCAGCGCCGTGCTCCAGAATACCCCGGACAGACCGAACCAGGACGCCAGCAGCGGCCCCGCCACCATGGCGGCGGCAAACGACAGGCCGATGCATACCCCGATAATGGCCATGGCCTTGGTGCGGTTTTCTTCCCGGGTGATGTCGGCGGCCAGCGCCAGTATGGCCCCGGCAATGGCGCCGCTGCCCTGCAGCACCCGGCCGATCACCACGCCATAAACAGAGTCGGACAGCGCCGCCACCACAGAGCCGGCAGCAAACAGCGCCAGCCCGGCGTAAATCACCGGCTTGCGGCCGATGCGATCCGACAGCCAGCCGGCGGGGATCTGCAATACCGCCTGGGTCAGACCATAGGCGCCGATGGCGATGCCCACCCACAGGGGGGAATAGCCCTCCAGGCCGCTACCGTACAGGGCAAACACCGGCATGATCATGAACAGGCCCAGCATGCGCATGCCAAAAATGCTGGCCAGGGTAAAGGACGCCCGCCGCTCCCGCGGGCTGAAGCCTTGCTGATCGCTCATGAGTGATGGTTCCGCTGTCATTGTTCACAAAAGAGCGGCAGTTTAGCACGGAGCACCGCTCGAGATTAATCCCTCCGTTGCGCTCTTGGCTGGCTATTCATCCAGTGCCATACTAGCCGGTCTGGTTTAAAACTTGGTCAAGCTGCAGATGGATAAAATCGACGTTCGCGGAGCGCGCACCCACAACCTGAAAAACATCAGCCTGGAACTGCCCCGGGACAAACTCATCGTGATCACCGGCCTGTCGGGCTCGGGCAAGTCGTCCCTGGCCTTTGACACCCTCTATGCCGAGGGCCAGCGCCGCTACGTGGAGTCGCTGTCCGCCTACGCCCGCCAGTTCCTGTCACTGATGGAAAAACCCGACGTCGATCATATCGAGGGGCTGTCACCGGCCATCTCCATCGAGCAGAAGTCCACCTCCCACAACCCCCGCTCCACCGTGGGCACCATTACCGAAATTCACGACTACCTGCGGCTGCTGTTTGCCCGGGTGGGCGAGCCCCGCTGCCCCGTACACCAGCTGCCGCTGACCGCCCAGACCATCAGCCAGATGGTGGACAAGGTGCTGGAACAGCCCGAGGGCAAGCGGCTGATGCTGCTGGCCCCCGTGGTGCGCAACCGCAAGGGCGAGCACAGCAAGCTGCTCGACAACCTGGCCGCCCAGGGCTTTATTCGCGCCCGCATCGACGGCGAGGTGTGCGATCTGTCGGATCCGCCGGCACTGGAACTGCAGAAAAAGCACACCATCGAGGTGGTGGTGGACCGCTTCAAGGTGCGGGACGATCTGCAACTGCGGCTGGCCGAGTCCTTTGAGGCGGCGCTGGAGCTGTCCGGCGGCATCGCCTCGGTGGTGAGCATGGACGACGAACAGGAAGCGCCACTGGTGTTTTCCGCCAACTTCGCCTGCCCCGAATGCGGCCACTCCATTGCCGAGCTGGAGCCACGCATTTTCTCCTTCAACAACCCGGCGGGGGCCTGCGAACAGTGCGACGGCCTGGGCGTGCAGCAGATCGTCGACCCCGACAAGGTGGTGTCCAACCCGGAGCTGAGCCTGGCCGGCGGTGCCATTCGCGGCTGGGACAAGCGCAGCTATTACTACTACCAGATGCTCAAGTCGCTGGCGGACCACTACGACTTCGATCTGGAGGCGCCCTTTGAAAGCCTGTCGACACCGGTGCAAAAGGCGGTGCTGTACGGCTCGGGCCGCACCAGCATCGAATTCCGCTATATGAACGACCGGGGCGACGTGCTGGTGCGCAAGCATCCCTTTGAGGGCATTATTCACAACATGGAGCGGCGCTACCGGGAAACCGAGTCCAACTCGGTGCGCGAGGAGCTGGCCAAGTACCAGAGCAACCGGGCCTGCCCCGGCTGCGGCGGCACCCGGCTGAAGGAGGCCGCCCGCCACGTGTTTGTGGCGGATCACAACCTGCCGCAAGTGTCCGACATGGCCATCGGCGAGGCCCATGCCTTTTTCACCGGGCTGCAACTGGCCGGACAGAAGGCGCAGATCGCCGACAAAATCCTCAAGGAGATCACCGAGCGGCTGGGCTTTCTGGTGAATGTGGGGCTGAACTACCTGACCCTGTCCCGCAGCGCCGAGACCCTGTCCGGGGGCGAGGCTCAGCGCATTCGCCTGGCCAGCCAGATCGGCGCCGGCCTGGTGGGAGTCATGTATGTGCTCGACGAACCCAGCATCGGCCTGCATCAGCGCGATAACGAACGGCTGCTGGCCACCCTCACCCACCTGCGGGATCTGGGCAATACCGTGATCGTGGTGGAGCACGATGAAGACGCCATTCGCGCCGCCGACCATGTGCTCGACATCGGTCCCGGCGCCGGGGTGCACGGCGGGCAGATCGTGGCCCAGGGTACCCCCGCCGAGGTGATGGCCAATCCGGAATCCCTCACCGGTGCCTATCTCTCGGGCCGTGAAGCCATTGCGGTGCCGGCACAACGCACCCCCGTGGGCGAGCACTGGCTGAAGCTGGAAGGGGCCAGCGGCAACAATCTCAAGCAGGTGAACCTCGAATTACCTCTGGGGCTGATGACCTGTGTCACCGGGGTGTCCGGCTCGGGCAAGTCCACCCTGATCAACGACACCCTGTTTCCGCTGGCGCACCGGGAGCTGAACAAGGCCACGGTGAGCCAGCCAGCCCCCTACACCGCCATTCACGGCCTGGACAGGCTGGACAAGGTGGTGGACATCGATCAGAGCCCCATCGGCCGCACCCCCCGCTCCAACCCGGCCACCTACACCGGCATTTTCACCCCCATTCGCGAGCTGTTTTCCGGCACCCAGGAGGCCCGCTCCCGGGGCTACAAGCCGGGCCGCTTTTCCTTCAACGTGAAAGGCGGCCGTTGCGAGGCCTGCCAGGGCGACGGCGTGATCAAGGTGGAAATGCACTTTCTGCCCGACGTTTACGTGCCCTGCGACGTGTGCAAGGGCAAGCGCTACAACCGGGAAACCCTGGAGATCCAGTACAAGGGCAAAAGCATTCACGAGGTGCTGGAAATGACGGTGGAGGAAGCCTGCGACTTCTTCGCCCCGGTGCCGGCCATTGCCCGCAAGCTGCAGACCCTGATGGACGTGGGCCTGTCCTATATCCGTCTGGGGCAGTCGGCCACCACCCTGTCCGGCGGTGAGGCCCAGCGGGTCAAGCTGGCGCGGGAGCTGTCGAAACGGGACACCGGCCAGACCCTGTACATTCTCGACGAGCCCACCACCGGTCTGCATTTTCACGATATTCAGCTGCTGCTGACGGTGCTGCACCGGCTGCGGGATCACGGCAATACCGTGGTGATCATCGAACACAATCTGGACGTGATCAAAACCGCCGACTGGATCGTGGATCTGGGTCCAGAAGGCGGCAGCGGCGGCGGCCGCATTCTGGTCACCGGCACCCCGGAACAGGTGGCGGAACACCCGGATTCTCACACCGCCCGCTTTTTACGGCCTATGCTCAATGGGCGCTGAACAACACAAGGACCCGTGAATGAGCCGGCTTTCCCTGCCTTATCTTTTTTTCTGGTGTTTTGCCGCCTGGGCCCTGGGCGGCATGCACTTTTTTATGCACAACCCTGGCGGCGCCGGCCTGTATCTGCCGTTCAACATGACCGGCTGGATGCTGGTGTCGCTGATGATTGCCCTGGGGCTGTGGCAGCTGACCCGCAACCGGGCGGTGGTCTGGAGCCGGTTTCATCTGGGGTGCTGGCTGGCCTTTGCGCTGATGCTGGTGCCCCTGCTCTATCCCGGCGCCGAGCTGGCGGATCGGGCCCTGCCCCGGCTGGCGGGGCTGGCCGGCGGCCTGCTGTTCTGGTTTGCCCTGCTGCAGTGCCGCTTTGACGAGCACGGCCGCTGGCGCCTGCTCTATGTGCTGCTGGCGGCGGTGACCCTGGAAATACTGCTGGGGCTGGTGCAGTACTACCTGCTGGAGCCAGGCAACCCCATTGGTTACAACACCAAAACCAACCGCCCCTACGGCATTTTTCAGCAACCCAACGTCATGGCCAGTTTTATGGCCACCGGGCTGATGCTGGCCTGGTATCTGTGGCTGGAAGACAGACGGCCGCTGCCCGCCGTGCGCCGGCTCTGGCTGGGCGCCGTGCTGCTCACCACCTCGTTGCTGCTGGTGGTGCTGCAGTCCCGGGTAGGGCTGCTGGGCGGTCTGACCGGCGTGCTGCTGCTGTTGCCGCTGAGCTGGCAGCGAGGACGCCGCGATACCCTGATGCTGCTCGGGCTGGTACTGCTGGGCATGGCGCTGGCGCTGGTGTCCATGACGCTGGTGGACGGAGTGCAGCGGGGGGCCGAGGTCTACAGCGATCCGGGCGTGCGCAAATACTACTGGCAGCAGAGCCTGGCGCTGATCGGCCAGCACCCCTGGACCGGAGTCGGCTACGGCGATTTTGAACGCCAGTTTATGGAATTTTACGCCGCCCAGCGGGAGCAGATTGCCACCCTGCCGCCCATGGAGCCCAACCTGGATCATCCCCATAACGAGCTGCTGTTCTGGGGCGTGGAAGGGGGCCTGCTGCCGGTGCTGGCCATCATCGGGGTAGCGCTGATGTTTGGGCGGCGGCTGTGCCGGGCGCCCTGGCGCCAGGCACTGGCGCTGGCGGCGCTGGTGTGGCCCATCGCCCTGCACAGCCAGACCGAATACCCCTTTTACCATTCCCTGGCACACTGGGTAGCCCTGCTGGTGCTGCTGTACTGGATTGACGGGCGCCTGCTGCCGCCGCGGGAAGCCCCCTATCGCCACCGCTTGCTGGCACGCTTTAGCGCCCTGCTGATCCCGGCGCTGGTGGTGCCCTTTATGGCCACCGGGCTGCACAGCGCTCGGCTGATCACGCAATATGAACGGGGCGGCGGCAAGGAGCCGGAACTGCTGCTGGCGGTCAGCAATCCCCTGGCCTGGCTGGGCCGGCTGGAGTTCAGCGCCATGTCGCTGCGGCTGACGGTGGCCGCAGCACAGCAGGATACCGAAGCGCTGCAGGCCTACCTGGACTGGGGCCGGGAATTTGTGCGCCATACCCCCAGGGCCGGTATTTACCGCAACATGGTACTGGCCCTGCACCATCTGGACCGCCCCGAGGAAGCCCGGCGACTGCTGCAACGGGCCCGCTACTACTACCCCAGGGAAGAAAGCCTGCACGACGACCGCATTCAGCGGGCGCTGGACGCGGCCGCCCATCCGGCGTCGGCCGGCTCGGGCGCCGACGCCTGAACAAAGCGCACCCGGAACAGCCGGGGCCACCACTTGCCGGTGAGGTAAAACTCACCGGTCTCGGGATTGTGGGCAATGCCGTTGAGCACCGCTTCCCGGTGCGCCACCCGGTCGCTCAGGGGCAACAGGGGGGAAGCGTCGATCACCCCGTCCACCTCGCCACTGGCCTTGTGAATACGCAGGATGCGCGCCTGTTTCCAGACATTGGCGTAGATGTGCTCCCCGGCGCAGGCCAGGGCGTTGAGCCGGGGCTGGGACCGGCCATCAAGACGCACCTCAAGCCGTTGCTGCAGTGAAAAATCCACCGGGCTGCGCCGCTGCAGGCTGGCCGAGCCGTCGCTCATCCACAGGTGGTCACCGTCAAAGCACAGGCCCCAGCCCTCGCCTTCATAGGAGTGCGCCATTTCCAGCTCCAGCCCGGGCAGCCGCCACACCAGCGCCAGCCCTTCCCGCCAGGTGAGCTGTACCAGCCGCTCTCCCACCCGGGCCAGGCCCTCGCCAAACAGGCTGTCGGCCAGCGCCATTTGAAGCTCTAGCTCGCCGTTGCGTCCGTTCAGCCGGCGCAGGCTGGACTGGCCATACAGGCCGGTGCTCACGTACAACCGGCCCTGGTGCCACTCCAGCCCCTGAGTGAAGGCATTGATGTCGTGAGGCAGGGTCTCCAGCACCCGCACCGTCAGCCGCTCCACCGCCATGGCCTGGCCACTCAGTGCCAGTAACACCAGCATTGCCCAGCGCCGCACTGTCATTCAGCCACGGCCTGGCTCAGCAGCCAGTCGTTCAGCGCCGGCGCCAGCCGTTCGGCGGCCCGGCCCAGCGCCGCCACCAGGGCATCGGCCTGCAGGTTTGCCAGCGGCTCGCGCTGCTCAAAGCGCCGGCTGGCCACCATGTGCCTGTCGGCGGTGCGCAGCAGCTGGGCGTCAAAGCGAATCACCGCTTCCTGCCGGCCGGCGCTCAGATCCGCTTCAAAGGCGCGCAGGGTACCGGTCAGCTCCCAGTCGGCCTGCACGCCCTCGTCTTCCCGGCTGAGTCCCCCCAGGCGGGCATCCCGTCCCAGGGCGTCCAGCAGCCAGTCCTGCCACAGCTCCGGCAGCGGCGCGCTCCAGCGGGCACCGCCATGGGCCTGGTAGGACTGGCGCCCGGTCAGCACCAGCAATCGGTTGCCGTTGAGCACCCCGCTGGCCCTGGGCCGGGCCAGCCGCAGACCGTTGAGCCGCCCCTCCTCGTCACTCGGCACCAGCGCCGCCGGCGGCAGGCGGTAACGGCTCACCGGCTCCGCCGCCGGCAGCACCGAACAGCCCGCCAGCCCCAGCAGGGCCATCAGCATCACAACACCTCTGATCACGGTTTGAATTCCTCCATGGATTCCCGCTCCAGCAGGGTGGCGGCGGGATCCTGTTGCAGTTGCCGGGTCACGTCCCCCAGCGCCCTCAGGGTACGGCGCAATTCCCGCAGCGCCGGCTCCAGCCCGGCCAGCCCCTGCAGGCCCGCTTCCAGCGCCGGTTGCTGCTGCGCCAGCAGCCGCTCCAGCCGTTCGCTCAGCCGCTGCAGGCTGGCAGCGGTGGCAGCGGTATCGGCCAGCATGGGTTCGCCGTGCTGTGCCAGTTGCCGGTCGAGCCGGGCCAGCATGGCGTCCAGCCGGGTGGCGGCGCCGGCCAGGGCATTCAGCCCCTCGCTCAGGCTTCCCTGCTGTTGCGCCAGGGTGGCGCTGACCTCGTCCAGGCTGGCCAGCATGCGGCCGACATGAGCGGCATTCTGCGGGGTGAGCAGCCGGTTGGCATTGTCGAGCAGGGTGTTCAGGCTCAGCATCAGCTCCTCGCTGCTCACCCGCAGCCGGGCCAGAGGCGAGGGCTCGGCCCGGATCACCGGGATCTGCCCGCTGCCGTCGGCCAGCAGGGGGCTGGCGGGAGAGCCGTGGCTGAGCTCGATATTGGCGGCGCCGGTAATGTTGGCCAGGGCCAGCCGGGCCCGGGTGTCGGTCTTGACCGGGGCATCGGTGGCAATGCGCACCCGGGCCCGCACCTGGCGCGGATCCTCCGGGTTCAGGGTCAGGCTCTCCACCTCACCCACCCGTATGCCGCTGTATTGCACCGGGCTGCCCACCGACAGCCCGGACACCGGCTCGCTGAACAGAATATCGTAGCGGCGCAGCTCGCGCTCGTCGCCGGTTTTGGCCAGCCAGAGCACAAAGGCCAGGCCGGCGGCTGCCACCAGCAGGGTAAATGCACCAATCAGCACGTGATGTGCCCGGGTTTCCATAGGTTACTCCTTGTTGCCCCGAGCGGCCTGCTGCGCCGCCCTGCCCCGCGGGCCGTGAAAATAATCCCGAATCCAGGGATCCTGGGTGGCAACCACCTCGGCCAGCGTGCCCGCCGCCTGCACCCGCCGCTGCCCCAGCACCGCCACCCGGTCGCAGCAGGCGTACAGGGTGTCGAGATCGTGGGTGACCAGCACCACCGTCAGCCCCAGAGCGTCGCGCAGGGTCAGCAGCAGACGATCAAAGGCCGCCGCCGACACCGGATCCAGCCCGGCGGTGGGCTCGTCCAGCAACAGGATCTGCGGATCCAGTGCCAGCGCCCGGGCCAGGGCTGCCCGTTTGATCATGCCCCCGGACAGACTGGACGGATAGCGCTGCCCCGCCAGTGCCGGCAGCCCGGCCAGCGCCAGCTTGATGTCGGCGAGCTCACTGGCCCGCGCCCGGCTCAGGCCGGCGTGCTCGATCAGCGGCAGGGCGATGTTTTCCAGCACCGTCAGCGAAGAAAACAGCGCTCCGCTCTGAAACAGCACCCCCATGCGCCGCTCCAGGGCACTGCGCTGTGCCGCCGGCAGGGTCAGCAGATCCTGCTGCCACAGCCGCACCTCGCCGGCGTCGGGCCGGTGCAGACCGATGATGGAACGCAGCAGCACCGACTTGCCGCTGCCGGACCCGCCCACCAGACCGAGGATCTCGCCCTCGATCACATCGAGATCCAGGTGTTCGTGCACCACCTGGGGGCCAAAGCGGTTGCGCAGATCCCGCACCTGTATGACGGCCCCGCTCACCAGCCCATCTCCATCAGGAACAGGGCAGCGATGGCATCGAGCAGGATCACCACAAAGATCGACTGTACCACGCTGGAGGTGGTGTGCTCCCCCACCGACCGGGCGCTGCCCGCTACCTTGAAGCCTTCCAGGCAGCCGATCAGCGCAATCAGGATGGCAAACAGCGGCGCCTTGCCCAGCCCCACCAGCAGGTGACGCACCGGCACCTCCTGCACGATGGCGAGAAAGCGCGCAGGGGCAATATCCAGCGACAGCACCCCCACCAGGGCACCGCCAAACAGCCCGCTGAGTATGGCGATAACGGTCAGCAGCGGCAGGGTCAGCAACAACGCCAGCACCCGGGGCAACACCAGCAGGGCAATCGGATCCAGCCCCTGGGCGCGCAGGGCATCCAGCTCCTGGTTGACCTTCATCGAGCCCAGCTGGGCGGTAAAGGCGCTGGCGGTGCGGCCGGCCAGCAGAATGGCGGTGAGCAGCACGCCGAATTCGCGCATAAAGCTGTAGGCCACCAGATCCACCGTGTAAATGGTGGCGCCGAAATTGGCCAGCACGGTGGCGCCGAGAAAGGCCACCACCGCCCCCACCAGAAAGGTCAGCAGCGCCACAATGGGCACCGCATTGAGACCACACTGGTGCATTTGCGCCACCAGCGCGGTAAGGCGCCACTGGCGCGGACGAAACGCCAGTGCCAGGCCGGTGCTCAGGGTCAGGCCGGTAAAGCCAAGCAGCAGCCGGCCCTGCCGCCAGCCGGAATGGGCGTATTCACCCAGCCGGGCCAGGCCATCACTCCAGTGGGCCCGGGGCGCGGGCGCCGGCTCGCGGCCGCTCATGGTCCCGGCCACCGCCAGCAGCAGGGCCCGCTGGCCGTCGCTCAGGCCGGTGGCCTCGCGGGCCAGCGCCAGCAAGGGTGCCCCCAGCCGTTGCCACAGCAGACCGGCACCGGCGGTGTCTAGCCGGGTCAGCCCGCTGCCGTCCAGAGCCACTATGCCTCGCACCGGCAGGGAGCCCAGCGCGGCGTAAAGCCGATCGTGGTGGGCCAGGGTCCAGTCGCCATTCAGCAGCAGCCGGCCATCACTGAGCTGCCAGCCACTCTCGTGCTTGCTCAATACAGTCCCCCTTCTTCGGTCAGCATGTGCACCAGCCGGGCCCGGGTCACCAGCCCCCGGCCGCGACGCACCGGCACCAGAAAACCGGCGCCGGTGTCGTCCTGCAGCGTGCGCAGGGCATCCAGCAACGACATGTCCCGCTCCAGCCGCTGCAGCCGGCGCTCCGGGGTGAGCAAGGCGTCGAGGGTGTCCGGCGCCATCCGTTGCTCCAGCTGCGCAGGGTTGAGCAGGTAATAGTGCTGATCCCGCTTCACCACCAGGGCCGTGGCCTTGCTGCGGGGCGGGGCGCCCTCTCCGCTCCACTCCACCAGGCTCATGTCGGCCAGCTCCGACAGATAGCGCTGCGCCAGAGCGGTGCGCAGCGGATGGGTCTGTAACTCCTGGCCGCGCACCCGAAGCTGGGTGATCACCAGGGACGGCAGATGAAATCCATGCTGGCACAGCAGGTTGGCGCCCAGCACCACCACCATGGCCGGCAGCATGGCCTCGGCACTGAGGGACAGCTCCAGCACGGTGGCGATGGCCGCCAGCGGAGCGTGCAGCACGGCGCTCATCATGGCGGCCATGCCCAGCAGGGCGTACAGGGCCGGATCGGAAGCACCCGGCAACAAGGCCCCGGCCACACTGCCGGCACACACCCCCAGCATCAGGGTGGGCGCAATCTGGCCCCCGGGCACCCCCAGACCGATGGCCGCCGCCGTGGCCAGCAGCTTGGCCGCCAGTATGCCCAGCAGCAACGGCCAGGGCAGCCCGTCGCTCAGTGCAAGATTGATGGTGTCGTAACCGGAGCCGAGGATCTGGGGCGTGACCAGCGCCAGCCCCCCGGTTATGGCGCCCGCCAGCAACAGGCGAACGGCACGGGATGTGAGCGGCAGTCGAATAAATACCAGCACCAGCCGCTGAAACAGCGCCGCCAGCAATCCAACCCAGAGTCCGGTAAGCAGCAGACCGGGCAACTCCCGATAGGAGGCCAGCGACAGGCTGACCGGCTCCAGAATAGCGTGCGTACCCAACAGGCCATTGGTGAGGGCCGAGGCGGTAATGGCGGCGGCGATAATGGGCGCAAAGCCGAGCAGGCTGTATTCCATCAGCACCACCTCCATGGCGAACAGCACTCCTGCCAGCGGCGTGTTAAAGGCCGCCGAAATGGCCGCCGCCGTGCCGCACCCGAGCAACAGCCGCAACTGGCTGGGCGGACGCCCGCTGAGCTGGCCGATCTGGCTGGCAATGCCCGCGCCCAGATGCACCGTGGGGCCTTCCCGTCCCACGCTGTGACCCGAGCCCAGGGCAATGAGCGCGGCCACAAACTGAAACCCGATATTGGCCGCCGGAATCCGGCCCTGGCCAAACTGCAGCCGCTCCAGCACATAGGCCAGCCCCACCGACTGACACGCCGGCGGCGTCAGCCGGTAGAGCAGGATCAGCAGCAGGCTGCCTGCCAGCGGCAGCCCCAGTTGCCAGTGCCAGGTCAGGGCTTCAAAGTCTTCCAGGTTTTTGCCATTCAGGCCGCCCAGGGTGGCGTTGAGCAGGAACAGAAAACTCATCATCACCAGGCTGGCGATAATGCCGGTCAGCACCCCCAGCAGCACCAGCGGCAGCAGGCTGCCGGCGCGGCGCGAAAACAGGCGCTGGATCAGGTTATCTGCTTGGCTCATCACGAGGTTCCGCACGCATCAGGAGAGTTCATTATTCCCCTCCCCGCCGGATAAAACCACTTTTGCAGCAAGTATTTATGGTATATTTCACAGACTTTTCACGGGAGGCATCATGTACAAACTGGTATTTTTCGTTCCCGAGTCCCATGCCGAAGCGGTCAAGCAGGCGGTGTTCGCCACCGGCGCCGGCAAAATTGGCGACTACGATCAGTGCTGCTTTGAAACTCGCGGCCGGGGCCAGTTCCGCCCGCTGGCCGGCGCCAACCCGTTTATCGGCCAGACCGGCGAGCTGGAGCGGGTGGAGGAGCTGCGCATCGAGCTGGTGTGTGAGGATCACCTGATTCAGCAAGCCCTGGACGCCCTGCGCGCCGCCCATCCCTATGAAGAGCCCGCCTACGACGTCTGGCCTCTGGCCGGGCTCTGAATCAGCGGGTCACATCCACTCTGGGCGGCTGAAAAATGTGCTCAATCCACGCCGGCTGCAGGCAGGCAAGTACCTCCCGGGCGAGGCCGTAATCCCTTCGCCGGCCTTTCAGCTCAAGCCAGGTGGAATAAAAGGTGTCGATCTCCATGCGACCGTGACGATGTTCCAGCCAGATCCAGTCATCCCCCTGACGACCGAATTGCAGCCGCGCAAAGCGTCCCTGCAGGGACGCCACAATCTGTTCAAAGCACGCCCCGTCCAGCTCGGCGAAAATCACGTATTCGTCCTGATCCACGTCTCAGGCTCCCGTCATATAATCATGAAAGTTTCTTCATCATGGAACACGCCATGCACTGTATTTTACCCAGCCCCTGTGGCCCGCTGCGCATTGAAGCATCACCCCAAGCCATTACCGGAATTCTGTTTCTCGACGAAGACGTGCCGGTGCTGCCCCCGACATCCCCCCTGCTGGCGGAAGCTTGCCGCCAGCTGAACGCCTATTTCACCGGTCAACTGACACGTTTCACCCTGTCTCTGGCACCGGCAGGCACGGCCTTTCAACAGCAAGTATGGCAGGCGCTGTTAACCATTCCCTGGGGAGAGCAGCGCAGTTATGGCGAGGTTGCCAGTGCCATCGGCAACCCCCGGGCGGTGCGGGCCGTGGGCGCCGCCAACGGCCGCAACCCCATTCCCATTCTCATTCCCTGCCACCGGGTGATCGGCGCCAATGGCAGCCTCACCGGCTATGCCGGTGGCCTGGAGCGCAAACGCTGGCTGCTGGCTCACGAGGCAAAATGCTGACAATACGCCCGGCACCCTGTGCGAGATCTCTCAAGCTGCACGCAGACAATGCGTTTTCGTGCTCCCGCCATTGACGCCAGCCCCATAAAATTTCCATTAAAAGTCAAAAACTTGTTATTTTTTACCCCATTCTGACCACCCGAGCAGGCGCGTATGCCGGCTGGAGCCGGCGCCGCTCCGGGTTATTATCTTTCCCGCCAGGAAGCAGCGGGCCCGGTCGGGAAGACAGGGCCGCCAGGAACGGCACAGGAACACCGCCAGGAAGGCGGCAAGGACACCTTCAGGACTGAAGAGGTAAAGCGGGTCAGGAAGACACGCGGTCAGGAACGGCCAGGACACCCCGACGGATCGGGAAGGGGAAGGTTTCACGGAGTGAAACGCAGTCAGGGATATGGCAGGGAGCCATGAGGTTCACGGAATCGAGCCGTCAGGACGACCGAAAAAGGGGCAACAGTGATGTTGCCCCTTTTTTCGTGCCGTTCCGCCCGCAGCGGTTACAGCCGCACCACCAGACAGTCCATGCCCTGACGGGACAGGTGCTGACAGGCATTTCTGGCCTGCTTTTCTTCAAATCCTACCAGACGGGCGCGGAACAGCTTGCGATTGCTGATCTCCACTTCCGACACCGCCGCCCGGGCCTGGGCCAGGTTACCCAGCCGGCTGGCCGCGTCGGAGGCCCGGTCCTGAGCCTGCTCCGGCATGCGGAAGGAACCGATTTGCACCGCCCAGCCCAGGTTATCGCCGGTGGGGGACTGGGCCGCGGGCAAGGACGCCACCGCGGGCTGCAGCCGTACCGGAGACGGCGGCGCCGGCTGTGATGCCCGCTGCACCTGCACCGGTTGGGTCACCGTCTGGGCAACGGTGCGGGTGCTGGCCACCAGGCGTTCACCGGAGGTGCGGGCAACCCGGGTAGCGCGGCCAATGCTGCGATCGATCAGCCCGGCCATTTCCTTGTCTCTCGACTGGGCGGTTCTGCCGCCCATCACCACCCCCACCACCCGGCGGTCATCGCGCAACGCCGAAGTCGCCACGTTAAAGCCGGAAGCGCGAATATAGCCGGTTTTCATGCCATCCACACCCGGCAGATTCTGCACCATGCGGTTGTGGCTGCGGTAGGTACGGCCCTTGTAGGTAAACGAAGGGGTGGAGAAGTAATGATAATAGGCCGGATAGTCCTTCATCAGCCGCAACGACAGCGTGGCCAGATCCCGGGCGGTGGAGATTTGCTGGCTGTCGGGCAGCCCGGAGGCGTTGCGAAAGGTGGTGTTGTACATTTTCAGTTCTTTGGCCTTGGCGGTCATGCGCCGGGCAAAGGCGCTTTCACTGCCGCCCAGGGCCTCGGCCACCACCACCGCCACATCGTTGGCGGAACGCACGATCAGCGCCGGAATGGCATCCCGCACTCGAAGCGTTTCTCCTTTTTTAAGGGAAATATTGGTCTGGGGCATGGAGGCGGCATGGGCCGATACCGGCATGGCGGTGTCCAGGGTCATGCGGCCCTGCTCCATGGCCTCAAACAGCAGGTAAAGGGTCATCATCTTGGTGAGCGACGCCGGGTAGCGACTGGCATCGGCATTGGCGGCATGAAGCACGGCGCCGTTTTCCGCATCGATCACAATGGCCGCATAACGTGGATTGGCCTGCGCCTGTCCGGCCAGCGCAACCAACAACAGCAGCCCAAACAGGTGGGCCATGGTTTTTCCCGGGCGGAATACAGCAAACATGGGATCCTCCTCCCACTATTGAACGAAAACCGGCAGAAGCTACGCCAAGGCGCGAAGCCTGTCCAGTCCCACCTTGATGCTCAGGCGACAGGACGACATGCGGAAGGGCCTAGCTGGCTGCGGTAGCATTAAATCCTTTTATATAATCAAGCATATATGCCTTGAGCCCGGGGCAGAACAAAAGGACAAAAATTTTTACGAAAAAGGCGCCGCCGGCGCCTTTGGTCATGTTCAGTCACTCAGGTTGGGCGCCAGCCATTTTTCCGCCTCTTCACGGGTCATGCCCTTGCGCGCGGCATAGTCCAGCAGCTGATCTTCCTGAATGCGCGCCACCGCAAAGTAGCGGGTGTCCGGATAGGAGAAGTAAAAGCCAGACACCGCCGCCCCCGGCCACATGGCGTAGGACTCGGTCAGCTTCATGCCGATACGCTTTTCCACGTCCAGCCACTGCCACAGGGTGCCCTTTTCGGTGTGCTCGGGGCAGGCCGGGTAGCCCGGCGCCGGACGAATGCCCTGGTACTTTTCGCGGATGAGCGCCTCGTTGTCGAGATCCTCGTCCGGAGCATAGCCCCAGTATTCCCGGCGCACCCGCATGTGCATGTATTCGGCAAAGGCCTCTGCCAGCCGGTCGGCCACGGCACTGGCCATGATGGCATTGTAATCGTCCTGGGCGTCCTTGTAGCGTTTGACGATCTCGTCTTCGCCAATGCCGCCGGTGACCGCAAAACCGCCGATGTAGTCGGGCTTGCTGCCTTTGGGGGCCACATAGTCGGCCAGGCAGTAGTTGGGAAAACCGTCCTTCTTCTCGGTCTGCTGACGCAGGAAGCGCAGGGTATGCAGCACTTGTGAGCGGCTCTCGTCGGCGTAAATTTCCACGTCGTCACCCACGCTGTTGGCCGGGAACAGGCCGATGACGCCGGCGCAGCGCAGCTCGCCCTCGGCTTCCAGTTTGTCAAGCATGGCATTGGCATCATGGAACAGGCGCTTGGCTTCTTCGCCCACCACCTCGTCTTCCAGAATGCGCGGGTACTTGCCCGCCAGTGACCAGGTGAGGAAGAAGGGGGTCCAGTCAATGTACTGCCGCAGCACCGAGATGGGCACATCGTGAAACTCGTGAATACCGGGCCTGGCCGGCACCGGCGGGGTGTAGGCGTCCCAGTCGATGGCCACCTTGTTGGCCCGGGCCTCGGCCAGGGTCACCGGTCGGGTGCGGGGTTTCTTGCGGGCGTGCTGGTCGCGCACCACTTCATATTCCTGGTTGAGGCGCTCGACAAAAGCCGGCTTGCCGGTTTCACTCAGCAGACTCTGCACCACGCCCACGGCGCGTGAAGCGTTGGATACGTAGACCACCGGCTCGTCGTAGTTCTGCTCGATCTTGACCGCGGTGTGGGCCTTGGAGGTGGTGGCGCCGCCAATCAGCAACGGGATCTTGAAGCCCTGACGCTGCATTTCCTTGGCCACGTGCACCATTTCATCCAGCGACGGGGTGATCAGCCCCGACAGGCCGATCATGTCGGCCTTGGTTTCCCGGGCGGTCTTGAGAATGGTCTCGCAGGGCACCATCACCCCCAGATCCACCACCTCAAAGTTGTTGCACTGCAACACCACGCCGACGATGTTCTTGCCGATGTCGTGCACATCGCCCTTGACCGTGGCCATGACAATTTTGCCGTTGCTCTGGCCCACCGCCTTGGTGGCCTCGATATAGGGGTTGAGGTAGGCCACCGCCCGCTTCATCACCCGCGCCGACTTTACTACCTGGGGCAGAAACATCTTGCCCTCGCCGAACAGGTCGCCGACCACGTTCATGCCGTCCATCAGCGGACCTTCGATCACGTCCAGCGGGCGGGCCGCCTGCTGGCGGGCCTCTTCGGTGTCTTCCTCGATGAAGTCGGTCAGGCCCTTGACCAGGGCGTGCTCGAGACGCTTGTTCACCGGCCAGCTGCGCCACTCCAGATCCCGGGCGTCGTTAGCCGGGCCGCCGCTGTTGCGGTAGCGCTCGGCCACCTCCAGCAGGGCTTCGGTGGCGTCGCCGCTCAGGTTGAGCACCACCGCCTCGACCTTTGCCTTCAGCTCGGGCTCGATGTCTTCATAGATGGCGAGCTGGCCGGCGTTGACGATGCCCATGTCCATGCCGTTGCGAATGGCGTGGTAGAGAAACACGGCGTGAATGGCCTCCCGCACCGGCTCGTTGCCGCGAAACGAGAACGACACGTTGGACACACCACCGGAGATCATGGCGTGAGGCAGGTTGTCCTTGATGTCCTTGACCGCTTCGATGAAGTCGACCGCGTAGTTGTTGTGCTCGTCGATACCGGTGGCCACGGCAAAGATGTTGGGGTCGAAGATAATGTCTTCCGGCGGAAAGCCCACCTGGTCCACCAGAATGCGGTAGGCGCGCTCGCAGATCTCGAACTTGCGCGCGCGGGTGTCGGCCTGACCCACCTCGTCAAAGGCCATGACGATCACGGCGGCCCCGTAACGGCGCACCAGCCTGGCCTGCTCGATGAACTTCTCCTCACCTTCCTTCAGCGAGATGGAATTGACGATGCCCTTGCCCTGAATGCACTTGAGTCCGGCCTCGATCACCTCCCACTTGGACGAGTCGATCATGATGGGCACCCGGGAGATATCGGGCTCACCGGCGATCAGGTTGAGGAAGCGGGTCATGCAGGCCTCGGCGTCGAGCATGCCCTCGTCCATGTTGATGTCGATGATCTGGGCGCCGTTTTCCACCTGCTGCAGCGCCACTTCCAGCGCCTCGTCGTATTGCTCTTCCTTGATCAGCCGCTTGAACTTGGCCGAGCCGGTGACGTTGGTGCGCTCACCCACGTTGACGAACATGCTGTCGGCGGTGATCAGCACCGGCTCCAGCCCCGACAGCCGGCAGGCCACCGGCAGCTCGGGCAGTTTGCGCGGCGCCAGGCCCTCCACCGCCTCGGCCATGGCGCGAATGTGTGCCGGGGTGGAGCCGCAGCAGCCGCCCACCAGGTTGAGAAAGCCGCTTTCGGCCCATTCGCGAATATGAGCGGCCATTTCGTCCGCTTCCAGATCGTATTCGCCAAAGGCGTTGGGCAGGCCGGCGTTGGGGTGGGCGGAAACATAGGTTTCGCTGATGCGCGACAGCTCGGCCACGTACTGGCGCAGCTCGTCCGGGCCCAGAGCGCAGTTCAGGCCAAAGGAGATAGGCTGGGCATGGCGCAGGGAGTGATAAAAGGCTTCGGTGGTCTGGCCGGTCAGGGTACGGCCGGAGGCATCGGTAATGGTGCCGGAGATCATCACCGGCAGGCGCAGGCCACGCTGCTCGAATACCCCTTCGATGGCGAACACCGCCGCCTTGGCGTTGAGGGTGTCGAAGATGGTTTCGATCATCAGCAGATCGGCACCGCCGTCGATCAGCGCCCCGGCCGCCTCGGTATAGGCCTCGACCAGCTGATCGAAGCTGATATTGCGGTAGCCGGGATCGTTCACGTCCGGCGAGATGGAGGCGGTGCGGTTGGTGGGGCCCAGCACCCCGGCCACAAAGCGCGGCTTGTGCGGCTCTTTGGCAGTCCACTCATCGGCCACCCTGCGCGCCAGCCGGGCCGCCTCCAGGTTGATCTCCGCCGCCAGGTGCTCCATGTGGTAGTCGGCCATGGCGATGGTGGTGGCGTTAAAGGTATTGGTCTCGATGATGTCGGCGCCGGCGGCAAAATAATCGCTGTGAATTTGGGCGATGATCTCGGGCTGAGTCAGTACCAGCAGATCGTTGTTGCCCTTGAGATCGCTGGCCCAGTCGGCAAAGCGCTCGCCACGATAGGCGGCCTCGTCCAGCCGGTAGGACTGGATCATGGTGCCCATGCCCCCGTCGATGATCAAAATGCGTTCGGCCAGGGCCTGTTCGAGCTGAGAAAACACGGGGGATCGGGACACTGCTGACTCCTGTTACAACCTGATTCCTGTATGCGGTGTTCATGCTATCACACTTTGCCCAATCGGAAATCCGGCCATCTGCATGGCTGACGCCGGGGAAGAACGAAGCCGGCGGAAAAATACACGGATCAGCCGTATTTCCGCTAGTGAAGCCGCAGCCAATAGGGCAAACTATGCGCGACCGAACATATTCGGCCGACACGGCTTGCAAATAATAAAATAACCTTTCGGAAGTGCCCTCACATGAGCGTTTATTACACTCTGTGCTTTTTGGCGGCCATGGCGATCACCATTGCCTTCGTCAATCAGTACATCATGAAAATTCAGACCACCATTGCCATTACCTCCGGCGCCCTCGCCATCTCCATTCTGATGCTGATCCTCGGCAAAACCACCTGGCCCGAACTGCAGCAACATGCGGTGGAAGTGGTCAAGACCGTCGACTTCGGCTCCTTTCTGCTGCAGGGCATTCTCGGCTTTTTGCTGTTTGCCGGCGGCCTGGGCATCAATCTGCCGGCACTGAAAAGCCAGAAATGGGAAATTTCGGTACTGGTGATCGTGGGCGTGCTGATCTCCACCCTGGTGGTGGCCGGCGGGCTCTGGCTGCTGGGCTATGTGGCGGCCATTCCCATTCCCTTTATCTACTGCCTGCTGTTCGGTGCCCTGATCTCCCCCACCGACCCCATTGCGGTACTGGCCATCGTCAAGAAACTGGGCGCACCGGAGCAGATCGCCATTCAGATTGAAGGTGAATCGCTGTTCAACGACGGCATCGGCCTGGTGGCCTTTCTCACCATCTTCGCGGTGGCCTTTAACGGCAATGAGGCCAGCGTCGGCTCGGTGATGTCGCTGTTCACCCACGAAGCGGTGGGCGGCATTATCTTCGGCGGCCTGCTGGGGCTGATGTGTCACATCATGATCAGCGCCACCGATGACGGCTCCATGGAGCTGCTGATGACCCTGTGCGTACCCACCGCCGGCTTTGCCATGGCCAACGTGCTGGGGGTATCCGGCGCCCTGGCCATGGTGGTGGCCGGCATCATTATCGGCAACTGGACCCGTTACACCGGCTTTTCCGAGCAGAGCCAGAAATACCTGGATCACTTCTGGCACCTGCTGGACGAGTTCCTCAACGCCCTGCTGTTCCTGCTGATCGGCCTGGCCATGCTGCTGGTACAGTTCCACTGGCAGGCCTGGATCCTGGTGCTGCTGTCCATTCCGCTGGTGCTGGCCGGCCGCTTTGCCAGCGTGGCCCTGCCCTATGTGGGCTTTCGCCGGGTGCGCAGCTACAACAAGTATTCGGTGCGCATTCTTACCTGGGGCGGCCTGCGGGGCGGCCTGTCGCTGGCCATGGCGCTGTCGATTCCGGCGGGCGTGAAGCTGGGCAGTGACGGCCAGGTGGATCTGCGCGACCTGGTTTTGATGATGACCTACGCCATCGTGCTGTTTTCGATTATCGTGCAGGGCATGACCATCACCCCGATGATCAACAAGGCCAAAGCGGCGGAAAAGGCCGGTTTTCCCATCGACTGATCACGGCCCGCCCGCTGGCCGTGGGCGGGCAGGTCGATCTCAGATGGCAACCGCATGTTCACCGGCATGGCTGGCCGTGTCTGCCAGCCAGCCGGTGAACTCGCTGCCCGGCACGGGCCTGCCGAAAAAGTACCCCTGAATAATATCGGCGCCCCGCTCTCTGAGATAATTCAGCTCAACCTCGTTCTCAACCCCCTCCGCCACCACTTCCACGCCCAGGCGCTGGGCCATGGCGATAATGGCCGCCACAATGGCGCGGGCGTCGTCTCCTTCGGCAATCTCGCTGATAAAACTGCGATCTATCTTGAGCTCGTCAATGGGCAGCCCTTTCAGCGCACTGAGCGAGGAATACCCGGTCCCGAAATCATCCAGCGCCACCCGAATACCGCTTTTTTGAATGCGCTTCAGCTGGTCAATAGCATCCACTCCCTGCATGATGCAGGACTCGGTCACCTCCACACTGATTCTGTCGGGGCCGAGTTGGTTTGCCGCCAGGCAACTCAGCAGTACTTGGTGCAGATCCTCCCGCAACAGCTGGACGAACGATACATTGACCGACACCCGTGGCACCTCATATCCCATGGACTGCCAGAGCGTGATCTGCCGGCAGGCTTCCAGCATGACCCAGCGCCCCAGAGGCACGATCAGGCCCGCCTGCTCGGCGATGGGAATAAAAACATTCGGGGGAATCCAGCCCTTTTCCGGATGTTTCCAGCGCACCAGGGCTTCACAGCCCGCCAGTCGCCCGCTGCGGGCATCAACCTGGGGCTGATAGACCAGCCGCAGCTGTTTCTGGTAAATGGCACGGTGCAGATCGTCCCTCAGCTCCAGCTGTTTAAGAGAGGCAAGCGCTGCATCCGGGCAAAAAAAGCGGTAGGTGTTTTTTCCATGCTGCTTGGCGTCATACATGGCCACATCGGCATTCTTTAACAGTTCGGAGGCGCTGTCTCCGGTTTCCCTGGCCAGAGCCACCCCCATGCTGATGCCTATCAGCATGGGTTTTCCGGCCACCATCAGGGGTCGGGAAAAGGCCGCCAGCAGCCGCTCGGCCACCGCCACCGCCTGCTCCCGCTCGCCAATATCGGTCAGCAGCAGGGTAAACTCATCGCCGCCAAGGCGAGCCAGGGTGCCAGAAGCGCTCCCCGCGCCGTCATGACCGATAACATCGCTGCCTCGCAGCAACTGCTCCATGCGGCGTGCCACCTCCACCAGCACCACATCCCCGGTTTCATGACCCAGGGTGTCGTTGATATGCTTGAATTCATCCAGATCGAGGAACATCAGCGCAATCGCGGGCGGCGCACCGGTGGCCGCGTCATAGTGGCTTTCCAGTATTTCCAGAAACCGACGGCGATTGGGCAGCCGGGTCAGACTGTCCCGGTAGGCAATATCGTGCAACGCCTGACGCTGCCGTAACAGCGCCTGCCCCATATCCCTGACCGTGCCCCCCAGCGCAGACAGTTCATCCCGCCCGGAGCATGGCAGATGCCAGTCTTCCTCCCCTTTTCCCAGCCTCTCTGCCGCATGGCCCAGACGCATAATGGGCCGAATCAACATACGGTTTAACAGCCAGAACAGCACCACCATGGTGACCAGCATCACCAGCAGCGTTACCCGGCCGGCACTGATGCCCATCTCAAGCAACAGCTGTTTCAGCCCGGACTCTGGCCAGCCCACCGAGAAATACAGTCCCGGCAGCAATTCGGTCTGCCCGACCAGATAACAGTCGTCATCAAGCAAGACGTCTTCCGTATAGCTGATCCGGCCCTGCGCAGTACCGCTCAGCGCCTGCACCAGGGCCCCCAATCCCGTTGCACTGAGCCGGGTGTGCCCTTCGCTCAGCAACTGGCTGCCTTCGGCATTGTGCAACAGGCTGAAACCCTGACTGAACAAGCGGTTGTTGGCCATCTGCTGGGCCAGGGGGCGCAGCACCGACTTGAGCACCAGATAGCCACTGACCCGGGCTTCCGTTTGTCGCGTTCTTTCAATGGGGTCAAAATGCAGCAGCCGGCGAATGGACAGCAGCACCCACTCGCCACTGTCGGGCTCGCGCTGAACGGTCGTCAGCACCTCCAGGTTCTGATTGACCATCTGCTGAAAATAGGGCCTGGACTGCCGGTTCCGGGGAATACTGGCAGTGCCGTCCGAACGCAGCGATATCTCCTCGTCGCCGTCGGGCAGCAACAAGGTCAGTTCACGGTAGTCGGGATAGGCCGTCAGAAAGGACTGGAACTCATCATGCAACACCGAATACATAACGTGGGCACGGATGTTCTCGTCCGTTTTCAGGTAACGGTTCAGCACCGGGTTGCGGGCAAAGATGCTCGT
This sequence comes from Oceanimonas pelagia, assembly GCF_030849025.1. Classification (NCBI taxonomy): domain Bacteria; kingdom Pseudomonadati; phylum Pseudomonadota; class Gammaproteobacteria; order Aeromonadales; family Aeromonadaceae; genus Oceanimonas; species Oceanimonas pelagia. The sequence goes on from NZ_CP118224.1 coordinate 2,922,191, forward strand.
GTCTGCCACCAGAATAGCCACCATGCCACTGAACTTGTTGGCCACCTGAGTGACCGAGTCCCACGCATGGATTTCCATCTGATCCCTGATGTAATCCCGGTACAACAGATAGGAAGTCCCGATCAGTATTGCGGCCTGCAGCAACAATAAGGGAACTAACAAACACGCAATCCTGGATCTCAGCCGCATCCGTCGCTCTCCCCTCCCAGCCCCATGGCTATTCGCTCAGTTGCTGAACTTCCTGCATGATGTTGTTGTATATTCTGGCGATTCGCGGAGGAATGACCCGATAATGCTCCGATTTATCCAGACTGGCCCGATCCGGATAAATCACCGGATCCGTCAGAAAGTCTGCCGGCAGCAACGCTTCTGCATCCACATTGGGCGTGGCACTGTAGATATACAGCGAGTTGCGCGCAGACTGCTCGGGCCGGTTCAGAAAATCAATGAACCGGTGCGCCAGCTCGGCATTTTCCGGCTGAGCCCCCAGGCAGATAAAGTCGGCCCATATCGCTCCCCCTTCTTCCGGCAACACATACTCTATGTTCGGCTGGAACTCTTTCAGCATCAGGGCATCCCCGCTGTAGGTCAGCACCGCACTGACTTCGCCGGTCACCAGCTTGGCGGCCGCCGAGTCCACCGCCACCGGCGCATAACCGGCAATCAGTGGCGCCTGCTTATTCAGCAACTGCCTGGCCTGCTCCAGTTCATCGGGATCGCTGCTGGCCATGGAATATCCCAGGGCTTTCAGGGCCATGCCGACCACTTCGGTGCCCGCTTCCGACATCAGGATTTTCCCCTGCAGCTCCTCAGCGGGCTCAAACAACTGCTGCCAGCGGGTAACGGGCTCGGATACCAGATCGGTGCGATAGGCAATGCCGGTAGTGCCCCAGGTATAGGGAACACAAAGATCGCTGCCGTGCGACCCCACGGAGGGTGCGGGCAGTCGCAGCCTGCCCAGGTTGGGGATTTGCTGACGGTCGAACTCGCCGATCCAGCCCAGATGCTGATAAAGCGCTCTGGAAACCGAGTCCACCAGTATCAGATCGTATCCCTGCACGCCGGAAATGGTCAGCAGTTCGTGGCGCGCCGCGTCCGACTCAAAATGAACAAACCGAATGCTGGCATTGAACTCGGCTTCAAAATCGGCCACCACGCCTTCGTCGATATAGTCTCCCCAGGTGAGAAAGGTCAGCTCGGAGGCCCGATCGTCGGCGTGAGCCTGGGGAAGCGAAAGCAGAACACCGGCACAAAGCACAAGGTGCCGGCCACCGGCCCTGAAGAAAGCACTGTTCATCCATGAACCTCGTGATAATGAGAAGGGTTTCCATTGAAACCAAAACCGGCGCCTTGATAACTCTTGCCGACGCCTGCGGGCCTGTCAAGACAACCTGGCAGGAATGCCCGGCCGGCTCCCTGGCCGGCCGGTGAAGAGTCAGTCTTCCCAGTCCTTGGTCAGGGTGTCGCCGGCGGCACTGAGGGTATTCAGATCGTAAGGCGTCAGCTGGTAGACATGGTAGTTCAGCCAGTTGGAAAACAGCAGGTGGCCGTGGCTGCGCCAGGTGGCCCGGGGCGGGTTGTCCGGGTTGTTGTCGGGGTAATAATTCACCGGCATGTTGGGCTCTATGCCCACCGACAGATCCCGCATGTATTCCTGATGCAGGGTATCGGGATCATACTCCGGGTGGCCGGTCACAAACACCTGACGCCGGTCGGGACTGACCGCCAGATACATGCCAACCTGCTCGGAGCCGGCCAGCACCTTGAGGTTGGTTTTTTCCCGGATCAGCTCCAGCGGAAAGTCGGCGTAACGGGAATGGGGCGCCAGAAACACATCGTCAAAGCCGCGCACCAGCGGTTCGAACTGGCCCATGTTCTGGTGCTCGTAGACCCCGGACAGCTTTTCCAGCCGGGTACGCTTGTCGAGGCTATAGAGGATTTTGAGCCCGGCCTGGGCCGCCCAGCACAGAAACAGGGTGGAGGTTACATGGCTCTTGGACCATTCCACGATCTGCTCGATCTTGTCCCAGTACACCACATCGCAAAAGTCGGTCAGCCCCAGGGGCGCCCCCGTGATGATGAGACCATCGTAAAACTGATCCTTGATCTGCTCGAAGTCGTAGTAAAAGTGCTCCAGATGGGACTGCGGCGTATTCTTGGACGGCCGGTTGTCGATGCGCAGCAGATCCACACCGATTTGCAGCGGTGAGTTCGACAGCATGCGCAGCAGCTGGTTTTCGGTTTCGATTTTCTTGGGCATCAGGTTGAGCAGCAACACCCGCATCGGACGTATATCCTGATTGATCGCGCGTGTCTCCGTCATCACGAAGATGTTTTCCCGGCTCAGGACATTGGCCGCCGGCAGGCGATCCGGAATTCGAATGGGCATGTGCTTACTCCATGTACTGCAACGGTAGAAAAGTCTAGACATCTAGAAATCTACAATAAGGGCCGTCGCTTGTCATCTCCCTCATGGGTTGTGAGCAAAAGATACGTTAAAATTCAAACAACTTTTCTAAAGGATTTGCATATGGAACCCGTGATTGAACTGGTCAGCACCGGTGACGAAGTGCTCACCGGCCTGATAACCGACACCAATGCCGGCTGGCTGTCACAACGGCTGCTGGAGCAGGGCTGGCAGGTGCGCCGGCGTTTTACCCTGGGGGACGACAAGGCGGATCTGGTGGAGCTGTTTGAGCAGCGCAGCCACTGTGCCGACATCGTTATCGTTAACGGCGGCCTGGGGCCGACCTCAGACGACATCAGCGCCGAGGCCATGGCCGAGGCCGCCGGCGTGCCACTGGTGCTGAACCGGCAGTGGCTGAAGGTGATGCAGGAAAAATACGCCAGCCGCGGCCGCACCATGCCGGAAAGCAATATCAAGCAGGCCATGCTGCCCGAGGGGGCCGAGCTGGTGGACAATCCCATCGGCACCGCCTGCGGCTTTGCGCTGCAGCACAACCGGGCGCTGTTTTTCTTTACCCCGGGGGTACCGTCGGAGCTGAAGAAAATGATGGATCAGGAGATTCTGCCCCGGCTGCGCACCCGACTGGGTCAGCAGGGCCAGAGCCAGGTGCGGCGTTACTTCACCTTCGGGCTGTCGGAATCGGGGCTGAGCGACCGGCTCGACACCCTGAACTGGCCGGCAGGCATTACCCTGGGGTACCGGGCCAACTCACCCACCATCGAGCTGAAACTGATCATCGACACCCGTGACCGCAGCGCCATCGCCGAAGCCGAAACGCAATTACTGGAGCAAATCGGCAGCCATGTGGTGGCCCGCAACGAGCTGAAATTCGAGGCGCTGGCGGCACAACTGCACGATCGGGATCTGGTGATCTTTGAGGATGCCAGCGGCGGCCGCCTGACCGATACCCTGCATACCCTGACCACCGAGTTTGAAGGCCATTATCTGGCCGGGTTGCCCGACAGTGCCGGCGAGCTGGCGCAATGGCTGAAAGGCGCGGGCCGGGCCACCACCCTGGCCATTGGCGCCAAAGGCCCGCAGGGCATTCCACTGGCGCTGCTGACCCCTGAAGGCTGTCAGGCACAAACCCTGCAGATGCACTTTCGCGATCCGCTGATGCGCCGCCGCTTGCTGGCCTTTGCCGCCTTTGACATGCTGCGCCGGCAGCTGGAAGGCCTGCCGGTAATCGCCGATTACGACATTCTGCCCCGCAGCGAACAGGTTAATCTGCCGCAATAAGATAAACAGAAGGACGGCTTTTGGCCGTCCTTCTGTTATTCACTGCAGATGCCAGCGCCGCAGCAGTTTTTCCGCCGGCGCCACCAGGGCTTCGGTGAGCCAATGGGCCAGGGGGGTGTGAAACAGCCAGGCGGCGGTCACCAGCGCCAGGGGCAGGGAGCCGCAGATGAAGTCGGTAAACCAGTGCGCCCCCGACATCACCCTGGGCATGGCCAGGGCCAGCACCAGAGGCACCAGGGCATAGAGATAACGACGTGGAAAACGGTAAATGGCAAACAGCAGAAAGGTGGCAAAGCCAATACCGTGATCGCTGGGAAACGAGCTGCCCGAAGCGTCCTTGGCTCTGATATCCGGCACCAGCCGGCTGACCCGTTCCGCCTGCTCAAACACCAGCGTCGGACTGGGCCGCTCCACCGGCAGCGCCTTGCCTGCCGCGGTCTGCAGCGAGAAGCTAGCAGCCATGATCAGCAGCAGACAGCAGATGCGTGCCCGTTCACGTCCCGATGCCAGCCAGGCATGGCGAAATACAAACAGCGCCATCAGCAAGGCCACCGCGCCGTCTATCCAGCGCTGATTCACAAAGGCCACCAGCTCCGCAAAGCCCGGCACCGTCACCAGCCGCTCATTAAACCACCAGAATACCCCCTCATCCAGCTCAAGCCAGTATCCCTGCCACCAGGAAAGCAGCAGGGCCGCCGCCAGCAGTTGCAGGCCAACCCAGCCCTTGAGATCCCATCGCATAGTGAAACCCGATTTGCAAAAGCCGGGATTCTATCCCAAAACCGGCAAAAAGGTCAGTGTAACCGGTGAGGTAGCGGGTAATAAAAAAGAGTGCCGAAGCACTCTTTTAGGGTTAATCCGCCCGATTCAGCGCAGTTGCGCCGACAGGGCCCGCTGCCGCGCCTTGAGGGCCTCTATGTCCAGGCCTTCAATGGTGCCGTCGATCACCCGCCAGCGGCCGGCCACCATCACCCGGTCGGCCCTTTGTGCGCCACAGAGCACCAGGGCGGCCAGGGGATCGCCGGCCCCGGCAAACTGAATGTCATGCAGCCGGAACAGGGCCAGATCGGCCTGTTTGCCCACGGCAATCTCACCGATATCGTCACGCCCCAGACAGGCGGCCGAGCCCCGGGTCGCCCAGTCCATCACCTTTTGATGGGTAATACGTTTTGCACCGTAACGCAGTCGCTGCAGCAACAGCGCCTGTCGCACTTCCAGTATCATGTTGGAGCCGTCATTGGACGCCGAGCCGTCCACGCCGATGCCCACCGCACAGCCCGCCGCTTCCAGCTCCAGGGTCGGGCACATGCCCGAAGCCAGCAGCATATTCGAAGACGGACAGTGAGCGATGCCCACGCCAGCCTTGCCCAGACGAGCGATTTCTTCCTCGTTGAAGTGAATGCCATGAGCCAGCCAGGTGCGGTTGTTTAGCCAGCCCACCGATTCCAGATAGTCCACCGGACGCATGCCAAACATGCGCTGGCAGAACTCGGTCTCGTCATGGGTCTCGGCCAGGTGCGTGTGCAGCTGCACATTGTGTTTGTCAGCCAGCTCGGCCGAGGCCTTCATCAGCTCGCCGCTGACCGAAAAGGGTGAACAGGGCGCCAGGGCTACCCGTACCATGGCGCCGTCGGCATGATCGTGGTAGCGACTGATCAGGCGTTCGCTGTCGGTCAGTATGGTGTCCTCGGTCTGCACCGTGGACTGAGGCGGCAGGCCACCCTGATCTTTGCCGAGGCTCATTGAGCCGCGGGTCAGGTGCACACGCACACCCAGTTTACGAGACTGCTCTACCTGAATATCAATCGCCTGCTCCAGCCCCTGAGGGAACAGGTAGTGGTGATCGTTGGCGGTGGTACAGCCCGACAGCAGCAGCTCGGCCAGGGCAATCTGGGTAGACACTTCCACCATTTCCGGCTGCAGCTTGGCCCATACGGGGTACAGGGAGGTCAGCCAGGAAAACAGCTCCTTGTTCAGTGCCACCGGATGGGCGCGAGTCAGTGTCTGGTAAAAGTGATGGTGGGCGTTGATCAGACCCGGCAGCATCACATGCTGGCTGGCGTCAAAGATTTCATCAACGCGGGTGGTCGGTTGCTGACCTTCGGGGACCAGCTCAACGATTTGGTTACCAGAAACAACTACACCACCGGCACAGGCCAGGTTCAGGGTAGCAAGCGGGTTTTTAATCCAGAGAGTGTTGGGGTTTTGCATCAGACTTTCTACTCCATTTGCAAATGAAAGTTGGCATCCCCCGGATGTGAAAACCCCTGACGCACAATCCGGGAAGGTACGTCAGGGGATTGAGCCTGTTCAGGCATCAATAAGATAGTGAGCGTTAACCAACCTCACCTAATTTTTTTTTACCGTCGTCAGCCTGGGCTGCGGTTTCAGCGGCGCTTTCTTCTTCCTCGGCAGGACCTTCGGGAAGGATCAGACTCAACAGAATGGCGGTGATGGCCCCCATGGCAACCGGTGACTTCAGAATGTTTTCAACGGTGTCCGGCAGGGCCTGCAGCACATTCGGCACAGTGGAAACACCGATACCCATGCCCACGGAGATGGCGATGATCATCATGTTGCGACGATCCAGGTTGGCCTGGGACAGCACACGAATACCGGCCACGGCCACGGTGCCGAACATGATCAGAGTAGCGCCACCCAATACCGGCTTGGGCATGGTTTGCAGTACACCACCTATGATGGGGAACAGGCCCATGATAAACAGGATGGCGGCGATGTAGATGCCGACGAAGCGGCTGGCTACCCCGGTCAGGGCGATAACACCGTTATTCTGGCTGAAGGTAGTGGACGGCATGCTGTTGAACACGGCCGCAATCATGGAGTTCACACCATCACCCAGCACACCACCACGAATGCGGTTGATGTAAACCGGGCCTTTTACCGGCTCACGGGAAATGGTGGAGTTGGCGGTCAGGTCACCGGTGGTTTCCATCGCGCTCACGCAGAACAGGATGGCCAGCGGAATAAAGGCGGCCAAATCAAACTGGAAACCGAACTTGAACGGCACCGGAATGGAAATGACCGGCAGGCTGGCGATATGAGAGAAGTCCAGACGCCCCATAAAGAAGGCGGCCAGCATCCCCAAAGCCAGGCCAATAACCACCGCGGCCAGACGGATCATGGGGTTTTTGGAACGGTTCAGCAGGATCACACTCACCAGCACGATGCCCGCCAGCAGCAGGTTGTCGAGAGAACCGAAGTTCTCCGTGTTCAGGGCGCCAAAGCCGCCACCGATGTCGGTCATGGCCACCTTGATCAGCGGAATGCCGATAAGAATGATGATGGTGCCGGTCACCACAGGGGTGATTACTTTTTGCAGCTTGTGCACAAAGCGGCTCAGGAAAATTTCGATAAAGGCAGCACAGAAGCTGACACCAAAGATGGTGGCCAGAATGTCTTCAGGGGTACCACCACGGCTTTTTACAATAAAGCCGGCAGAAAGCACCGCCGTCAGGAAGGCAAAGCTGGTGCCTTGCAGACACAGCATACCGGCCCCGATAGGACCAACACGACGACACTGAATGAAGGTACCCACACCGGAAACCATCAGCGCCATACTGATCAAATAGGGAACATGCTCTCCCAGCCCGAGCGCGCCGCCCACAATCAGGGTGGGAGTGATCACACCGACGAGGCTGGCCAGAACGTGCTGCAGGGCAGCAAAGGTGGACGGCAGAAAGCCGGGTTTGTCGTGCAGTGAATAAAGCAAATCGTGATTTTTGCTTTGTGCGGTTTTTGCATCCTGGGTCATAACAGATCCCTTTGTTAATCGTTGCCAATGAGCGACCCCATGAATGAGCCGCCATTTTATTATTGGCCAACATCCTGTCGAGACGGTGGCACTACCCTCCAGTCTCCACTTCTAAGGCTTTGGCCTAGTGCGGAGCCAATTAGATAATACCGCAAAAAAAACATTAGTGTTATACCGATGTGAAATCTTTGTACACAAAATTAGCACCAATGTGATCTATATCCCCCTTTACACACAATACGTAATCCCCCTTAGAAAGAGCGATCAGCGGCAAAGATTGTATACAGATAAAGGAGCTGAGCATTCGAGACACTACAGGCTTGCAAACCGCCCGGATGGCGCCTTGCATCACGATATGGACACAGTATAGCGTCAGGAGAGGACTTTCCCGGGCACCAACGGTCTCTACAATGACAGGCTGAAACAAGCGACGGAAATTCACAATGAAATGAAGGCAGCGGCTGGTGCTCTGCCGAAATTCTCCTTGACTGAACAAGGTAAAACTCTTGTTTCCGGCAACGAAAAAAGCCCTTCACCATCGGTGAAGGGCTTTTGGTATTGGGTGCCTGGCAGTGACCTACTTTCACATGGCAGCTGCCACACTATCATCGGCGCGGTTGCGTTTCACTGCTGAGTTCGGCATGGAGTCAGGTGGTTCCACAACGCTATGGCCGCCAGGCATAAAACTTTAATTCGGAAAAAGCGTTTTGATGAAGAATTCGTAGTCTCGACCTGCAAGGTCTCACACTTCTTGGGTGTTGTATGGTTAAGCCGCACGGGTCATTAGTACAGGTTAGCTGCACGCCTCACAGCGCTTCCACACCCTGCCTATCAACGTCCTGGTCTCGGACGGCCCTTTAGAGAGCTCGAAGCTCTGGGGATGACTCATCTCGAGGCTCGCTTCCCGCTTAGATGCTTTCAGCGGTTATCGATTCCGAACTTAGCTACCGGGCAGTGCCACTGGCGTGACAACCCGAACACCAGAGGTTCGTCCACTCCGGTCCTCTCGTACTAGGAGCAGCCCCTCTCAATCATCCAACGCCCACGGCAGATAGGGACCGAACTGTCTCACGACGTTCTGAACCCAGCTCGCGTACCACTTTAAATGGCGAACAGCCATACCCTTGGGACCGACTTCAGCCCCAGGATGTGATGAGCCGACATCGAGGTGCCAAACACCGCCGTCGATATGAACTCTTGGGCGGTATCAGCCTGTTATCCCCGGAGTACCTTTTATCCGTTGAGCGATGGCCCTTCCATTCAGAACCACCGGATCACTATGACCTGCTTTCGCACCTGCTCGACGTGTCTGTCTCGCAGTTAAGCTGGCTTATGCCATTGCACTAACCGTACGATGTCCGACCGTACTTAGCCAACCTTCGTGCTCCTCCGTTACGCTTTGGGAGGAGACCGCCCCAGTCAAACTACCCACCAGGCACTGTCCTCACCCCCGATAAGGGGGCCAAGTTAGAACATCAAACATACAAGGGTGGTATTTCAAGGTCGGCTCCACGGCAACTGGCGTCACCGCTTCACAGCCTCCCACCTATCCTACACATGTAGGGTCAATGTTCAGTGCCAAGCTATAGTAAAGGTTCACGGGGTCTTTCCGTCTAGCCGCGGGTACACCGCATCTTCACGGCGATTTCAATTTCACTGAGTCTCGGGTGGAGACAGCGTGGCCATGGTTACACCATTCGTGCAGGTCGGAACTTACCCGACAAGGAATTTCGCTACCTTAGGACCGTTATAGTTACGGCCGCCGTTTACCGGGGCTTCGATCAAGAGCTTCACCTTGCGGCTAACCCCATCAATTAACCTTCCGGCACCGGGCAGGTGTCACACCGTATACGTCCTCTTGCGAGTTAGCACAGTGCTGTGTTTTTGATAAACAGTCCCAGCCACCTGGTCACTGCGACTGGCTCAGGCTCCATCCGCGAAGGACTTCACCCGCTCCAGCGTACCTTCTCCCGAAGTTACGGTACTATTTTGCCTAGTTCCTTCACCCGAGTTCTCTCAAGCGCCTTGGTATTCTCTACCCGACCACCTGTGTCGGTTTGGGGTACGGTTCACACACATCTGAAGCTTAGAGGCTTTTCCTGGAAGCAGGGCATCAATGACTTCGGTACCGTAGTACCTTCGTCTCGGGTCTCAGCGTTGTGACTCCGGATTTGCCTAAAGTCACCACCTACTCCCTTTCACCAGGACAACCAACGCCTGGCCCATCTAGCCTTCTCCGTCCCCCCATCGCAATGTGTGTCAGTACGGGAATATTAACCCGTTTCCCATCGACTACGCCTTTCGGCCTCGCCTTAGGGGCCGACTCACCCTGCCCCGATTAACGTTGGACAGGAACCCTTGGTCTTCCGGCGAGGAGGTTTTTCACCCCCTTTATCGTTACTCATGTCAGCATTCGCACTTCTGATATCTCCAGCATGCCTCACGACACACCTTCGCAGACTTACAGAACGCTCCCCTACCACTCACGCATAGCGTGAATCCGCGGCTTCGGTGCCTGATTTTAGCCCCGTTACATCTTCCGCGCAGGCCGACTCGACCAGTGAGCTATTACGCTTTCTTTAAATGATGGCTGCTTCTAAGCCAACATCCTGGCTGTCTGAGCCTTCCCACCTCGTTTCCCACTTAATCAGAACTTGGGGACCTTAGCCGGCGGTCTGGGTTGTTTCCCTCTTCACGACGGACGTTAGCACCCGCCGTGTGTCTCCCGGATAGTACTTACTGGTATTCGGAGTTTGCATGGGGTTGGTAAGTCGGGATGACCCCCTAGCCCAAACAGTGCTCTACCCCCAGTAGTATTCGTCCGAGGCGCTA
>NZ_CP118224.1:2937500-3050000 GCF_030849025.1 Oceanimonas pelagia
CCGTCCACTTTCAGCAGGGTGCTCATGAAGCCAGCTCCCGCCAGTGGTGACACCACACATGATGCAGCTCCGATGCCTGTTCAGGCAACGGCTGGACAGCGCACACCTCGGTTCGGTGGGGGCAACGGTTGGCAAAGCGGCAGCCGGACGGCAACTGTTCCAGCGACGGCACCTGACCGGCAATGACCGGCAGCTCGGTTTTTCCGGGCCGGTCCAGCCGGGGAATGGACGCCAGCAGCCCTTGAGTGTAAGGGTGACGAGGGCGTTCAAACAGCTCATACACATCGGCCTGCTCGGCACTGCGCCCGGCGTACATCACCAGTACCTGATCGCAGAGCTGGGCTACCACCCCCAGATCGTGGGTAATGAAAATCACCGCCATGTTGTTTTGCTGCTGCAGCTCGCGGATCAGGTGCAGGATTTGCGCCTGTATGGTCACATCCAGCGCCGTGGTGGGCTCGTCGCAGATCAGCAACTCCGGCTCGCAGGCCAGCGCCATGGCGATCATCACCCGCTGGCGCATGCCGCCGGAAAGCTGATGCGGGTAGGCAGACAGCCGGGCCTCGGCTTCCGGAATGCCCACCCGACGTAACAGGGCCAGCGCCGCCTGCCGGCGCTGTGCCTTGTTCAGCTCGGGACGGTGCAGCTCATAGACCTCCATCAGCTGGCGGCCCACGGTATGCACCGGGTTCAGGGCCGTCATCGGCTCCTGAAAAATCATGGCGATCTTGTTACCCCGCAGCCGATAGCGCTGTTGCGGATCCAGAGTGAGTAAATCTTGCCCCTGAAACAGCGCCCGGCCGCCTTCCACCCTGCCCGCCGGTTGCGGCAGCAGGCCCAGCAGGCTGAGAGCGGTGACGCTCTTGCCACAACCGGACTCCCCCACCAACCCCAGGGTCTGCCCCGGCGCCAGCGAAAAACTGACGTCATCCACCACGCGAAAACAGCCCGCCTCGGTGGTGAAACTGACCGCCAGGTTGTTTACTTGCAGCAAGTCCGTCATCGGCTGTCAGGTCTCCGCCAGGTTTCCACCACCTCCAGCACTGGTTCATAGCGCTTGCCGCCGGCCTTGATCTCGGCCTTTTGTTGCTGGTCGATCCAGAACAGGCCACCGGTGCTGTAAGGGTATCCTTCCATCGGCCAGAACAGGGAAGGCGAATGCCGCGTCCCCCTGGTCTCGGGCAGCTTCACATAGCGCCAGTAGGCTTCCCGGGTGTAGGGCACCTGATAACCGGGGATGAAGATGGCAAGCTCGTGTACCCGGCGTTGTATTTGCCGGGAAATGGCCGCCTTGGCGTCCAGATCCATGGTGCGGCGATATTCCTCGATTAGCCGGTCCAGCTCGGCATCACTGATATTGAACAGGTTGTTGGTCTGGGGCTTGTTGGCATTGAGGGAGTGGAAGAACTCCCAGTACTGCGGGTAAAGACCGCCGCCGCTCCAGCCCAGCCAGGCCGACTCGTGCTTTTTCTCCAGCATGACCTTGAAGCCGGTGGCGCCGTCCACCAGGTTGAGCTGCAGGTCCAGCCCCGCCTTGCGCGCCTCTTCGCGCAAAATGGCCAGGCGGGCGGTGTGCTCCTGTGTGGTGTAGGTGACCGCCAGACTAAGCCGGTCGCCCTCAGCGTTCATCAGAATGCCGCCAGGCCCCTGGCGATCGTAACCGGCCTCGGCGAACAGCGCACGGGCCTGGTTGATGTCGTATGCCCGGGCACGAATGTCATAGTCGGTAAAATCGCCGTAGCCGCTGCCAAAGCTGTTCATGCGCTCATAATCACCGCGCAGTATGGTATCCAGCATGCGCTGCATGTTGATGGCATGGGCAATGCCCTTGCGTACCCGCACGTCCGCCAGCCTGGGATGGGCGGTGTTGAGGTGCAGGCCCTGGGCGCCCTGCTGCATGTCGTTGTAGAACCAGATGCGGTTAATCAGGCCGTTGCGGTATTCGGGGGTACTGGTCTTGTCGTGCCACCACTCCGGCAGGATCAGGCCAAAGGTGTCGATGTCGCCGCGCAGAAAATGGCGGTAGGCGATGTTGAGATCCCGCACCACGGTGAGCCGGATTTCATCCACATTGAACCGGTGCCGGTAATAGGTGAGATCGTTGCCCCACCAGTCGTCCAGCCGTTTAAAGGTAATGGATCGACCCCGTTTGACATCGCTTATCACATAGGCGCCGGTCACCGGCGCCACCTCCCAGTTGTAGCGGCGCACCCAGTCCTCGCTCAGCTCGTAAAAATGCTCGGGCTGAGGCACCAGCCCCACGGTGTTGAGCAGCTCGCGACGGCTCTTGGGGCTGCCGGCGGTCACCGAGATGGTGTAGTCGTCATATTTGGTGACGTCGGTGATTTCTTCGGTGAAATAATTGTTGTACCAGGGGGCACGGATCACCTTGGAACGCATGAACTCCAGGGCGAACAGGTAATCGTCGGCGGTCACCGGCTCGCCGTCGGACCAGCGCGCCGCCGGATTCAGCCGGAAATACATGGTGCGGTTGTCGTCGCCAAAGGCCCAGTGGGTGGCCAGGGCGGGAATGGGATTCTCGGTTTGCGGATGCAGGGCATAGAGGCCGAGCTGATTCTCCAGAATGAAGGACCGGAATGAGGTGTTGGAATCGGGCCCCACGGTACGAAAGGTGAGTGGAAAGCTCATCAGCGTCATGTTGAACACGCCCCCCCGTTTGGCCTCGGGCGAGGCAAAAACGGGGTCCGCTTCATTGGTTTCCCATGTCAGGTGGTCGGGCAGCTCCGCCGCCTGCAGGCCCAGCGCCAGCCCCAGGCCGGCCAGTATCAGCAGTAATTTGTTCATTGCAGTCCCTGCCTATTCGTAACGAGAAAAGTGTTTGGGATCAAAGGCCTCGCGAATGGCCTCGCCAATAAAGGACACCGTGATCAGTACCAGCGACACCGCCGTGACCACGGAGGCCACTATCCAGGGCGAGTCCAGGTGATTCACCCCCTGGCGCAGCAGCTCGCCCCAGCTCGGGGTGGGCGGCGGCAGACCGAAGCCCAGGTAATCGAGCGCCGTGAGCAGGGAAATATTGGCCACCACGGTAAAGGGCGCCAGGGTGACGATCATCATCAGGGTGTTGGGCAATATGTGGTGCACGATAATGCGCCAGGTGCCCGCCCCCTGGGCCCGGGCCGCCATCACATAGTCCCGCGCCTTTTCCTTGTAGGTGAGGGTGCGCATATACCAGGTAATGCCCATCCAGCCAAACAGCACGTTGATGGCGACAAACAGGGCAAAGTTGGGCTGGGTGATCGACACCAGTATCATGATCACGTAAAGAAAGGGCACCTGCGACCAGATTTCGATAAAGCGCTGAAACAACAGATCGAACCGCCCGCCCCGAAAGCCCATCAGGCAGCCCAGCAGCACCCCGATGCCATAACTGGCGGACAGGGCGATAAAGGCAAAGCCCACGGCGGTGCGAAAACCGTATACCAGCCGGGCCACTATGTCCCGGCCCGAGCTGTCAGTGCCGAGAAAATGCCGGCTGTCCAGGCTCGGCGCCGTGGGCGGATAACCGTTGCCGCTGTAGTCCTGCTCATAGGGACTCCAGGGCACCAGGGGCAGCAGCACCCAGTTGCCGGGCTGCTCACTCAGCACTTGTTTCAGTTCCCGATAGTCGGTTTCATACTGGTAGCCAAGGCCAAAGGTGTCGCCGGGGATCACGGCGCCGTAGGTGGGAAAGTACAGTTCGCCGTCATACTTCACCAGCAGCGCCCGGTTGTTCACCCACAGCTCGGCAGACACGGCCAGCAGCACCATCACCATAAACAGCACAAAGGCGTAGTAGCCGCGTTTGATGCTGCGAAAACGGCGCAGTTTCTTGAGGGTGACATCAGAAAGCAGTCTAGCCATCGAACCTCACTCGCGGATCCACCAGCGCCACGCAGATGTCCGATACGATGTTGCCCAGCAGCATCAGCAGCGAAGTCACCGCCAGTATGCCCATCACCACCGGGTAGTCCCGCTCCACCACCGCCTCGTAGCCGAGCAGGCCAAGGCCGTCGATATTGAAGATCACCTCGATCAGGAAGGAGCCGGCAAAAAACACCGAAATTACGTTGCCGAAGTGGCTGGCAATGGGGATCAGGCTGTTGCGCAGGGCATGGCGGGTAACGGCCTTGCCAAAGGGCAACCCCTTGGCCACCGCGGTGCGCACATAATCCGCCGACAGGTTTTCCATCAGGCTGTTTTTCATGGTCATGGTCAGCACCGCGAAATCACCGATGGCATAGGCGATGAGCGGCAGCAGGGCATGGTGAAACAGGTTCAGGGTTTTGGGCCAGAAGCCGTCCAGGTAGTAGAAATCGTCGCCCACAAAGCCGCCCATGGGAAACCAGCCCAGCTGAAAGGCGAACACCGTCAGCAGAAAAATCCCCACCACATAGGCCGGCAGAGCATAGCCGGCGTAGATAAACATGGAACTGATGCTGTCGAACCGGCTGTTGTGCCTGAGCGCCTTGAGCACCCCCAGGGGGATGGATACCAGATAGCTGAGAATAAAGGTGCTGATACCGAAAAAGGCCGACACCGGCAGCCGCTCCTGGATCAGCTCCCACACCGGCAGGTAATAGCGGGTGGAGACCCCCAGGTCGAGCTGGACCAGCTTGCCCAGCCAGTCCAGATAGGCCTCGGCCACCGGCTTGTCGAGGCCGTAAAAGGCCTTGAGTTCGTCAATTTGCTCGGCCGACAGCACCTGCCCGCCCCGGCTGCTGTGGCTGAATTCGCTGCCCGCCAGCTGGCTTTCCATCAGCATGCGCTCCACCGGCCCCCCGGGCACAAAGCGGGTAATGGCGAACACCACCAGGGTAATGCCGAGAAAGGTGGGGATCAGCAGCAATAATCGACGCAGAAAATACTGGCCCATTGTATTCCTTGTGTTCGTTCCCTGAAAAAGGATTAGTGGCTGCCGGTTGATCGTACCCGGCAAAACGCATTAGCAAGCAGACTCGGCGTACCGTGAATCGACAGCAGGGCTACCTGCGCCGACACGCTTCAGGCCCATCCCTGGGGCGCTCGGCAAATGCCATCCCTGGCATTTGACGGTCGGCTCCGGCAATCCCTGCTGCCGCTTCACCTTGCAGGCCTTCCACAGTTCGACCAACAGCCGGGTCTTATCATGCCAGCTTACGGCTTATGCTGTTCTTTTTCATCCTATATCAAGGCATTGCAAAAGGGGCAAGACAGAGACCGTTTTTCATTCTCGCGGTATCGCGGGAAATACTCGTTGACTCGGACGTCCAGACGGCTTAGCATCCTCTGCCATCGGTCATGTAAGCATGACTTGTCCCTGTTCTTACGCTGTCTACGCAGTGGATAACCATACCGGAAGGGCCCATCCTCCGATGATCAAACTGACCAATATTACCAAACGCTACGGAGCGGGCGAAAATGCCGTTCACGCCGTGAAAAACGTCGATCTGGAGGTTGCCGCCGGCCAGATCATGGGCGTTATCGGCGAATCCGGTGCCGGCAAGAGCACCCTGATCCGTTGCGTCAACCTGCTCGAACGCCCCACCGAGGGCCGGGTATACGTGGACGGCCAGGATTTGACCGCCATGGGCGGCACCGAACTGTCCCGCGCCCGCCGCAATATCGGCATGATTTTTCAGCACTTCAACCTGCTGTCATCCCGCACCGTGTTCGACAACGTGGCCCTGCCCCTGGAACTGGCGGGCACCCCCAGAGCCGAGATCAAACAGCGGGTCAACGAGCTGCTGGAGCTGGTGGGCCTGTCCCACCGCGCCCATGCCTACCCCAATGCCCTGTCGGGTGGCCAGAAGCAACGGGTGGCCATCGCCCGCGCCCTGGCACCGGCGCCCAAGGTGCTGCTGTGTGACGAGGCCACCTCGGCGCTGGATCCGCAGACCACCCAGTCCATTCTGGCGCTGCTGAAAGAGCTCAACCAGCGTCTGGGCCTGACCATTTTGCTGATCACCCACGAAATGCAGGTGGTCAAATCCATCTGTGACCGGGTGGCCATTATCAACGACGGCGAGCTGGTGGAGCAGGGCGAGGTGGCCTGGTTCTTCGCCAATGCCAAAACCGAGCTGGCCCGCCGCTTTATCGCCTCCACCATTCATCTGGAAATTCCCGATGAATACCAGGCCCGTCTGTCCGCCAAGCCGGTAGCCGGAGCCCTGCCGCTGGTGCGGCTGGGCTTTACCGGCGAAACCGTGGATACGCCGCTGATCTCCATTCTCAGCCGGGAACTGAAGGTGGACGTCACCATTCTCAGCGCCGACATCGAATACGCCGGCGGCGTCAAATTCGGCTTTATGCTGGCGGAGCTGGATGGCCAACCTGAGCAGACTCAGGCCGCCATCGCTTATTTGGAAGAACACAAAATTCAGGTGGAGTTACTCGGTTATGTCCGACGCCATGATTAATCTGCTGCTCTCGGCGCTCTGGGAGACCCTGATCATGACCTTCGGCTCGGGCGCCATCGCCTGTGCCCTGGGTCTGCCGCTGGGCATTGCCCTGCACGTGAGCAAACCCGGCCAGATCTGGGAAAACAAGGCCTTTAACAAGATGCTGGGCACGGTGGTGAACATCGGCCGTTCCGTGCCCTTTATCATTCTGCTGGTGGCCATCATTCCCTTTACCCGGCTGGTGGTGGGCACCAGCATCGGCACCTGGGCCGCCGTGGTGCCACTGACCGTGGCCGCCATTCCCTTTGTGGCCCGGCTGATGGAAGGGGCGCTGATGGAAGTGCCGTCGGGCCTGGTGGAAGCAGCCCAGGCCATGGGCGCCCGCCGGCTGCAGATCGTGTACAAGGTGTTGCTGCCCGAGGCCCTGCCGGGCATGCTCAACGGCATCATCATTACCCTGGTCACCCTGGTCAACTACTCCGCCATGGCCGGTGCCGTGGGTGGCGGTGGCCTGGGTGATGTGGGCATTCGCTACGGCTACCAACGCTTTGATCCGCAGATCATGCTGATCACGGTAGTGATCCTGGTGGTACTGGTACAAATCATTCAGAGCGCCGGCGAACGGCTGGTGGCTCGTGTCGATCGTCGCTGAGTTTTCTTATATCAAGGAGTGCATCATGAAAGCTGGATTGAAATCATTCGCCACCCTGGGCGTGCTGGCCTCGGCCCTGACCCTGGCCGGCTGCGGCGAACAGGCCGAACAGACCACTGCCGAGGCGGAAGCGGTCAAGCCGCTGCGCCTGGGTGTGATCGCCGGTGCCGAAGAACAGGTCGCGGAAGTGGCCGCCAGGGTGGCCAAGGAGCAATACAACCTGGAGGTAGAGCTGGTGTCCTTCAGCGACTACGTCACCCCCAACGTGGCCCTGAGCGACGGCAGCCTCGACATCAACGCCTTTCAGCACAAGCCCTACCTCGACAAGCAAATTGCCGATCGCGGCTACGAGCTGGTACCGGTAGGCAACACCTTCGTGTACCCCATCGCCGCCTACTCCAAGGTGATCAAGTCCCTGGACGAGCTGGCCGAGGGTGCCAAGGTGGCTGTGCCCAACGACCCCACCAACCTGGGCCGCAGCCTGCTGCTGCTGGAACAGCAGGGCCTGATCGAGGTGGATGATGCCGCCGGCCTGGAAGCTACGCCGCTGAACATCACCGCCAACCCCAAAAACCTCGACATCGTCGAGCTGGAGGCGCCTCAGCTGCCCCGCTCCCTGGATGACGTGGCCTTTGCGGTGATCAACACCACCTATGCCTCGCAAATCGATCTGCTGCCCGGCCGCGACAGCCTGTTTGTGGAAGACAAGGAATCCCCCTACGTCAACCTGATCGTGTCCCGCACCGACAACCAGAACGACCAGCGGGTACAGACCTTCGTCAAGGCCTACCAGAGTGAAGAGGTCTACCAGGCGGCGCTGGATCTGTTCAAGGGCGGCGTGGTCAAGGGCTGGTAAGCCCGCGCTCACTTTGCCAGCAGGGCCACGGCATGCCGTGGCCCTTTTTTATTGTTGCTGCCATAATGCGCCTTTGACGTGTCTAGCCGGGATGGACTCATGCACAAGTGGTATCTGGCCCACTGCCGCCCACGGGAGGAAGAGCGGGCCCTGCTGAATCTCGAAAACCAGAACATAGAAACCTTCTGTCCCTTTATCGAGGTCAAAAAAATCGTGCGCGGCAAGCGGGTGGTGCGTAACGAGGCGCTGTTTCCGGGCTATCTGTTCCTGCGCGCCGACCTGGAGCACATCAGCTCCACCACCCTGCGCTCCACCCGGGGGGTGCGCAACCTGGTGCGTTTTGGCGATACTCCCTGCGTGGTGCCCAATGAGCTGGTATACGAGCTGATGTGCCGCGCCGGGGACGAGCGCCTGGGCGAGCAGCTGAGCAGCCTGCCCCGATGCGGCGACCGGGTGCTGATCAAGGAAGGGCCCTTTGCGGGTATGGAAGCCATCTACCAGGAGGCCGACGGTGACAGCCGCGCCATGCTGCTGCTGACCCTGCTGCAAAGCCAGACCCGGGCCAGCTTTGCCAACACCGATTTCATCCGGCTCGAAAAATAGCGCCCGCCGGGCGTTTTCCCCTTGGGGCTTTGGCCGGCTCAGCCCTGCAGGCCGCACAGCAAACGATATTCTTCCAGCACATAGGTGTCGGTCATGCCGCTGATGAAGTCCAGCAGCAGGCGCACGCGAAAATACCATTCCCGTTCGGCCTCGCTTTCAAAAAAAGGCGCGCTTTGGCTGTCGCGGCGATAAGCGGCCAGGTGCCTTGGCGGCAAGCGGTGAAACAGCCGGCGCAACACCTGACCATTGGCATCACGGCGGTGTTCCAGAGCGGTGAACTCCGCCGCCGGCAGCGCCAGCAGCGGGGCAAAGGCATCGAGCACGCCCTTGAGGGCGGCAAAGCCGGCCAGCTCCAGCGACTCCACTTCCCGCCGGCGAAACACATGGCCATGGGCGAAGTCCTTGAGCCATTGCAACGCCTGAGCCGGCGCCTGCTCCACCGCCAGCAGCGGCCGATCGTGCTCGCCGTCGAGAATGGCCTGCTGGTGCACCAGGTACTGCTCGCATACCAGCGGCAACAGATCCTGCCCCAGGCGCTGGCGAAAGCGGCTGAAAAAGCCCGGCTCCTCCACCCTCGCCTGCCGCCACAGCTGCTTGAGGTACTCATTGCCGTCATTCAGCAGGGCCAGCTCCAGCTCCGCCAGGCTGAGCACCCCCCGGTCCACCGCATCTTCCAGATCCGCCACCCCGTAGGCCATGTCGTCCGCGGCTTCCATTAAAAAGGCCAGCGGATGGCGACCGTGTGCGGTGGTGGGAAAATGCCGGCGAATCTGCTGGATCAGCGGACGCTCGCTGAAAAAGTGCCCGGGCTTTTGCTGCCAGCGACCGCCGGTTTTCGGCTGGTAGGCACCGCGCACGTACTTCTGCAGCGCCGCCAGCTGGCTCAGGGTCAGGTTCATGTCCTGCAGACTGTGCAGCAGCCGCAGGCTCTGGGCATTGCCCTCAAACTGACGCAGATCCGCCAGCAGCATGGGCCACTGCCGCGACGGCGTCCCCACGGCCCGACGAAACAGTACCGGCAGGTGCCGGCCCAGCCAGTCGATGATCACCGCCTCGCCAAAGTGACCGAAGGGCGGATTGCCCACATCGTGCAGCAGGCAGGCCATTTCCACCAGGCTGACCAGGGCATCCCGCTCCACCTCGGCTTCCAGCCCCGCCACCACCCGCAATGCCAGCTGACGGCCGGTTTCCTTCACCTCCAGCGAATGAGTCAGCCGGCTGCGCACCGAGGCCTTTACATCCAGTGGAAACACCTGGGTTTTCTGCTGCAACCGGCGCACCGGCGAACACTGCACAATGCGCGCGCGGTCCGCCTCGATGGCCTGCTCGGCACTTTGCGCCTCAGGCTCGGCCCGCAGCCGGTCGGCGCGAATAAAGTCGGCATAACGGCTCATGCGCGCTGCTCCAGCCAGTGGCGCAGCTCGGCCAGATCCGGCGCCATCAGGCGGTTGAGCTCGGCCACCCGGTCATCGAGCCTGTCCCACCAGTCGGGCAACTCCGGGCTCTGAATTTGCTGGGCCAGCAGCTGCACCCGCTTCAGCCCCACCGAGCCGGCCGCCCCCTTGATCTTGTGGGCCTCTTCCACAATCTCCTGCTGCCGGCGTTCGGCGGTAAACCCGTTCAGCCGGGTCAGGTAATCGCTGGCCATCTCGGCCAGCATGTCCACGCTCGACAGCAGGGTGCCGGCGCCCACGGTATCCACGTAATCCTGCAGGAACACCGTGTCCAGCACCGGTTCATCCGCGCCGCTCGCCGGCCCGGACGTTGCCGGTGCCGGCAGCCTCGCCGCCTTGTTGCAGGGCGGCCGGTGGCCGAAAAAGCGCGCCAGCGCCCCCTTGATGGCCTTGGAAGACAAGGGTTTGCTGATGGCATCGTCCATGCCCCCGGCCAGATATTGCTGCTTGTCGCTGATCACGTTGGCGGTGAGCGCCACCAGCGGCGGCAGTGCCGTGCCCTGCTTTTTGGCGTCTTCCCGCAGCCGGGTGGCGATGTCAAAGCCGGTCATGTCCGGCAGCTGAATATCGAGGAAAATCAGATCAAAGTCGTGCTCGGCCAGCAGCGCAAAGGCCTCGCCGCCGTCCCGGGCCACGCTCACTCTATGACCCAGCTTTTCCAGCAGGGCGCAGGCCACGGTGACGTTGAGCTCCACGTCTTCCACCAGCAGCACCGACAGGCAGGGCAGTTGGGCCAGCACCGGATCGTCCTTGGGCGCCTCTGTGGTGGGCACGGTAATGGTGACGCTGAAACAGGAGCCCTCGCCCGGCTCGCTGTCGAGCTCAATGCTGCCGTGCATGGCGTCCACCAGTTGCTGGGACACCGCCAGGCCAATGCCGGTGCCGGTGGCGTGCTTCTTGCCCTCGATCTGGAAATAGAGCGCGAAAATCTTCTGCTGCAGCGCGGCGGGAATGCCGATGCCGGTGTCTTCAATATCAAAGCGCAGGGTCACCTGGCCCGGCGCCAGCTCGTCGGCCATGCAGCGAATGGTGACGCCGCCGTCGTCGGTGAACTTGACCGCGTTGCCCACCAGGTTCCACAACACCTGGCGCAGCCGGGTGCCGTCGGCCAGAATCCATTCGGGAATATCGCCGTCCCGGTCAAAGTGCAGGTACAGCCCCTTCTGCTCCGCCTGCAGCCGAGCCAGGCTTTCCAGATCATCGAGAAAACCGGGAAAGTCCATGGGTTCGGGCGCCAGCTCCAGCCGGCTGCGATCCAGCTTGTCGAGATCGATAATGTCGTTAAAGATGTTGCCCAGGGTCACGGCGCTGAAGTGAATGGTCTTGAGGTGCTGACGCTGCTCCGGGCTGAGCTCGGTGGCCAGCAGAATGCGGCTCAGGCCCACGATGCCGTTGAGCGGAGTGCGCAGCTCGTGGCTGATGGTGGAGATAAAGGTGGTCTTGTCGCGGCTCGCCTTCTCCAGCTCGTTCTGATAGCGCTTGCGCTCGGTAATGTCCCGGCCAAAACCGAGCAGCCCCAGACGCTTGCCGTCCCGATCAAAAAACGGCACCTTGCGCAGTTCAAAGCAGGCACGGCGGCCGTCGGGGTATTGCAGCCACTGCTCGTAGGTCTGGGTTTCGTTACGGGCAAACACCTCCCTGTCGGTCTCCACCACCTTGTCGGCCACGTCCGCCGGATATACGTCGTAGGGGGTCAGGCCGATCAGCTCCTTTTCGGGGCGGCCCAGCAGGTTCTCCATGGCCTTGTTGCAACCGGAAAACTCTTCCAGCTCGTTGCGGTAATACACCAGATCGGGGGAAGTATCGATAAAGGAGCGCAGCAGCGCCGAGCGCTCCTGGGATTCCATCTGTGCCTTTTCACGCTGGTAGACTTCGCTTTCCAGATCCTCAATGGCCTGCTGGCGGGCGGCCTGGGCTTTGCGGGTTTCCTCTATCTGACGGTTGAGCAGCTCGATTTTTTCCTGCAACTCGGCATGCAGCTCCTGATCCCGCTCGCGCATCTGCTGCAGCCGTTGCACCAGCCGGCTCAGCCGCTGGCGGGAGTCTTCCAGCTGATCCACCACCACCGACAGAAAATACACCGCCCAGGGGGTGATCAGCAGGCCAAAGAAGATGGAGCGCACCAGATCCACCGACTCCACCGAGCCGCGCAAAAACAGGGTGACCCCCACCTGAATAAAGATGGCCAGCAAAATAATGCAGGCCGCCAGCAGCATGCTGAAGCGCACTATGCCCAGCTTGGTCATCAGATCCACATAGTACTGGGCCCAGGTCTTAACGGGTTTCATCGGCTTTTATCCTGTCGGCAACGGCAAGGGAATGAGGATACCGGCTCCGAAGAGGCCTGTCATGTAGCCCACCAGTGAACTATGCGCCGGTTTGGCGCATTGCCGGCATGGCTCACCGGCCGGCATTGGCTTCAGACTGCACCAAAACGGCACACCAGCGTGGCCCATGGCGAGGCAGCCCCGCACAAATAACGGGCGATTTGACGTAACTCAGTGCCATCCTGCCCCATTTAGCGTCAATTGTAGCCCCCCTGAAACGCTTAAATGCACCAAAATTGACTTCATAACAGGCTGATTAACTTCGCTTTTTCACCCATTGCACTCTATTGGGGCAGATGTTGCGCCAATAAAAGGCATGAGTAAAATCCATAGTTATGTGATTTATTGTCGTAAAAAAACAACACACAAAAATAACGTAGCGCAAATCCTCCCTCAGAACAAAGTTCAAGACAAGCGGGCACAAAACCCCGCACAGCGCGGAATTTAAGCCTGAATAAAACACTTTTTCATTAAAAAAATACTGAAAAGCCCAATTGAAAAGATATTCACGCCAAGTGTTTATTTAATTGACCTCACAAAAAAATACCGATATTTTTGTAATTTAGCCACTAATGGCAACGGACGCTTCAAAGCAGAATGCGCTGATAAAAAAGCAGTCGCTCGGCCACCGAGCTCGAGCAATGGAGGAATGCAATGTCTCTTTATGACCCGACGCTTGAGAAGGACAACTGTGGTTTTGGCCTGATCGCCCACACCGAAGGCGAAACCAGTCACAAGCTTGTTCGTCTCGCTATTTCGGCACTGGATCGCATGCAGCACAGGGGCGGTATCGCCGCCGATGGCAAGACCGGTGACGGTTGTGGCCTGCTGATGCAGAAACCAGACAGTTTCTTTCGCGCCGTGGCGGAAGACAAGGGCTGGAACCTGGGCCGCAAATACGCGGTCGGCATGCTGTTCCTCAACCCCGATGCCGCCGTGGCCGAACAACACCGCCAAATCATCAATGAAGAGCTGGAGCGGGAAACCCTGAGCCTGGTGGGCTGGCGCGAAGTGCCGGTGAACACCGGGGTGCTGGGCGAGATCGCCAAAGCCTCGCTGCCGCGCATCGAGCAGGTGTTTGTCAACGCGCCCACCGGCTGGGCCGAGAAGGACATTGAGCGTCGCCTCTATATTGTGCGCCGGCGCATTGAAAAGCGCATCAGCGACGACTTTTTCTATGTGGTCAGCCTGTCCAACCTGGTGATGACCTACAAGGGTCTGTGCATGCCCGCGGATCTGCCCCGGTTCTACCTGGACCTGGCCGACATTCGCATGCAGTCCGCCATCTGCGTGTTCCACCAGCGCTTTTCCACCAATACCCAGCCGCGCTGGCCATTGGCCCAACCGTTCCGCTTCCTGGCGCACAACGGTGAAATCAACACCATAGGTGGTAACCGCCAGTGGGCCCAGGCCCGCGCCTACAAGTTTGCCTCGCCGCTGCTGCCGGATCTGAAGGAAGCCGCCCCCTATGTGAATACCTCGGGCTCCGACTCCTCCAGCCTCGACAACATGCTGGAGCTGTTCCTGGCCGGCGGCATGGACCTGTTCCGTGCCATGCGCATGCTGATCCCGCCTGCCTGGCAGAAAAACCCGGCCATGGACGAAGATCTGCGCGCCTTTTACGACTTCAATTCCATGCACATGGAGCCCTGGGACGGCCCCGCCGGCATCGTCATGTCCGACGGCCGCTTCGCCGCCTGCGCCCTGGACCGCAATGGGCTGCGCCCGGCCCGCTATGTGCGCACCAAGGACGGCTTTATCACCCTGGCGTCGGAAATCGGCATCTGGGACTACACCCCCGACGAAGTGCTGGAAAAAGGCCGGGTCGGTCCCGGTGAGCTGTTCGTGGTGGACACCGCCAGCGGCAAGATCTGGAACAGCTTTGAAATCGACGACGATCTCAAGGGCCGCCACCCCTACAGGGAGTGGATGAACCAGCACAGACGCAAGCTGGAACGCTTTGAGGATCTGCCCGACGAGCTGGCTGGCCAAAGCGAGCTGGACGAGCAACAACTGCGCACCTACCAGAAGCTGTTCGGCTATTCCATGGAAGAGCTGGACCAGGTCATTCGCGTAATGGGCGAAAACGGCCAGGAAGCGGTCGGCTCCATGGGTGACGACGCCCCCATGGCGGTGCTGTCGAGCCGGGCCCGCTCCGTGTATGACTATTTCCGCCAGATGTTTGCCCAGGTGACCAACCCGCCCATCGATCCGCTGCGGGAAAACCACGTCATGTCTCTGGCCACCCTGATCGGCCGGGAGCAGAACGTGTTCAACGAAACCCACGGTCATGCCCACCGGGTTCAGTTTGAGTCACCCATCCTGCTCTATTCCGACTTTCACCAGCTGATGGGGCTGGATCAGACCCACCACAAGCACTGCGTGCTGGATCTGAACTTTGACCCGGCCGAAGGCCTGAAGGCCGCCCTGGTGCGCCTGTGCGAAGAAGCCACCGCCGCCGTGCGCGACGGCGCCGTGCTGCTGGTGCTGAGCGACCGCGCTATTCGCCAGGACCGGCTGCCTATTCCCGCCGCCATGGCGGTGGGCGCGGTACAGCGCACCCTGGTGGAAAACAACCTGCGCTGCGACTCCAACATTATTGTGGAAACCGCCAGCACCCGCGATCCGCATCAGTTCGCGGTGCTGCTGGGCTTTGGCGCCACCGCCATCTACCCCTACCTGGCCTACGAGACCCTGGCCCGCCAGGTGGCCGACGGCGTGCTGAAAATGCCCCTGCGCGAGGCGCTGCTGAACTTCCGCAACAGCATCAACAAGGGCCTGTACAAGGTGATGTCCAAGATGGGCATCAGCACCATTGCCTCCTACCGTTGCTCCCAGCTGTTTGAAGCCATCGGTCTGCACGACGAAGTGGTGGAGCTGTGCTTCAAGGGCGTGTCCAGCCGCATTCAGGGCGCCGGCTTTGACGACTTCCAGCAGGACCTGTTCAACCTCGCCAAGGTCGCCTGGATTGCCCGCAAGCCCCTCAATCAGGGCGGTCTGCTCAAGTACGTGCACGGCGGCGAATACCACAGCTACAACCCGGATGTGGTCAGCAGCCTGCAAAAGGCAGTGCGCTCCGGCAACTACGAGGACTACAAGGCCTACGCCAGGCTGGTGAACGAGCGTCCGGTGGCCACCCTGCGCGATCTGCTGGGCCTGAAGCCCGCCGGCAACCGCATCGAGCTGAGCCAGGTCGAGCCCGCCACCGAGCTGTTCCCGCGCTTTGACAGCGCCGCCATGTCCATCGGCGCCCTCGGCCCGGAAGCTCACGAGTCCCTGGCCATTGCCATGAACCGCCTCGGTGGCCAGAGCAACTCCGGTGAGGGCGGCGAGGATCCGAGCCGTTTCAACAGCCTGCGCAACTCCAAGATCAAGCAGGTGGCATCCGGCCGCTTTGGCGTGACCCCCCACTACCTGATGAACGCCGAGGTCATTCAGATCAAGGTGGCCCAGGGTGCCAAACCCGGCGAGGGCGGCCAGCTGCCCGGCCACAAGGTGACCGCCGAAATCGCCAAGCTGCGTTACGCGGTGCCGGGCGTGACCCTGATCTCACCGCCGCCACACCACGATATCTACTCCATCGAGGATCTGGCCCAGCTGATCTTTGACATCAAGCAGATCAACCCGGACTGCATGGTGTCGGTGAAACTGGTGTCCGAGCCCGGCGTGGGCACCATCGCCACCGGCGTGGCCAAGGCCTATGCGGATCTGATCACCGTGTCCGGCTACGACGGCGGCACCGGCGCCAGCCCGCTGACCTCGGTCAAGTATGCCGGCTCTCCCTGGGAGCTGGGCCTGGCCGAAACCCAGCAGGCGCTGGTGGCCAACGGCCTGCGCCACAAGGTGCGGCTGCAGGTGGACGGCGGCCTCAAGACCGGCCTCGACATCGTCAAGGCGGCCATTCTCGGCGCCGAGAGCTTTGGCTTTGGCACCGGCCCCATGGTGGCCCTGGGCTGCAAGTACCTGCGCATCTGCCACCTGAACAACTGCGCCACCGGCGTGGCCACCCAGGACGAGAAGCTGCGCAAGGATCACTTCCTCGGCCTGCCGGAAATGGTGGAGAACTATTTCAGGTTCATCGCCGAGGAAACCCGCGAGCTGATGGCGCAACTGGGGGTGACCAAGCTCACCGATCTTATCGGTCGCACCGATCTGCTCGAAGCCCTGCCCGGCCTCACCGCCAAGCAGCAGAAGCTGGACCTGTCCGGCATTCTGGCCAGGCCCGAGCCCAAACCGGGCCTGGGCGTGTTCTGCCAGAGCAGCAACCCCAACTTCGACAAGGGTGTGCTCAACCTGAAAATGACCGAAGAGGCCCTGCCCGCGGTGGAAAGCAAGAGTGGCGGCGACTTCTATTACGCCATTCGCAACACCGACCGCTCCGTGGGCGCCCGTCTGTCCGGTGAAATCGCCAAACGCCACGGCAACCAGGGCATGGCCGCAGACCCGATCCGCATTCACCTGGACGGCACCGCCGGCCAGAGCTTCGGAGTGTGGAACGCCGGCGGCCTGGAAATGATCCTCACCGGCGATGCCAACGACTATGTGGGCAAGGGCATGACCGGCGGCAAGCTGGTGATCAAGTCCCACGTGGGCGTGGCCTTTGCCTCCAAGGACGCCACCCTGGCGGGCAACACCTGCCTGTACGGCGCCACCGGTGGCTACCTGTATGTGGCCGGTCGCGCCGGCGAGCGTTTCGCGGTGCGCAACTCCGGCGCCATTGCGGTGGTGGAAGGCCTGGGCGACAACGGCTGTGAATACATGACCAGCGGCATTGTCACCGTGCTGGGCCGCACCGGGGTGAACTTCGCCGCGGGCATGACCGGTGGTTTCGCCTATGTACTGGACGAAGACGATGATTTCGAGCTCAAGACCAACCCCGAGCTGGTTGAGCTGCTGGGGCTGGACGAGCTGGTGATCCATCAGGAGCACCTGCGCGGCATCATCACCCAACATCTGCAGGAAACCGGCAGCGACCGGGCGCAGGAAATACTGGCTAACTTCGACCGTTACCTGCCCAAGTTCAAGCTGGTCAAACCCAAGTCCAGCGATGTGAAATCCCTGCTGGGCCACCAGAGCCGCTCCACCGCCGAGCTTCGGGTCCACGCGCAGTAAAGGAAGATTGTGATGAGCCAGAACGTATTTCAGTTTATAGACGTACAACGTGTCGATCCGCCCAAGAAGCCCATCGGCACCCGTAAAATCGAGTTCGTGGAAATCTACGAACCCTTTTCAGACAGCCAGGCCCAGATGCAGGCCGACCGCTGCCTGGACTGCGGCAACCCCTACTGCGAATGGAAGTGCCCGGTACACAACTACATTCCCAACTGGCTGAAGCTGGCCAATGAAGGGCGTATCTTCGAGGCGGCGGATCTGTGTCACCAGACCAACAGCCTGCCCGAGGTCTGTGGCCGGGTGTGCCCGCAGGATCGCCTGTGCGAAGGCTCCTGCACCCTGAACGACGAGTTCGGTGCGGTGACCATCGGCAACATCGAGAAGTACATCACCGACAAGGCCTTTGAGATGGGCTGGCGCCCGGACATGTCTCACGTGGTAAAGACCGACAAGAAGGTCGCCATTATCGGTGCCGGCCCCGCCGGCCTGGCCTGTGCCGACATTCTGGCCCGTAACGGCGTCACCCCGGTGGTGTTCGACCGTTACCCGGAAATCGGCGGCCTGCTGACCTTCGGCATTCCCTCGTTCAAGCTGGAAAAGTCGGTGATGAGCCGTCGCCGGGAAGTCTTTGCCGAGATGGGCGTCGAGTTCCGCCTCAACACCGAGGTGGGTAAGGACGTGTCCTTCCAGAGCCTGGTGGACGAGTATGACGCCGTGTTTCTGGCCGTGGGTACCTACAAGTACCTGCGCGGCGGCCTGGCCAACGAAGACGCCGAGGGCGTGTACGACGCCCTGCCCTTCCTGATCTCCAACGCCAACCGGGTGCTGGGTTTCGAGAAACAGGCTGTCGACTACATCGACATGTCCGGCAAGAAAGTGGTGGTACTGGGTGGTGGCGACACCGCCATGGACTGTGTGCGCACCTCCATCCGCCAGGGCGCCGACAACGTCATCTGTGCCTACCGCCGGGACGAAGCCAACATGCCCGGCTCCCGTCGCGAGGTGCAGAATGCCCGGGAAGAAGGGGTGAACTTCATGTTCAATCTGCAGCCCACCGGCATTCGCGTGGACGGCAACGGCAAGGTCACCGGCGTGGAAGTGGTCTCTACCCGCTTGGGCGAGCCCGATGCCAACGGCCGCCGACGCCCCGAGCCGGTGCCCGGCTCCGAGCAGGTACTGGAGGCCGACGCCGTGATCATGGCCTTTGGCTTCCAGCCCCATGAGCAGCCCTGGTTGCAGGAATTCGGCATCGAGGCTGACCAGTGGGGCCGGGTGATCGCCCCCGAGCAGGCCGAGTTCGCCTTCCAGACCAGCAACCCGCGCGTCTTCGCCGGCGGCGACGCGGTGCGCGGCTCCGATCTGGTGGTGACCGCCATCGCCGAAGGGCGCAAGGCCGCCGAAGGCATCATGGACTATATCGGCGTTTAAGCCCGACGGGGTTCATGTGCAAAGGCCGCTCGATGAGCGGCCTTTTTGTTGTGTAATCATCTCCGTTTAACAACAAACGCCTCCCCTTGAATAACCGTCACCTCTGCCAAGGTACGCCACCCTCGCGAAGGCGGGGATCTATGGCATATCGCACTGGACTCCCGGCTTCACCGGGCGACCACATAAAAATGCCCCTGCTGGTGCTTCGCAATCCGATCCCAACAGGCGACTTTCCGCCCTGTGCAATCGGCCTTTGCCCTTGATGGTGTTACACTTGCGTCCATCATTTTTACGGAATCAGTACTATGACTATCGGAATTATCGGGGCCATGGAGCAGGAAGTGGCTGAACTGCGCGCCCTGCTGGAGAACGCCACCACCACTACCGGGGGTGGCTGCGAGTTTTATAAAGGCACCCTAGCCGGCAAGGAGGTGGTGATCACCCGCTCCGGCATTGGCAAGGTCGCCGCCAGCGTGGCCACCACCCTGCTGCTGGAGCGCTTTGCGCCCAACTGCGTGATCAATACCGGCTCCGCCGGCGGCTTTGATCCGGCCCTGCACGTGGGCGATGTGGTGGTGTCCAGCGAGGTGCGCTTTCACGACGTGGACGTGACCGCCTTTGGTTACGAAATGGGCCAGATGGCCCAGCAGCCGCCGGCCTTTACCGCCGATCCGGCACTGGTCGAGCTGGCCCGGGAATGCCTCACCGGCCAAGACGACATTCACTCCGCCGTGGGCCTGATCTGCACCGGCGATCAGTTCATGCACCGGGAAGACCAGCTGAAAAAAGCCGTGACCGATTTTCCGGCCATGAAAGCCTGCGAAATGGAAGCCGGCGCCATCGCCCAGGTATGCCACCAGTTCAAGGTGCCCTTCGTGGTGGTGCGCGCGCTGTCGGACATCGCCGGCAAGGAGCAGGCCGAATCCTTTGAGGCCTTTCTGGAGGTTGCCGCCCGCCATTCCTCGGCCATGGTCAGGGCCATGGTGCAGCGCCTGCCCGGCTAAGCCATGACCCAGTTGCTCGAGCATTCCCTCAGCCTGCTGACCCTGGCGCTGCTGCTCAGCCTGCTGCAACCGGCCGACCGGTTGCCGCCGCTGCTCACCGCCGGCTTCACCCGGCTGGGCCGGCGGCTGAACAAGCCCGGCTATAGGCCGGGTTACCTGAAGGCGGCCGGGGCCGGCCTGTTGTTGGTGATCCTGTGGCCCCTGCTGGCGGCATGGTGGGCGCTGGCGGAGCTGGCCCCCTGGCCCGCGCTGCTGGAGGTGCTGTTGCTGTGGGCCTGTTTTGATGCAGGCCGGCTCAGCCGGCGGCTGCCACAGACCCTCCGGCAAATTCCCGAGCAACGCAACCTGGCCCGGCTGACTCTGGCGCCGCTGTGCCTGCGCCAGACGGATCCGCTCTCCGAGCTGGGGCTGCGCAAGGCGGTAGCGGAAGTGGCGGTGCTGCGGCTGTCCGGCGATTTCGCCCTGGCCTGCTGGTATCTGGCCGGGGGCATCTACGCCGCCCTTGGCTTTGCCCTGCTGCGGCTGGCGGTGCAGGGCTGGCCGGTCAAACTGGCCGACTGGCGCGCCTTTGGCTCCCTGCCATCACGCCTGTACCGGGCCATGGCATGGCTGCCGTTTCATGCTCTGGCGCTGACCCTGCTGATCTACCCGGGCTCGCGCCGGGCCCTGCGCGCCTGGCCCAAGGGCGGTCTGTGGGCCTTTCCCGCCGCCGGCCGTGTGCTGGCGGTGGCCGCCGCCGGCGTGAATGCCGGTCTGGGCGGCCCTCGCCGTTATACTCAGGCCACCGATTACTACCCCAAGCTGGGCGATGGCCATGCCATCGGCTTCGCTCAGACACGCGCCCTGTTGCTGCGACTGGTGCTGGCCGTGCTGTTCTGGCTGTCACTGGCCTGGGCCCTGACTCTGGTGCCGCTGCTCTATGCCTAAGTTGCTGCTCTGCCTGCTATTACTGCCGGCCCTGGCCCGTGCCGAGGCCAGCCGCATCGTCAGCCTGGCCCCCCACATTACCGAGATCCTGTTTGCCATCGGCGCCGGGGAACAGGTGGTGGGCGTGGATGAAGCCAGCGACTATCCCGACGCCGTGGCCGAACTGCCCAAAATTGCCAATTACCGCTCCCTTAACCTGGAGCGCATTCTGGCCCTTGAGCCCGATCTGGTGGTGGCATGGCAGAGCGCCCAGTCGCTGCAGGTGGCGCCGCTGGAACGGCTGGGCATTCGAGTTGAGTATTCCGAGCCCGGACGGCTGGAGGATCTGGGCGACGAGCTGGAGCGTTTTGGCCGGCTCACCGGCCACCAGCAACAGGCTCGGCAAGTGGCCGAGCACTATTCCCGCACCCTCACCGCGCTGCGCAATGATTACCGCAACGCGGCGCCGGTGCGCGTGTTTTACCAGCTCAACGAGGTGCCGCTGATGTCTGCCAGCCGGCACACCTGGATGGGCCAGGCGGTCACCCTGTGCGGCGGCGTCAGCATTACCGCCGACAGCCCTACCCCCTATCCGCAGATCGATGCGGAATTCGTACTGGCCCAAAACCCTGAGGTGATACTGGCAGAAAACCCGCAAGCCATGGCGCGCTGGCGGGCCTGGCCCGCCCTCACCGCGGTCAGCCGCAATCAGCTGTTCACCATAGACGTGGACACCTTGCACCGCTTTACGCCGCGCACGCCGGGCGGCATTGCCGCCCTGTGCCGGCAGCTGGATCTGGCCCGTGAACATAGACTCAAGGTCAATTGAGTTCCGTGGGCCGCCTCTATACAATGACGGCCCTTTTTCTTGAGGTAAAAACAAGTGCTGCCGCTGGTTGATTCGGTGTTTTACTGGAGCGATTTGTTCGGCACCGCCGTGTTCGCCTTTTCGGGCGTGCTGGTGGCGGGCCGTTTGCGCATGGATGGCTTTGGGGTAATCGTGCTGGCGGCGGTCACCGCCATTGGCGGCGGTACCATACGGGATCTGATCATCGGTGCCGAACGGGTGTTCTGGGTGACGAATAGCGTTTACCTCTGGGTGATCCTGGGCACCGCCCTGCTGGGCCTGTATGTGGTGCGCCTGCCGCGCCGCCTGCCCTGGTACATACTGCCCCTGGCCGATGCCTTCGGGCTGGCGCTGTTTACCGTGATCGGCGCCGACAAGGCCCTGAGCCACGGCACCTCGGGCATGGTGGCGGTGGTCATGGGCGTGATCACCGGGGTGGCCGGCGGCATGATTCGGGACGTGCTGGCGCGGGAGGTGCCCATGGTGCTGCAGCGGGAAATCTATGCCACCGCCTGCATTCTGGGCGGTATTCTCTATACCGGCTCCCTGGCTCTGGGGCTGCCGGCCCTGCTGGCCACCGGCCTCGGCATGCTGGGCACTTTTGTGCTGCGGGTCGCCGCCATTCGCTGGCACCTGTCGTTGCCCGCCTTCTCGCTGACGCGGTAAGGCGCTGGCAGCATAGGTGTGGCGGAAGCGGGGAATTGCCGGAGCCGACCGTCACATGCCATGGACGGCATGTGCCGAGCATCCCATGGATGGGTTCGAAGCGTGTCGGCGCAGGTAATCTCCGCTGATGCCTCTGACTCCGGCACAGCAAACAAAAAGGGCAGCTCTTGCGAGCTGCCCTTTTTTCACGTTACGCGTCAGGCTCAGGCCACGGTAACCTTGGCGAACTTGCGCTTGCCTACCTGATATACCGCCTGACCAGGCTGCACCTGCAGCTTGCCGTCTTCCAGCTTGTCGCCATTCACCTTGACCGCACCCTGCTTGATCATGCGCAGGGCTTCCGAAGTGGAGGCCACCAAACCGGCGTCTTTCAGCAGGTTGGCAATGCCAATGCCCTCGGCACCGGCAGTCAGGGTCACTTCCGGCAGGTCGTCGGGAATGGCGTTTTTCTGAAACCGCTGCACAAAGTCCTGATGGGCCTGCTCGGCGGCCGCTTCGCTGTGATAGCGGGTGATAATTTCCTTCGCCAGCAGGATCTTGGTGTCGCGCGGGTTGGCGCCATCGGCCACCTGCTGCTTCAGTGCCGCCAGTTCATCCAGACTGCGGCGCGACAGCAGCTCGAAGTAGCGCCACATCAGCTCGTCGGACAGCGACATGATCTTGCCAAACATCTCGTTCGGCGCTTCATCCACACCGATGTAGTTGCCGGCAGACTTGGACATTTTCTTGATACCGTCCAGGCCTTCCAGCAGCGGCATGGTCAGCACCACCTGGGGCGACATGCCGGCGTCCTTCTGCAGCTCACGGCCCATCAGCAGGTTGAACTTCTGATCGGTGCCACCCAGCTCCACGTCGGCCTTCAGCGCCACCGAATCGTAACCCTGCAACAGCGGATACATGAACTCGTGAATGGCGATGGACTGGCCGGCGGCGTAACGCTTTTTAAAGTCGTCCCGCTCCAGCATGCGCGCCACGGTCAGCTTGGACGCCAGCCGGATCATGCCGGTGGCACCCAGCTCGCCCAGCCAGCTGGAGTTATACACGATCTGGGTTTTGGCCGGGTCCAGCACCTTGAATGCCTGCTCGGCGTAGGTTTTGGCATTCTCGGCTACCTGTTCGGGAGTGAGCGGCGGACGGGTGCTGTTCTTGCCGGACGGATCGCCCACCTGGGCGGTAAAGTCACCGATGAGCAGCAACACTTCATGGCCCAGATCCTGGAACTGGCGCAGCTTGTTGAGGATCACGGTATGACCCAGATGAATATCGGGGGCGGTGGGATCCATGCCCAGTTTCACCCGCAGCGGGCGACCTTCCTTCAGCTTGGCAATCAGCTCTTCTTCAACCAGTATCTCTTCGGCACCGCGCTTGATTTCCGCCAGCGCCGCTTCCAGCTGGGACATGACAACTTCACTCCTGTTCGGCAGGCCTGAATGGATTCTCCCTTGATTCGGGCCGGGGCACCCAAGGAAGGTCAGGCAAGGTAATTAAGAAACACATCATACTACTGGAATGGCGAATAAATTGGAAAGGCTGTAAAATTTTGCCAGTTTTCAGGGAAGAGCCAAACATGCCCGTAATCCGACTGTTCAGACGACTGCCCCGCGGCCACCGTATTGCCATCTCCGCCCTGAGTGCGGGCATGGTGTTGCTGGCGCTGCTGCCCAGCGAAACGGCCCTGGCCAGCCGCAGCCTCGCTCCCGAGCAGGAACAGCAGGCCAGCCCCGCACGCAAACGTGCGCTTGAGCTGGAACTGGAAAACATTCCCTTTCGCGACCAGCGCCGCCATGCCCGGGAGCAGGTGGTGCAGGTCCGCTCCGGTGATACCCTGTCACTGATTTTTGCCCGCCTGAAACTGCCTCCGGCGCTGTTGCACGACATCAGCCTGCTTAAACAGGCCGCTCCCCTGCAGACCCTGCACCCGGGCGACAAGCTCACCTTTCGTTTCGACAAGGACGATGGCTTTGCCGGCCTGCTGTATCCGCT
Source organism: Oceanimonas pelagia (assembly GCF_030849025.1). Lineage (NCBI taxonomy): Bacteria > Pseudomonadati > Pseudomonadota > Gammaproteobacteria > Aeromonadales > Aeromonadaceae > Oceanimonas > Oceanimonas pelagia. The sequence goes on from NZ_CP118224.1 coordinate 2,961,719, forward strand.
GGACGCCGCCCGCACCCTGGAAATCAGTCAGGATCCCCAGGGCCTGAACAGCCGCGTTCACAGCGCCAGCCTGGAAAACCGCAACAAATTTGCCCAGGGCAAGGTCGATTCCAGCTTCTGGAATGCCGGCGTGACCGCCGGGCTCAGCGCCGGTCAGATCATGAGCCTGGCGGCCATGTTCGCCTGGGATCTGGACTTTGCCCTCGATATTCGCGCCGGCGACTACTTTACCGTGCTGTTTGAAGAGCAGTACAAGGACGGCCTGCGGGTGGGCACCGGCGATATTCTGGCCGCCGAGTTCGTCAACCAGGGCAAGGTGTATCAGGCGGTGCGTCACGAGGATGGCAACTACTATTCACCGGACGGCCGGGCCATGCGCAAGAGCTTTTTGCGCGCACCGGTAAACTTCAGCCATATCAGTTCCAACTTCAACCCACGCCGGCTGCACCCGGTCACCGGCCAGGTGCGGCCACACCGGGGCATCGACTATGCCGCCCGCACCGGCACCCCCGTGGTGGCGTCCGGCAGCGGCGTGGTCACCGAGTCGGGCTACAACCGCTTTAACGGCAACTATGTGTTTATCCGCCACGACAGCACCTATGTCACCAAGTATCTGCACCTGGACAAGCGCATGGTGAAAAAGGGACAAAGGGTAAAACAGGAGCAGCAAATCGGCACCCTGGGCGCCACCGGCCGCGTGACCGGACCGCACCTGCATTACGAATTTCTGGTGAATGGCGTGCACCAGGATCCCAAGACCGTCAAGCTGCCCCAGGCCGCCAGGCTGCCCGCCGCCGAGCTGGCCCGCTTTCAGCCCAGGGCCAGGCAACTGCTGGCTCAGCTGACCCGGGTTGGTGAAGTGATGCTGGCAAAAAACTAGAAAATAACAGGGCCCGCAGCATGCGGGCCCTGTTTTATGCTGCGGACACAAAATCCGGCAGGCTGGCCAATCGTTCGCGCCAGCGGACGGCTTCGGCCTCGGCGTGTTCATAGGGCTTGGCATCAAACCGCCCCCAGACCGGGCCGGGCCAGGCATCGTCCGTGGTAAAACGGGCGATATGATGCAGGTGCAACTGAGGCACCAGGTTGCCGAGTGCCGCCACGTTGAGCTTGTCCGGCGACAGCGTGTCTTCCATCAGCCGGCCCAGGGCGCAAGACTCGCGCATCAGCTGTTGCTGGTCGGTCTCACTCAAATGGTGAATTTCACGAATATCGGCACGCCGGGGCACCAGGATCAGCCAGGGGTAGCGGCCGTCTTTGGCCAGCAGCACCCGGCTAAGCGGCAGTTCGCCCAGCACCACGCAGTCGGCGGTCAGCCGCGGGTGCAGCGTAAAGACGCTCATGACTCCTTGCCGAAATGCCGACGCAGGTAGGCGGCAATATCCGCCGACTCGTACAGCCAGAAATAGTCGCCGTTGTCCTGCTCAATGCGCAGGCAGGGCACCATGCGCTGGCCGCCCCCGGCCATCAGCGCCTGCAGGTGTTCGGGATCATTGGTGTCATACTCGGCCAGCTCCAGGCCCAGCTCGCGCACCACCGCCTTGACCCGCTGGCAATAGGGGCACCACTCTTTCTGATACAGCGCCAGCCGCTCGGGGCTGTTCACCGCCGGTGCCGCCTCGGCGGCCGGGCTGGCACCGCCGCCAAACCAGTCAAACAGGGACATATGTGCCTCAGATGCTGAAGGAAGAGCCACAGCCGCAGGTGCTGGTGGCGTTGGGGTTGGTCACCAGAAAGCGCGAGCCCTCCAGGCCTTCCACATAGTCGACGGTGCCGCCCACCAGATATTGCAGGCTCATGGCATCCACCACCATGACGATGCCGTTCTTTTCGATCACGGTGTCGCCGTCGTTGCTGCTTTCATCAAAGGTAAAGCCGTACTGAAAACCGGAGCAGCCGCCGCCGGTGATGTATACCCGCAGCTTGAGATTGGGGTTTTCCTCTTCGGCGATCAGGGCCTTGACCTTGTTGGCTGCCGCATCGCTCATCTGTATCGGCAGGGGGACTGCTTCGCTCATCACTACCTCTTTAATATCGGTGTCGGCGAAATTATCCAATACCCGACCAATCAGTTCAAGTATTGTGCGACTCAGGCCCGATTCTCGGCCTGTGGAGATTTTGTTATAGTCGGCTCACACCGGCCGCCCAGCCTGCGGCCATCTCGACCCTGAACACCAAGGATTATGTGCATGTCCAAGTCTGACGAACTCTTTAACCAGGCCCGCCGCTTTATTCCCGGCGGCGTCAACTCGCCGGTTCGCGCCTTCAGCGGCGTGGGCGGCACCCCCCGCTTTATCGAGCGCGCCGACGGCGCCCGCATGTATGACGTGGACGGCAACAGCTACATCGATTACGTCGGCTCCTGGGGCCCGATGATCCTGGGCCACAACGCCGCCGTGGTGAAGGATGCCGTGATTGAGGCCGTGTCCCGCGGTCTGAGCTTTGGCGCCCCCACCGGCGTGGAAGTGACCATGGCCGAGAAAGTGTCCGAGCTGGTGCCCTCCATGGAGCAGGTGCGCATGGTCAACTCCGGCACCGAGGCCACCATGAGCGCCATTCGCCTGGCCCGGGGCTTTACCGGCCGCGACAAGATCCTGAAGTTCGAGGGCTGCTACCACGGCCACGCCGACTGCCTGCTGGTCAAGGCCGGCTCCGGCGCCCTGACCCTGGGTCAGCCCAACTCACCGGGCGTACCCGCCGACTTCGCCAAGCACACCCTGACCTGCACCTTTAACGACCTGGACTCGGTAAGGGCCGCCTTTGAGGCCGCCCCGGCAGATATCGCCTGTATCATCGTGGAGCCGGTGGCCGGCAACATGAACTGCATTCCTCCCGCCCCCGGTTTCCTCGAAGGCCTGCGCAGCATTTGTGACGAGTTCGGTGCCCTGCTGATTTTCGACGAAGTGATGTGCGGTTTCCGCGCCTCTCTGGGCGGCGCGCAGCAGCGCTTTGGCGTGAAGCCCGATCTGACCACTCTGGGCAAGATCATCGGTGGCGGCATGCCGGTGGGCGCCTTTGGCGGCCGTCGTGAGGTGATGGAGCATCTGGCCCCCACCGGTCCCGTGTATCAGGCCGGCACCCTGTCCGGCAACCCGGTGGCCATGGCCGCGGGTCTGGCCACCCTCAACGCCATCAGCCAGCCCGGCGTGTATGAGGCTCTGGAGCAGAAAACCCAGGCGCTGGTCGACGGCCTGCAGGCCGCCGCCGACAGGCACGGCATTGCCTTTACCACCAACCGGGTGGGCGCCATGTTTGGTTTCTTCTTTACCGAGGAGAACAACATCAGCTGCTACGAGCAGGTCACCCGCTGCGATCTGGACGCCTTCAGGCGCTTCTTCCACCTGATGCTGGACCAGGGCGTGTACCTGGCGCCCAGCGCCTTTGAAGCCGGCTTTATGTCCCTGGCCCACGGTGAGCAGGAAATTGCAGATACCCTGGCCGCCGCCGACAAGGCTTTTGCTGCGCTCAAGGGCTAAAGATTAGCCCCAGAGCCACCTGCACAACGAAGCAGTGGCAGGGTTACCTCCACCGACACGCTGCAAGTACATCCTTGTAGCGCTCGGCAAATGCCATCCCTGGCATTTGACGGTCGGTTACGGTAATCCCTGCCACTGCTTCGCTCAATCTGGTTCTAGTGCCTGTAGGCTCTGAAACTTCAGATATTCTCCATGCCTACGCCGGCCGCTGTATCTCCACCAGCGGCGCTTCCAGCAACTCCACGCTGTTTCCGTCCGGATCCATGATAAATACGTAACGTTCACAGGTCTGTCCGGGCACCGGTGACGGCTTGTCCGCCAGCAGTCCAGCCCCGTGCAGACTGCTCAGGGCATCGTCCAGATCCTCCACCTGCAACGCGAAATGCCGCAGCCCCAGCCGGTGTCCCTGGGCCCAGGGCGGCAGCGCCGCCAGCTCGGGCTCGTCCACCGGACGAAAACAATACAATTCCAGTCGCGCCTGCCCGAGGCGCAGATGACAGATCTGGAGCTCCCCCTGCTCATCCTGCCAGCGATAATCGGGCTCAAAACCGAGCCCCTTGTAAAACCCTTCGGCCGCATCCAGGTTTCGCACGTTCAGGGTTACATGATGAAAAGCAAACATGGTGCTCACCTCCGTCTGTTCTATTCAGCATATACGGAGACGGCGGCTTTCACCTGCCGGGGTGAAACGTGAGGAACTCGAGAAGGGAACCAGAAGCGTGCGGGGTGAGGACCATGCCCCACCCCACCATGACTCAGCGGGCGAAGTCGAAGATATCCCGCAACCAGCCGCCCACCTGCTCGCCGGAAGGCAGCTCGGGCAACGACGGCCGGCAGCCGCGGATCGGCGGCAGGCCACCGGTGCGGGCCGGCAGCAGCCGGGTCGGCTCACAGCGGGGATCGGCGGGCTGACCGTCGCTGAGGGCAAAGTTCACCTGATCGATGCCCGGCGGCGGAGTCAGCTCCAGGGAGTCCACACCCCGGCCGTCCAGATAGCGGCTGTATACCCGCAACGCGCCGCTGGCCCCGGTCAGGCCGGTGACGCCGTTGTCGTCCCGGCCCACCCAGGTAGTCACCAGCTCCTCGTTGTCGAGGCCGGCAAACCAGGCATCGCGCAGATCGTTGGTGGTGCCGGTCTTGCCCGCCATCACCCGGTTGGGAAAGCGCGCCGCCAGATGGGCGGCGGTGCCCCCGGCCACGGTGCGGGTCATGGCATAGAGCCCCAGATAACCGGCCTCCGGCTCCAGCACCTGCCTGGCCCGGGCACTGTGCTGATAAATCAGCTCGCCGTCTTCGTCCTGCACCGCGCGAATCGCGGTCAGCGGTTGATACAGGCCCTGATTGGCCAGGGTCAGGAACAACTGATTCACCTCAAAGGGGGTCAGCTCCAGGGTGCCCAGCAACATGGACGGATAGGGCGGAATCGGCTGCTCCACACCCAGGCGCCGCAGCCCGTCCACCACCTTGTCCAGCCCGATCGCCATGCCCAGATTGACCGTGGGCACGTTGAGGGACTTGGCTAGGGCATCCACCAACAGCACATTGCCGCGATACTGGCGATCGTAGTTCTTGGGCCGCCATACCTGACCGCCTTCGCTGCGCAGGGTCACCGGCTCGTCCTTCAGGGTGCTAGCCAGGGTAAAGCCGCTTTCCAGCCCCAGGGCATAAACCGGCGGCTTGATCAACGAACCGATGGGGCGGCGCGCCGACAGCGCCCGGTTAAAGCCGGCAAAGGCCGGATCGGCCCCGCCCACCACGGCGCTGACCTCGCCCTTGCGCCAGTTGGACACCACCATGGCGGCCTCCAGATCATTGCGCTTGGTGTTGGCGCGCAGCTGCTTGATCTGCTCGGCCACCGCCTGCTCGGCGGTGTGCTGGGCGATGGGATCCAGGCTGGTGAAAATGCGCAGCCCGTTCTGATTGAGAAACTCGGGACCAAAGCGGCCCTGCAGCTCATTTCTGAGCAGGCCCATAAAGGCCGGGGTGCGGCCATAGCCCATCCGGCCCCGCTCAATCAGTCCCAGATCCCGACTGCTGGCCCGCTCATAGGTCTGCCGGTCAATGTGGCCCTCGTTGGCCAGCAAACGCAGCACCAGATCCCGCCGCTCCCGGGCCCGTTCGGCATTGCGCCAGGGGTCATAGAAGGACGGGCCCTTGACCAGCGCCACCAGCAGCGCCATTTGATCCGGGTTCAGTTCATTGATGGGCAGGCCGAAATAGAAATAACTGGCCAGGCCAAAACCGTGGACACCCTTGGCGCCGTTCTGGCCCAGATAGACCTCGTTGAGGTAGGCCTCGAGGATCTCGTCCTTGTCGTAACGAAAGTCGATGATCAGCGCCATGTAGGCTTCCTGCACCTTGCGCCACAGGCTGCGATCCTGAGTGAGGAAAAAGTTCTTGGCCAGCTGCTGGGTCAGGGTACTGCCGCCCTGCACCGTGCGCCCGGCCTTGATGTTCACCACCAGGGCGCGCAGTATCGCCAGCGGCGACACGCCGTCGTGCTGATAGAAGTCTCTGTCTTCCACCGTGATCAGCGCCTGCACCAGCAGCTCGGGCACCTGATCCAGGCGCACCAGCAGCCGGTCTTCCCGCTCGTCGACGTTAAGCCGGTCCAGCAGCACCGGATCCATGCGCGCATAACCCAGCTCCCGGCCGTTGTCCGGGTTCTGCATGCGGCTCAGGCGCTGGCCGTCAAAGCTCAGCAACAGGGTACGCGCCTGCTCGGCACCGTCGGCAAAGTTGAACGGCCGGCGATGGATCTCGATGCGGTTATTGCTGACCGCGTACTCGCCGGGGCGCGAGGGGCTGGCCACCTTGCGGTAGTTGAGCAATTGCAGCTCCCGCAGCATCTGCGCATGAGACAGCTTCTGCCCCGGAAACAGCTCCAGCGGCCGGCTGTAGACCAGCGCAGGCAACGCCCATTTCTGCCCTTCAAAGCGGGCGCGCACCTGGCTGTCGAGGTAGATGCCGAAAATGCCCATCAGCACGGCGCCCACCAGGGCCAGCTTGAGCATCAGCCCCCAGCCGAACCGGCGCTGTCTCTTGACCGGCTTTTTACGGGTCTTGCGGGTTGTCTTTTTTGCCATAATCAGTGCTTCATGTGTTTCTTGGTGTGCCGGGTCGGCGCCGTGTTGGCGGGATCATCGGGCCACGGGTGTTTGGGGTAGCGTCCGCGCATTTCCTTTTTAACCTCCTGATAGGCTCCAGCCCAGAAGGCGGCCAGGTCCCGGGTCAGCTGCAGCGGCCGGCGCGCCGGCGACAGCAGCTCAAGCACCAGCGGCACCCGGCCCTCGGCCAGCAGCGGCGAACCGGCCTGGCCAAACATTTCCTGCAGTTTCACCGGCAATACCGGGTCTTCTTGTTCCCGGTAACGAATGGCCGCCCGGGTGCCGGTGGCCAGTTCGAGGTGACCGGGTAGCAGGGTATCCAGCAATTGCCGCTGTGACCAGTCCAGCCGGCTCAGTAAAATCGCGCTCCAGTCGAGTTTGGCCAGCTCGTCCCAGCGTCCGAGCCCGTGCAGATGGGGCGCCAGCCAGTGTTCCGCCTCCGCCAGCCAGGCGGCTTCGTCACATTCCGCAAAGCCTTTGTCGGCCAGTTTTTGTCCGGCCAGCTTCAGTCGCAGCCATATTTGCCGGGCCGCTTCGTTCAGCGGCAGCGCGGCCCAGCCCCGCTTTTGCAGCTCCTGCAACAGACATTGGGCACGCTGCTCCGGGCTGACCGAGTCCAGCGGCGTGCGTCGCAGCACCAGCTGGCCAAAGCACCAGTGGCGTTCGGCCCGCACCCGGTTGGCATTGTCGTCCCATTCCAGCTGCTCGCGCTCGCTGAAACGCGCCGGCACAAAGCGCTGCAACTGCGCCAGCGTCACCGGCTCGGCGGCCTGCACAAACACGCCCCGCTCGCCCCGCCCCAGGGCCGCCACCGCCAGCCAGTCCTTGCCGGTGAGCGGGCTGCCCTCGGGCAGATCGGCACTGAGCCCGCCGGCCAGGCCATAACGGCGCCCGGTGCGCAACTGCCCCACCCATTCGGGTCTGGCATTGGCCAGCAGCGGCCCCACGTAGGTGCCCACCGGCTCGGCCAGGGGCTGATTGACCCGCTCAAACCAACGCCGGGCCCCCGCCCTGAGCCGGCCTCTTGCCGCCAGCAACTGGCCCGACAGCGGACCATCGCCGGGGCGGCTTTCTTCCAGCAGCGCCAGCAGCCAGGCGGCATCGGCCAGGGCGCCGTCATGGCCCTGCCGCTGCCAGTCGAGGGCGGTGAGCAGCAGTTGCCCCAGCCAGGGCTCGGTGCCCAGCTGCCAGACCCGGCGGCCCAGGGCCGTGAGCTGGTGTCCGGCCAGCAGGCCCAGGGCCGCCAGTTGCGCCCGGGCCGCCGCCAGCAACGGCGCCGGTGGCGGCGTGAGCAGCGGCAACTGCTCGGGCTCGGCGCCCCAGGCGGCACACTCCAGCACAAAGCCGGCGAGATCGCTTTGTTCGATTTCCGCCGGCCGGCGCGGCGCCAGCCGCTCCTGTTGCTCCCTGCTCCACAGCCGAATGCACAGGCCCGGCTGCAGTCGCCCGGCCCGGCCGGCGCGCTGGGTGGCCGAGGCCTGACCAATGAGCCGGCTTTGCAACTGGGTGAGGCCGGCCTCGGGGTCGAAACGGGCCTGACGCTCCAGCCCCGCGTCCACCACCATGCGAATGCCTTCAATGGTGAGCGAAGTTTCCGCCACATTGGTGGCCAGTACCACCTTGCGCCGTCCGTCCGCCGCCGGAGCAATGGCCGCCTGCTGCTCCGCCAGGGAAAGACGACCATAAAGCGGCCTGAGTTCAACCTCGGCGGGCAGGCGCTCGCGCAACCAGTCCTCGGTCCGGCGAATTTCCCGCTCCCCGGGCAGAAAGGCCAGCAAGCTGCCCGGCTCACGGTTAAGGGCGTCGAGCACCGCCCGGCCCAGGCTTTCCTCAAGGGGGCTGTGCTGATTGCGCGGCCGGTATTCCAGTTCAACAGGAAAACTGCGGCCCCGGCTGACCACCAGCTCGGCCTCGGGCAACAGGCAGTCCAGCGCCAGACCCTCCAGGGTGGCGGACATCACCATGATCTTGAGGTCGTCGCGCAGCGCCTGACACTCCAGGGCAAAGGCCAGGGCCAGATCCGCCTGCAGGCTGCGCTCGTGAAACTCGTCAAAAATCAGCAACGATATCCCGCTCAGCTCGGGATCCGCCTGCAACATACGGGTCAATACCCCTTCGGTGACCACCTCCAGCCGGGTGTGTTTGCCGCTGCGGCTTTCGCCGCGCATGCGGTAACCCACCGTCTGGCCGGGCTGTTCCCCCAGCTGCGCCGCCAGATACTGGGCAATGGAGCGGGCCGCCAGCCGGCGTGGTTCCAGCATAATGATGCGGCCATCAATGACCGGCTGTTGCAGCAGCCAAAGCGGCAGCCAGGTGGACTTGCCGGCGCCGGGGGGCGCCTCGACGATAATCTGGCTGGCTGCCAGCGCCTGTTGCAGGTGAGGCAGGGCCTCCGTAATGGGTAGCTGATTCACGGAATTACTCGGCTGGCCGGGGGTGGCGCGACTATTGTGCCAAAAGCCCGCGCAAAGCACTACGAGTGCGGATGCTAGCGAAGCCGCCCTTGTGCACATCACCGCCACTGGGAACCCCCTTCAAAGATTGTGTATAGTGGATGACAGTGAAGCCGCCGCGGCTGAATACGCTGATTTGGGCATTGTTGAGTGGTCGTGCCTGAGCCCGGAAACCACCATACGCACCTGCTCCTGGCAAGCCAGGTAAGAGAACTCAATGCTTAAAGTCCGAACCAGCAGCCTGTATACCCTGTTGGCATTTGTGTGCATTTTTGCCGCAGGGGCCTATTACACACACCTGAGCCTGCTGGCGGACCGCAAGGAGCAACTGCTGCTGATGGAAGAAGTGGTGGGCGTGCAGGCCGGCGCCATTGAGCGGCGCCTGACCCGCTCGCTGTCATCCACCTATATTCTCGCCCAGGAAGTACGGCGCAGTAACGGCCAGTTTCGGGATTTCGACAAATTCGCCGAAGAGGTCATGCAAACCCTGGGCGGCGTGTCCAACCTGCAACTGGCGCCGAACGGCATCACCGAAAAAACCTATCCGCTCGAAGGCAATGAAAAGGGCATAGGCCACAACCTGCTGCAGAGTGACCAACGCAAAAAGGAAGCCTGGCAGGCGATTCGCAGCAAAACCCTGACCCTGGCCGGCCCCTTTATGCTGGTGCAGGGACGTGTGGGCATGGTCGGGCGCAACCCGGTGTTTCTGGAGCAAAACGGTGAATCGCGCTTCTGGGGGTTTGCCACAGCCCTGATTTACCTGGACGATTTGCTGGCCTTTACCGAGCTGGATCAGCTGCAGCAAAAAGGCTATGCCTTTACCCTCTCGCGCCTGCATCCCGACACCGGCGAGGTGGATGTGTTTGCCCGCTCTCCCGGCAAGCTGGATGAACAGCGCGTCAGCAAAACCATTCGCGTGCCCAACGGCGAGTGGACCCTGACCATGAGCCGGCCCACCAATTTCACCCTGCCGGTGGTGCTGGGCATGACCCTCAGCCTGGTCACCGCCCTGGTGTTCGCGCTGCTGATACGCCGCATTCTGCGAGAGCCGGAGCGGTTGCGGGAGCTGGTCAAGCAGCAAACCGCCCAACTGGAGCAACTGGCCTTCAATGATGATCTTACCGGCCTGGCCAATCGCCGCTTTCTGACCGAGCAGCTGGAGCAGGCCATTCTGCACAGCCGGCGGGCGGGAGAACGTCTGGCGCTGATGTATCTGGATCTGGATGATTTCAAGCGCATCAATGATTCCTCCGGCCATACCGACGGCGACCGGCTGCTGATTGAGGTGGGCCGGCGCCTGCGCGCCGCAGTAAGAAAAACCGACATCGTCGGACGGCTGGGCGGCGACGAGTTCGCCGTGGTGCTGCTCAATATCAAAAGCGCCGACAATGCCCGGCGGATAGCCGAAAGCATCATCGCCAGCATCAGCAGACCGGTGTCCCTGGCCCAGCATGAAGCGGTGGTGGGCACCAGCATTGGCATTACCCTGGCGCCGGAAGACGGTACCAGCAGCGATGAACTGCTGCGTAACGCCGATCTGGCCATGTACGACTCGAAACGGGCCGGCAAGCTCCAGCTGTCTTTTTACAACCCGGTCATGCAGGAGCAGGCCCTGCACTCGGTCAGGCTCGAAAAGGAACTGCGTCTGGCCCTGGAGCAGCAGCAGTTTTTTCTGGTGTACCAGCCCGTGGTTTCCCTGACGAATGGCCGGGTAGAAAAATTTGAAGCCCTGCTGCGCTGGCATCAGCCGGGGCAGGGCGTGCAGAGTCCGGGCCATTTTATTGCCGTGGCCGAACTGACCGGCCTGATTGTGCCCATCGGCTACTGGGTTATAGAGGCGGCCTGCGGTTTTGTGCAGCGGCAGATGCAGACGGGGCGAACCGTCAAACCGGTGGCGGTCAACCTGAGTGTGTGTCAGTTGCGTGAAGCCAGCTTCGCGGAAAAGGTGCAGGCCCTGCTGGCACGCCTGAAGGTGCCGCCCGAGCTGCTGGAGCTGGAAATTACCGAGTCCATGCTGATGGAAAACGTCGATCTGGCCATGGTGTTGATTGAAAACCTGAAACGCCTGGGTATTCGCATTTCCATTGATGACTTCGGCACCGGCTACTCGTCGTTGTCGCAACTGCGCCAGCTGCCGGTGAACGCCCTGAAGATCGACCGCTCCTTTATCAGAGAGCTGGAAACCAGCCCGGTTGACCAGCAGATGGTGGAAGCCATTACCGCCATGGTGCACAAGCTGGGCCTCAGGGTGGTGGCCGAGGGTATAGAGACCGAACAGCAAATGTGGCTGCTCAGGGACATCGGCTGCGACCACGGCCAGGGTTTTCTGTTTGCCCGGCCACTCGCCCTGGAACAGGCCCTGCAATACCGCGGTCATGACGCCCTGAGGGCGATCACGGGTGCCCGGCCGGGCCATCCATGCGGCGCGGCCGCCGCCGGTTAGCCACAACCTTGAGGAAGCACATGGCCAAACACGACAACCGGCTGTTTCTGGCCTTTCCCGCCGAGACGCTGGCCTCACCACTGAAAAAACTGCAGCAGCGGCTGGACTTGCCCGGCCGGCGCATTCCGCCGCACCAGCTGCACCTGACCCTGCACTTTCTTGGCCAGTGCACTCCGGAGCAACAGACGTCCCTGCTTCAGCAACTGGACAGACTGCCCCTGCCCGCCCTTGAGCTGGTGCTGGACCGGCTGGGCTGCTTTCCCCGGGCCGGCGTGGTCTGGCTGGGGCCGAGCCGTCCGCCAGCGGCGTTAATGGCGCTGGCCGACACCGTGGAGCTAAAATGCCGCGCTCCGGGGGTGGGCAAACCCCACAAGGCCTACCGCCCGCACATCACCCTGTTTCGCCACTGCACCACCGCTGCGCTGCCCGCCATTCCCTCCATGCATTACCGGCCCGAGGCGCTGTGCCTGTACCGCTCCACCCTGACCGACCAGGGACCGGAGTACCACTGCCTCAAGCGCTGGGAGCTGAAGAGGGAATAGGGACTGGGGATTAGGGAATGGGTAACTACACAAACAGCGCCGGGTTGACTTGCGGTGATAACCGGGATTGCCGTATTCGACCGTCACATGCCAGGGATGGCATGTGCCGAGCGTCCATGGGGCGAGTTTGCTCGCCGCGACGAAGTAAAAAAGCCTGACCGAACATTGAGTATGTTCGCAGCAGGCTTTTTTGTTGAGTGGCATTTAATGAAGCGTGTCGAAGGAGGCAACCCGGTTATCGCTGCACGGCGCCGATCCCACAGGCGGCCTTCAACGGCACCTCGGTGTTTAAACCTTCACCGATACCGGCTGGGTCAGGGTCATGCCCTCCGGGGAAATCTCGGCTTTCCAGGCCAGGCATTCCACACCCGCGGCCACGGCCTCGCGCACCAGAGCGGCATATTTTGAATCCAGATGTTCGGCGGGGCTGACCCGCTCAATGCCGGTGTGCAACACGCAAAACAGCATCACGGCTCTGTGCCCGGCCTGAGCGCATTCCATCAGCTCGCGCACATGCTTCTGTGCCCGCACGCTCTGGGTATCGGGAAAAAAGCCCTGTCCTTCCCCTTCGTGCAGGGTCACGCTTTTCACCTCCACATAACAGTCGGGCCGGCCGGGGCCGCTCAGCAGAAAATCGATACGGCTGTTCTCGGCGCCGTAACGCACTTCGGCACGCACTTGTTCATAGCCGGCCAGCGCCGGTATGCGCTGCTCGGCCAGGGCCTCGGCCACCAGCTGGTTGGCCCGGGCGGTGTTGACGCAGATAAAGTCTCCGGCGTCGTCCCGGCAGAGCTCCCAGGTATGGGCATACTTGCGCCTGGGGTTGTCGGCGGTGGAGTAATACACGGTCCAGCCCGGCTCGGCACAACCGGTCATGCGGCCGGTATTGGGGCAATGCAGCGTCAGTATTTGATCGTCGACGATAATGTCGGCCAGAAAGCGTTTATAACGCTGGATCAGTCGTCCGCGGCCCAGCATGGAGGAAAAACGCAAAATAATACCTATAGTTGTTGGAATAACAGGATAATGGTAACCGTAGCAGGGCCGGGGGCTCCAGCCTTGAAAAGCGCAGGGCCCGCCCCCATCTGGTGAGCTCACCAAAGAGGATGCCGCCGCTTTGGGTTGTCAGGGTGGTTTGCCAACACCGGCGGCTGTTGCCGGTGGACCACTTTCGCAGAAACAGCACGGTAAAATTGCGTTGCCAATATGCTTTCTGCTATAGATAGCCGCTTCTCAAGTTAGGTTGGCGCAATATTTGCTTTTTAGGAGATACGGAATGCCAGCAGTCGAAACCAAAAAATCTCTCGGTATTCTGGCTATTGCCGGTGTTGAGCCCTACCAGGCCAAGCCCGACGAAGAATACATGAACGAAGCGCAGAAAACGCACTTCCGCAAGATTCTGGGCGCCTGGCGCAATCAATTGCGCGAAGAAGTGGATCGTACCGTGGGCCACATGAAGGACGAGGCGGCCAACTTCCCCGATCCGGTAGACAGAGCCGCCCAGGAAGAAGAATTCGCTCTTGAGCTGCGCGCCCGGGATCGGGAACGCAAGCTGATCAAGAAGATCGAAAAGACCCTGCAGAAAATCGAGGACGACGACTTCGGTTTTTGCGAGCACTGTGGCGTGGAAATCGGTATTCGCCGTCTGGAAGCCCGCCCCACCGCCGACCTGTGCATCGACTGCAAGACTCTGGCCGAGATCAAGGAAAAGCAGATGGCCGGTTACTGATCGGCCTGATTACGCCATGAACACCACAGCGCCCGACCGCTACACTGGGCGCTTTGCCCCCTCTCCCAGCGGTCCTCTTCATTTTGGCTCCCTTGTCGCCGCCCTCGGCAGTTACCTGCAGGCCCGCAGCCTGGCGGGACGATGGCTGGTGCGCATGGAAGACCTGGACCCACCCCGGGAAGTCCCCGGCGCCGCCGACGACATATTGCGCACCCTGGAGGCCCTGGGCCTGCACTGGGACGGCGAACTGGTGTATCAGAGCCGGCGCCACGGCCGTTATCGGGAAATACTGAACGACTGGGCCGGCCGCGGCCTGACCTACCACTGCCACTGCACCCGCAAGCAGATCGCCGCCGCCGGTGGCCTGTATACCGGCCACTGCCGCGAACTGGGCTTGCCGGAACAAAACGCGGCCGTACGGCTGAACATGACCACGCCCGTCTATGGCTTTCACGATCGGCTGCAGGGCGAAGTGAACGTGGCCGACGCGCTGGCCGAAGAAGACTTTATCGTGCGCCGGCGCGACGGCCTTTATGCCTACAACCTGGCGGTGGTGATCGACGACATGGACGCCGGCGTCACCGAAGTGGTGCGCGGCGCCGACCTGCTGGAGCCCACGGTGCGCCAGATCGCCCTCTACCGGCTGCTGCACGCCCCCGAGCCCGGCTGGCTGCACCTGCCACTGGCGGTGCACGGCGGCCACAAGCTGTCGAAACAGAACCATGCGCCGGCCCTTGATACCCGCGCCCCGGGCCCGGCCCTGTGGCAGGCGCTGGCCTTTCTCGGCCAGCGGCCCCCGGCGGAACTGTTCGGTGCCGGCACGGCCGAGCTGCTGGCCTGGGCGGTGCCCAACTGGCGGCTGGAGCGGGTGCCCAGGGGGCCGCACATCGAGCTGAATTGCGCCGACAGTTCGCATTTTCAGCGCCCTGCGCTATCATAGTGCGCCGATTTTTCAACCCCGAGCCCCGCGAGGTGTCCCATTTTTTCCCAGATTGCCGGCTTTTGTAAAAAGCTGCTGACCCGACAACAGGAGGCGTTGCCCTTGCAACCCGTGGTACTGACGCGCGACCAGCACGGTATTTCGCGCCGACAAATCAGTGAGAACGCCCTCAAGGTACTCTATCGCCTGAACAAGGCAGGCTTTGACGCCTACCTGGTGGGCGGTGGCGTGCGCGACCTGCTGCTGGGGCGCCAGCCCAAGGACTTCGACGTGGCCACCAACGCCACGCCCGAGCAGGTCAAGGGGCTGTTCAGCAACTGCCGGCTGGTGGGACGCCGCTTTCGCCTGGCCCACGTGCTGTTTGGCCGCGACGTGATCGAGGTGGCCACCTTTCGCGGCCATCACCACAGCGTCAACACCAGCAAGCACATCTCCGCCCGCTCCAAGGAAGGCATGCTGCTGCGCGACAATGTCTACGGCACCATCGAGGAAGACGCCGAGCGCCGCGACTTCACCGTCAACGCCCTTTACTACAACATTGCCGACTTCACCGTGCACGGCTTTGCCGGCGGCCTGGCGGATCTGGAGGCCCGCCGTCTGGAGCTGATTGGCGACCCGGAAACCCGCTACCGGGAAGATCCGGTGCGCATGCTGCGGGCGGTGCGCTTCTCCGCCAAACTGGGGCTGTCCATCAGCCCGCGCACCGAGGCCCCGATCAAGGAGCTGGCGCCGCTGCTGGCCGATATTCCCCCGGCCCGGCTGTTTGAGGAAACCCTCAAGCTGCTGCTGGCCGGCCAGGGCGTGGAAACCTACCGCCAGTTACAGCACTACGGCCTGTTCGCGCCCCTGTTTCCGGAAGCCGCCGAGGTCATGGGACGGGGCAACAACCGCTACGGTCGCTTTATCGAGCTGGCTCTGGCCAACACCGACGAACGTATTGCCCAGGATCTGCGGGTGACCCCCGCCTTCCTCTACGCCGCGCTGCTGTGGGGCCCGGTGGAAACCCGCACTCAGGAGTTCGTCAACGAGGGTGGCCTGGGCTATCACGACGCCTTTATGCTGGCCGCCGACGACGTTATTGGCCGCCAGGTGAAAAGCGTGGCCATACCGCGCCGCTTCAGTACCGTGGTACGAGACATCTGGATGCTGCAGGACCGGCTCACCAAACGCGCCGGCAAACGCCCGTTCCGCTTGCTGGAACACCCCAAGTTCCGCGCCGGTTACGATTTTCTGCTGCTGCGGGCCGAGCTGGATCCACGGCTGCGCGAGCTGGCCGACTGGTGGACCGAGTTCCAGCAGGCCAACCCGGTGGATCGTCAGCAACTGAGCCGCAACAGTCAGCGGGACAACGGCCATAACGACGGTGGCGAGCGCAAACGCAAGCGTCCCCGCCGCCGGCCGCGCCGGAGAAAAGAGTCGTGACCACCGTTTACGTCGCCCTGGGTGCCAATCTGAATGCCCCCCTGGCGCGCATTCGCGCCGCCCAGCAGGCCCTGCAGACGCTGGCCGAGCCCGGCAGCCTGCGCCACTCGCCGCTGTATTGCAGCAAACCCATGGGCCCGGCCGATCAGCCGGACTACATCAACGGTGTCTCGGTGTTTGACACCGAGCTGGCCCCTCACGCCCTGCTCGATGCCCTGCAAGGCATCGAGCAGCGTGAAGGCCGGGTGCGCAAGGACGAACGCTGGGGCCCCCGGGCGCTCGATCTCGACCTGCTGCTCTATGGTGAGCAGCGTATCGACGACGAGCGCCTGACCGTGCCCCACTACGGCATGAAGCAACGGGAATTCGTACTCTATCCGCTGGCAGATCTGGCCCCCGGCCTGATTTTACCCTGCGGCACCCCCCTCTCCTCCCTGCTGCAACAGTGCTCCCTTAACGGCATGACTCCACTGCCCGAGCAGTAACAGGAAACCATATGAGCAAAATCACCACCGCCCGGCTGCAGGCCATGAAGCAGGCCGGGGACAAGATCGCCATGATCACCGCCTATGACGCCACCTTTGCCACCCTGTTTGAACAGGCGGGCGTGCACGCCATTCTGATTGGCGACTCCCTTGGCATGGTGCTGCAGGGCGAAAGCAGCACCCTTGGGGTAACCGTGGACGACATGGCCTACCACACCCGCTGTGTGGCCAACGGCTGCGAAAAGGCATTTATCGTCGCCGATATGCCGTTCATGAGCTACAACACGCCCGAGCAGGCCTGCACCAATGCCGCCCAACTGATGCGCGCCGGGGCCCATATGGTGAAGCTGGAAGGCGGCGACTGGCTGGCCGACACCGTGCAGCAGCTCACCCGCCAGGGCGTGCCGGTGTGCGGCCACCTGGGACTGACGCCCCAGTCGGTGCACGTGTTCGGCGGTTTCAAGCTGCAGGGCCGCGAAACCGAGCAGGCCGAACAGATCAAGCATCACGCCCGGACGCTGGAAGCCGCCGGCATTCAGCTGCTGGTGCTGGAGTGCGTACCCAGCCCCCTGGCCGCCGACATCAGCCGCATGCTGTCGATTCCGGTCATCGGCATCGGTGCCGGTGCCGGCACCGACGGCCAGGTGCTGGTGATGCAGGACGCCCTGGGCCTGACCTCCGGCTATGTGCCCAAATTCACCAAGAACTTTCTCGCCGACGGCGGCAATGTAAAGGCCGCCATCGAGACCTATGTGGCCGAGGTGGCCGCAGGCCGCTTTCCCGGTCCCGAGCACAGCTTTAACTGAGGAATTGCCATGCAACTGGTCAGTACCATTGAGCCGCTGCGCGCCACCATCAGCGAGTGGCGCCGCGCCGGACTGCGCATCGGCTTTGTGCCCACCATGGGCAACCTGCACGACGGCCACCTGGAGCTGGTGCGCCGGGCCCGTGAAACAGCCGACAAGGTGGTGGTGAGCATTTTCGTCAACCCCCTGCAGTTTGACCGGGCCGCCGATCTGGCCGCCTACCCGCGCACCCTGGAGCAGGACTGCGAACGCCTGGGCGAGCTGGCGGAGCTGGTGTTTACCCCCACCCCCGAGCTGATGTACCCCAACGGTCAGCATCAGCAGACCAAGGTCAGCGTGCCCGGAGTATCCGAGGTGCTGGAAGGCGCCCTGCGCCCGGGCCATTTCGACGGCGTGAGCACCGTGGTGTGCAAGCTGTTCAACCTGGTGCAGCCGGACGTCGCCTGCTTTGGCGAAAAGGACTACCAGCAGCTGGCACTGATCCGTAAAATGACCGCCGATCTCAACCTGCCGGTGGAGATTATCGGCGTGCCCACGGTGCGCGCCGACGACGGCCTGGCGCTGAGCTCCCGTAACGGTTATCTGACCGAGGCCGAGCGGGCGCTGGCGCCGGAACTGGCCGCCACCATGAACTGGCTGGCCGAGCGGCTGGCTGCCGGCGAACGCGACCTCGAACGGCTGGCCGCCGATGGCCGCGCCCGGCTCGACAGCGCCGGTTTTCGTACCGACGGCATCGACATGGTGGATGCCGATACCCTGACCCCGCTGACCGGAGAAAGCCGGGCGGTGGTGATCCTGATGGCCGCCTTTCTGGGCAAGGCCAGACTGATCGACAACCAGGTGGTGGCACTGTAGAACCATCATCGTTTTTTGGCAGGATAGCCGGACGGGGCGCAGGCAGTGCAGCCCCGATCGCATTGGCACGGTGATCCCGCCCTTTACGCCTCCAAGGCGGTAACAACGGAGACAAGTGAACATGGACATGCAACGCATCATGCTCAGGGGCAAACTGCACCAGGCCCGGGTAACCCACGCCGAGCTCAACTACGAAGGCTCCTGCGCCATCGATCAGGATTTGCTGGACGCGGTCAATATTCGTGAATACGAGCAAATCGACATTTATAACATCGAGAACGGCGAACGTTTTCACACCTACGCCATTGCCGGCGAACGGGGCTCAAAGATGATCTCCCTGAACGGCGCCGCCGCCCGCAAGGCCGCCGTAGGCGACCGCATCATCATCTGCGCCTACGCCCCCATGAGCGAGCAGCAGATAGAAACCTACTCGCCCAACCTGGTCTACCTGGACGCCGGCAACAACATAGTCCGCACCAGCAAGAACATTCCGCTGCAACTGGCCTGAACGCCGGTTTTCACCGCGGTAAACAACAAAGGCAGCCAACTGGCTGCCTTTTTGCTTGATGGTTGCTCTCCGGTCTCGCGGCCGTTTAGTGCCGCAATCCCCGGCCGGTGTGGATCAGATACCAGGCGGCGGTGTAGAAGGCGGCGATAAAGCCAAGAATAATGCCGTAAGCCACGGTTAGCGGCACGTCGGTGATGCCGAGAAAACCGTAGCGAAAGGCGTTCACCATATAGAGCACCGGATTGGCATGGGACACCCCCTGCCAGAAGCCGGGCAGCAGCTCGATGGAGTAGAACACACCGCCCAGGTAGGTCAGCGGCGTCAGCACAAAGGTGGGAATAATGCTGATGTCGTCAAAGGTGCGGGCAAAGATGGCATTGAGCAGCCCGGCCAGGGAAAACAGCACGGCGGTGAGGAACACGGTGACCACCACGCTGAACAGGTGACTCACCTGCAGATCCACGAAGAACAGCGACACCAGGCTGACGATCAGCCCCACCAGCAGGCCCCGAACCACGCCACCACCGACGTAACCGGCGATGATCACATAGGTGGGCACCGGCGCCACCAGCAGCTCTTCCACGTTGCGCTGAAACTTGCTGCTGAAAAACGACGAGGCCACGTTGGAATAGGAATTGGTGATCACCGACATCATGATAAGGCCGGGCACGATAAAGGCCATGTAGGAATAGCCACCCATCTCGCCGATACGGCTGCCGATCAGGTTGCCGAAAATCACGAAATACAGGGTCATGGTAATGGCCGGCGGCACCAGGGTCTGCACCCAGATACGGGTAAAACGTACGATTTCCCGGTGCAGTATGCTTTTAAAAGCGATGTAATACTGTCTGGCGCTCATGCTTTTCTCCCCTGCTCCACCAGTGTCACGAACAATTCTTCCAGCCGGTTGGCCTTGTTGCGCATGCTCAGCACGCGAATGCCCTGCTCGTTGAGCTGGTCAAACACGCCGTTCAGGCCCTGCTCCTTTTTCACTTCCACTTCCAGGGTGTGGTCGTCCACCATCTGCCAGTTAAAGCCCGACAAAAAGGGTTCCCGGCAGTCGGCGGCCAGATCGAGAATAAAGGTTTCCACGTTGAGCTTGCCCAGCAGGCCCTTCATGGTGGTGTTTTCCACCAGCCGGCCCTTGTCGATGATACCGATGTGCCGGCACAGCATCTCGGCCTCTTCCAGATAGTGGGTGGTAAGGATAATGGTGATGCCCTGAGCGTTGATTTCCTTAAGAAAGTCCCACATGGCCCGGCGTATTTCGATGTCCACCCCGGCGGTGGGCTCATCGAGGATCAGCAGTTTGGGCTGGTGCATCAAGGCCCGGGCGATCATCAGCCGGCGCTTCATGCCGCCGGACAGGGTGCGCGCCGGCAAATCCCGCTTTTCCCACAGATCCAGCTGCTTGAGGTAACGTTCGGCCCGGATCAGAGCTTCCTTGCGTTCCACCCCGTACAGCCCGGCCTGGTTAACCACAATCTGGCGCACCTTTTCAAACTGGTTGAAATTGAACTCCTGGGGCACCAGGCCGATGCAGGACTTGGCCTGCTCCAGCTCGGTGTCGATGTCGTGACCGAACACCCGCACGGTGCCGCCGCTCTTGTTGACCAGGGAAGAAATAATACCGATGGTGGTGGACTTACCGGCGCCGTTGGGGCCGAGCAGGGCGTAGAAGTCCCCCGCCTCCACGCCGAGATCGATGCCCTTGAGCGCCTCCACGCCACCGGCGTAGGTCTTGCGCAGGCCGGTGATCTCCAGTGCTTTGGTCATGTTTGCTCCCAATGAAAAACATATGCCTGGACAAGGACCAGGCATATAGAAGGAATGGACGATATAAAAAGCGAGGCGTTACTCCAGCGGCACTACCTTGCCGATATAGGGCAGGTTGCGGTACAGCTGGGCATAGTCGATGCCGTAACCTACCACGAATTCGTCGGGAATGGTAAAGCCGACCCAGTCGACCGGCACCTGCACCTCACGCCGCTCGGGCTTGTCGAGCAGGGTGCAGATAGTGAGCGACGCCGGGTTGCGCAGAGACAGTATTTCCCGCACCTTGCTCAGGGTGTAGCCGGTATCGATGATGTCTTCCACGATCAGCACATGCTTGCCGTGGATCTCGTCGTCCAGATCCTTGAGGATGCGCACGTCCCGGTTGCTGTCCATGCTGTTGCCGTAGCTGGAAGCGGTCATGAAGTCGAGCCGCACCGGCACGGTGAGCTGGCGGCACAGATCGGCCATAAAGACGCAGGAGCCCCGCAGCAGGCCCACCATGACCACTTCGTCGACGCCCTGATAGTGGGTGTTAATCTGTTCGCCCAGGGTCCTGGTTCTGGCATTGACCTCTTCGGTGCCGATCAGCACATCCACGCGGTGTTTCATTGTTACTGCTCCGTTCGGGTAAATAACACCCGGCTGTGATTAAAGCCGTATTTTAGCGGAATTCCCAAACCTGTGCACAAACGCGGATACGCAGCGCGAAACATCAGTGCGGTTGCACTCCGCCGACACGCTTCAAGTACTTCCTTGTAACGCTCGAAAATGCCATCCATGGCATTTTATGGTCGGCTTCGGCAATCCCCACTGCTGCTTCGAGTAACCTCGGCATCGCCTGCATGCAGTCAGCTCAGTACATTCTGAGGAGGACAAAGGGTGTCTGCTTCGCCGCGCCCTCTGCGCCATGGCCGAAAATTGCTCCTGCATGTTCGGCATTCCCGCCATCCCTGGCGGTCAGATGCGCAGTGGAGCCCCCATGGGGCGAGCCTGCTCGCCGTAACGAAATGTTTCAGCCCGACCGAACATTCAGTATGTTCGCAGCGGGTTGAAACATTGAGTGGCATGTCATCACGGCGTGCCGGAGAAGCAGTGCGCTTTGTCCCACGAAGTGCACTGTACCTACAGACAACTGGTTTTGCTTCAAGCTTCCGGCTTCAAGCCTCGCTCTGCGCCATAACCCCAGCGGGCCACCAGATCCTGATCCACGCCCAGGTGATCCAGGATCCGCGCCACCATAAAGTTCACCAGATCGTCAATCGTTTTCGGCTGATGATAAAACCCCGGGGCTGCGGGCATGATGGTCACCCCCATGCGCGCCAGTTTGAGCAGGTTTTCCAGGTGGATCTCCGATAACGGCGACTCGCGAGGCACCAGGATCAACTGACCCTTTTCCTTGATCACCACGTCGGCAGCCCGCTCGATCAGATTGTCGGAGGCACCGCTGGCAATGGAGGCCACCGTGCCCATGGAGCAGGGGCAGATCACCATGCGCCGGGGCGCCCCCGAGCCCGAGGCCACCGGCGAAAACCATTCTTCCTTGCCGTAGGCACGGATCTGGCCAGGCGCGGCGCCGTAGCGTTCACACAGATAGGCGGCCAGTTGTTCCGGCTTGCCCGGCCACTGTTCGCCCTGCTCGGTGGCCAGCACCACCCGGGCGGCACCGGACACCAGCAGGTGCACCTGCATGCCGGCCTTTACCAGACACTGCAGCAGCGCCAGCGCATAAGGCGCGCCGGACGCGCCGCTCAGGGCCAGGGTGATCTGCTGATCACGGGCATACTCAGCCATGGGCCACCTCCAGCGCCGCCAGCAGCTTGCCGTGAATGCCGCCAAAGCCGCCGTTGCTCATGATGAGAATTTCATCACCGGCCTCAGTCTCGCTCACCAGCGCGGTAATCAGCGCATTGAGGTCGTCAAACACCCGGCCTTGCGGGCAACTCCCGGCCACGGCCTGCAGATCCCACTCCAGGCCCGGCGGCTGAAACAGGTAAGTGGCATCGGCCTGTTGCAGCGACCCGGCCAGCTCTTGCTGGTGTATGCCCATTTTCATGGTATTGGAGCGCGGCTCCAGCACCGCCAGCACACGGCGGCCTTCGCTGCGGGCCCTGAGGCCGGCCAGGGTGGTGGCGATGGCGGTGGGGTGATGGGCAAAGTCGTCCCACACGCGAATGCCGGCCACCTCGCCCTTGTGCTCCATACGCCGTTTGGGCGGTACAAAGCCGCACAGGGCACGAATGGCTTCGGCCACCGGCACCCCGGCATGACGGGCGGCAGCCAGCGCCATCAGGCCGTTGTTGACGTTATGCAGCCCCATACAGGACCAGTTCACCTCGCCCACCCGCTCGCCGTCGAGCCAGACCGAAAAGCGGCTGCCGTCGGCGGCCAGCAGCTCGGCGCGCCAGAGACCGTCGTCGCCCACGTATTCCAGCTCGCTCCAGCAGCCCATGTCCTTCACGGTTTCCAGCGCCGGCGTATGAGTGGGCATCAGGATCCGGCCATGGCCGGGCACCATGCGCAGCAGATGATGGAACTGCCGCTGGATCGCCGCCAGATCCGGAAAAATATCCGCATGATCAAACTCGAGATTGTTGAGGATCAGGGTGCTGGGACGGTAGTGCACAAACTTGGATCGCTTGTCGAAAAAAGCGCTGTCGTACTCGTCCGCCTCGATCACGAAAAAGGGCGCTTCGCCCAGCCGGGCAGACACCGCGAAGTTGCCGGGCACACCGCCTATCAGAAAACCGGGCTTCAGGCCGCAATCATCCAGAATATGGGCCAGCATGGCGGAGGTGGTGGTCTTGCCGTGGGTGCCGGCCACCGCCAGTACCCAGCGCTCCTGCAATACATGCTCCAGCAGCCACTGAGGCCCGGAGGTATAGGGAATGCGCCGGTTGAGCACCGCCTCCACACAGGGGTTACCCCGGCTCATGGCGTTGCCGATCACCACCAGATCCGGACAGGGATCCAGCTGGGAAGGATCATAGCCTTCGATCAGTTCGATCCCCTGCTGTTCCAGCTGGGTGCTCATGGGCGGATAGACATTGGCATCGCTGCCGGTGACCTGGTAGCCGAGCTGGCGGGCCAGCACCGCCAGCCCGCCCATAAAGGTGCCACAAATACCGAGAATATGAATGTGCATAGGCTGCCTTCGGCGTAATGAAATTGACGGCATTCTAGCAACCCGGCGGCACTTTGGGCACTGCTCTGGCGATTGATGCGACAGCCCGGTTATAATGCCGGCCTGACATCGCCGTTACCCATTTGTATAACAGATGCAAAGCGGCCGCGGTGGTACACTCGATTCACAATTCCGCAACTGACCATACACAAGGAAACGTCATGAGCCTGAACCTGGTACCGGCCGGTAAGAGCCTGCCCGAAGATATCTATGTTGTTATCGAAATTCCCCAGAACGCCGATCCCATCAAGTACGAAGTCGACAAGGACACCGGCGCCGTGTTCGTGGATCGTTTCATGGCCACTCCCATGTTCTACCCCTGCAACTACGGCTACGTGAACCAGACCCTGTCTCTGGACGGCGACCCGGTAGACGTGCTGGTGCCCACCCCGCACCCGCTGGTGCCCGGCTCCGTGATCCGCTGCCGTCCGGTGGGCGTGCTGAAAATGACCGACGAGTCCGGTGAAGACGCCAAGGTAATCGCCGTTCCCCACAGCAAGCTGACCAAGGAATACGACCACATTCAGAACATCAACGACGTGCCCGAACTGCTCAAGGCCCAGATCAAGCACTTCTTCGAGCGCTACAAGGAGCTGGAAGCGGGCAAGTGGGTGAAAGTAGACGGCTGGGAAGACAAGGCCGCCGCCGAAGCCGAAATTCTGGCTTCCGCCGAGCGTTACAACAAGGCCTGATAATCCCCGGCTTTGGCATACAAAAAAAGAGCACTTCGGTGCTCTTTTTTTGTTGGTGTGGCGGTCAGCCGGTCTTTGAATCATCACTGATGACAAGGCCCTGAACGGGCCGTATGCTGTATGCAGATTGACCGGTTGCCCTATATCATGACGGCGAGGATCCCGAGGCTTGAGACATAGCCGATGAACAGAAGCAACCAAGTCATCCTGGACTTGTCTTTTTGCATTCGGTGCTCCTTTCGAAATTGCAGCCGAATTTTAACATGATGAAAACATAATTAACAAGCCGAATCGATACCATGATCGCCAAACCCGCCACCCAGGATCCCCGGATCAAGAACAGCAAACACCTGCTGCGTGAACTCGCCGAGCAACGCGGTCTGGCCGGCCTGCTGCACGGTGACTCGCCCCACAGCTTTGGCGAACGCTATCGCATGCGTCTGCAGCTGGACGAGGCCGCCCGCCAGAAAAGCCTGGAGACCATCATTCGCCAGGCCCATGAGCAATGCAGCAGCGAGGTGGGCGGCGAGCCGGATCCGGACTGGCTGAGCCACTTTCTGAGTCTTGCCGAAAACATTCGCCACCCCGCCATGCAGCAGTTCTGGGCCAGCATACTGGCCCGGGAAATCGCCCAGCCCGGGCGCTGCTCGGTGCAGGCGCTCACCTGCCTGCGGCGCATGACCCAGAAGGACGCCCTGCTGCTGCAAAAGGCCGGCGCCCTGGCCTGTCACTTCGGCGACGATAATCTGCGGCTGCTCCTCGGTTACCGGCAAAAAGGACTGTGGCAGGGGCTGCGGCAGCAAAAGCTCAGTCCGGGCAAATACCGGCTGCCTTACGCCGGACTGATGCAGCTGTTTGAGCTGGGCCTGTTGCACCAGACCGAGCTGGAATCGGGGGAGCTGACCACCCCCAGTCCGCTGACACTGGTGCTGGGGAGCCGCCGGCTGCAGCTCACCCCCCGCCGCCGGGGTGTGCGGCTGCTGTATTACCGCTTTACCGCCATCGGCAACGAGCTCGCTGCCCTGATGGCGGAGTCGGCGCCAAAGGAATATGTGATGGATTTGATGGATCTGCTGGCCCCGCTGGGCCAGCTGGAACAACAGGAAAGTGGTGCTTAACCGGCGCGCTCAAGGGGAGCCTGTGGAATGTCGGCGTTGGTGTTGAACCAGGCCAGGCTGTCGGCCAGTGAAGCCACCGAGCCGATCACCATCAACGCCGGGCTCTCCACCCGTGAAGCCAGCTCACTCAGCTCGCTCAGCTCACCCCGCACCACCTTCTGCTGCCGGGTCGTGCCCCGCTCGATCAGCGCCACCGGCGTGGCGGCGCTCAGACCGTG
This sequence comes from Oceanimonas pelagia, assembly GCF_030849025.1. Classification (NCBI taxonomy): domain Bacteria; kingdom Pseudomonadati; phylum Pseudomonadota; class Gammaproteobacteria; order Aeromonadales; family Aeromonadaceae; genus Oceanimonas; species Oceanimonas pelagia. The sequence continues at coordinate 2,987,470 of NZ_CP118224.1, forward strand.
CTCCAGCAGCCGTTGCTGAATATGACCGGAGCGCATCAGCCCCATGTAGATCACCAGGGTCTGACGACCACTGGCCAGACTGGCCCAGTCCGGCTCCTCACCGTCTTTTTTGCAGTGCCCGGTAATGAACACCGCGCTCTGGGCATGATCCCTGTGAGTCAGCGGAATGCCGGCATAGGCGGTGGCACCGGCGGCGGCGGTAATGCCCGGCACCACCTGATAGCGAATGCCTGCGGCCACCAGGGTCTCCAGCTCTTCCGCCCCCCGGCCAAACATAAAGGGATCACCGCCCTTGAGCCGCACCACCCGCTTGCCCTGCCGCGCCTGATCCACCAGCAGCTGATTGATTTGCTCCTGAGGCACGCTGTGGTTGCCCGCCTTCTTGCCCACCGGGATCCGCTCCGCCTCCGGGCGGATCAGCGCCATAATCTCGTCGGACACCAGTTGATCGTACAGCACCACATCGGCCTTTTGCAGCTCGTTCAGGGCCTTCACCGTCAGCAGTCCTGAATCGCCGGGACCGGCCCCCACCAGGATCACTTCACCGCTGGAAGGCTGCTGCACTTCCTGCTGCAACCACTTTTCGGCGGCGGCCAGGTTACCGTGTTTAAGGTAGGCATTGAGGGTGCTGTCGTCCTGGGTACGGGCCCAGAACCGGCGACGCTCGTCACTGCTGCCCAGGGTATTTTTCACCCGCTGACGCAGACGACCGGCCACTTCCGCCAGCGCGCCCCAGTGAGACGGCAGCAGGGCATCGATCCGGGCCCGCAGCAGGCGGGCCAGCCAGGGCGCCTTGCCCCCGGTGCTGAGCGCCACCTGCAGCGGAAAGCGTTCCACCACGGACGGGAAGATCACCGCCGAGCGCTTGCTGTCGTCGGCCTTGTTGACCAGCAGGCCGCGCTGGTTGGCGAGCTGATAGACCCGGGCGTTGACTTCCGTGCTGTCGGTAGCGGTCACCACCAGAAAACGACCGTCGAGATGGGATTCGTCAAAGGAATCCTGCAGCCACTCAAAGGCGGGCAACTGCTCCTTCAGCTCGGCACAAAGCTCGGGCGCCACCACGGTCAGCCTGGCCCCCCGGGACAGCAGCAAGCGGGCCTTGCGGGCCGCCACGGCACCGCCGCCCACCACCAGGCAGGAGCGTTGTTCAATGCTGATAAAAAGAGGCAGGTGTTCCATGGCCGGCTCCGCGAATAACGATAGACAGGCTAACTATAAACCGCGGGGCATATAGCCACATAATAATAAAAAATGATTTTTTATGCCTTTAACGAATTAGGGGGCTGCAGAGCTGTACTGAGGTCGAACAAAGGCATGCATTCCCACGCAGATCGTGGGAACGAGTAATTCCATTTCGAGGCCGGAGTTTTGGCCTGTTTCACAGGCCCCGCCAACTAAAGTGGCGGCTACAAAAGCGCTTAAAAGGGAGGACAAGGAGAGCGGCTTCACGACCGATCAAATGCCAGGGATGGCATTTGCCGAGCGACCCACGGATGGGCTTGAAGCGTGTCGTGAAGTCGGCTCCTTGTTCGACCTGCATTGGATTCTGCAGGTTCGCGGGTTAAATACCGCTGCCGTCGGACTCGGGCACTTCGTGCAGGCCGCACTCGCGCTTGAGGCCGTTGAAGCGGGTATCGGCTTCGCTCATGCCCGGCTCCCACTTGGCGGTGGTATGCACATCGCCCACCGACACATAACCCTGCTCCCACAACGGGTGGTACGGCAGGTCGTGATCCTTCAGGTAGTAGTGCACATCCTTGTTGCTCCAGTCGATGATCGGCAGGAACTTGAACAGCCCATTCTGCACCCCCAGCACTTCAAGCCCTTCCCGGGTATCGGACTGGCTGCGGCGCAGACCGGCAAACCAGACGCCGGCGTTCAGCTCCCGCAGGGCTCGCTGCATCGGTTCCACCTTGTTGAGGTGGTTGTAGCGGCTGATGCCTTCCACCCCCTGCTCCCACAGCTTGCCGTAGCGGGCTTCCTGCCAGGCGGCAGACTCCGCCGCCCGGTACACCTTCAGGTTTAGCCTGAGCCGTTCGGTCAGCTCGTCGATAAAGCGGTAGGTCTCGGGAAACAGGTAGCCGGTATCGGTGAGGATCACCGGAATATCGACCCTGGCCTGGGTCACCAGGTGCAGCATCACCGCCGCCTGAATGCCGAAACTGGAGGAGAGCACCGGCTCTCCCGGCAGGTTGTCCAGCGCCCAGCGCACCCGCTCGGGAGCGCTCAGGGCCACCAGCTCACGATTAATCGGCGCCAGGGCTTCGGCCTGCTCCTGCCGGGTCAGGCCGGTCAGCTCCTCCAGCGCGGGTAACACACTAGACTGCATAAAAATCCCTCGCGGAGTCGACCACCGGCGCGATAATGCCGGCGCGGATCACGAAGTCGCCAAAGCCTTCACCGCTTTCACGCTCGGCGGCCCAACGGCCCACCAGGGCGTCGATCTCTTCCAGGATCTGCCGGTCGGTAATGTTTTCCCTGTACATGCGCGGAATGCGGGTGCCTTCCCGGTTGCCGCCCAGGTGCAGGTTGTAGCGCCCCGGCGCCTTGCCCACCAGGCCGATCTCCGCCAGCATGGCGCGGCCACAGCCGTTGGGGCAGCCGGTGACCCGGAAGATAATGCTGTCGTCGTTCACGCCGTGCTTGGCCAGCACGCCTTCGATTTCGGTGACGAATTCCGGCAGGAAGCGCTCGGCTTCGGCCATCGCCAGCGGACAGGTCGGCAGCGCCACACAGGCCATGGAGTTCTGCCGCTGCGCGGACACGCTGTCGTCCAGCAGACCGTATTGCCGGGCCAGGGCTTCAATCTGCGCCTTCTGCTCCGCCGGCACACCGGCGATGATCAGATTCTGGTTGGCGGTCAGGCGGAAGTCGCCCTGATGCACCTTGGCAATCTCGGCCATGCCGGTTTTCAGCGGCTTGCCCGGATAATCCAGAATACGGCCATTCTCGATAAACAGGGTCAGGTGGTGCTTGCCGTCGATGCCTTCCACCCAGCCAAAACGATCGCCGCGACCGGTGAACTCGTAAGGACGGCTTTCTTCAAACTGAATGCCCGCCCGTTTTTCTACCTCGGCCTTGAACGCCTCCACACCGAAGCGCTCCAGAGTGTATTTGGTCTTGGCGTTCTTGCGCTCGGAGCGGTTACCCCAGTCGCGCTGGGTGGTGACCACGGCTTCCGCTACCGCCAGGGTGTGGGACAGCGGAATAAAGCCGAAGTCGCTGGCCTTGCGCGGATAGGTGTTGGTGTCGCCGTGGGTCATGGCCAGACCTCCGCCCACCAGCACGTTGAAGCCCACCAGCTTGCCGTTGTCGGCGATGGCCACAAAGTTCAGATCGTTGGCGTGCACGTCCACGTCGTTCTGCGGCGGGATCACCACCGTGGTCTTGAACTTGCGCGGCAGGTAGGTGGAGCCCAGAATCGGCTCTTCGTCGGTGGTTTCCAGCCGCTCACCGTCCAGCCAGATCTCCGCATAGGCCCGGGTCCTGGGCAACAGGTGCTCGGAGATCTTCTTGGCCCACTCGTAGGCTTGCTGATGCAGCTCGGACTCCACCGGGTTGCTGGTGCACAGCACGTTCCGGTTTACATCGCCGGCGGTGGCGATGGAGTCGATGCCGGTCTTGTTCAGGGTCTGGTGCATCAGCTTGATGTCGCGCTTGAGCACACCGTGAAACTGAAAGGTCTGACGGGTGGTCAGGCGAATACTGCCGTACATGGTGTGATCGGCGGCAAACTTGTCGATCACCAGCCACTGCTCGGGAGTGATGATACCGCCGGGCAGACGGGCGCGCAGCATCACATTGTGCAGGGGCTCCAGCTTCTGGGCGGTACGCTCGTTGCGAATGTCGCGGTCGTCCTGCTGATACATGCCGTGAAAACGGATCAGCTGGAAGTTGTCGCCGTTAAAGCCACCGGTCAGCGGATCCTGCAGATCCTGCTCTATGGTGCCGCGCAGGAAATTGCTCTCGCGCTTGAGGCGTTCGTTGTCGGACAGTTTTTGCTCGCTCATCTTAATAAACATCCCTTTGGTAACGCTTGGCGCTGCGCAGCGCATCCACATAGTCTTCGGCCTGCTCGCGGGTCTTGCCGCCGTGCTCGGCCACCAGCTCGATCAGGGCCTCGTGTACGTCCTTGGCCATGCGGGTGGCGTCACCGCACACATAGAAGTGGGCGCCCTGCTCCAGCCAGGCATACACCTCGGCACCCTCTTCCTTCAGCTTGTGCTGCACATACACTTTCTCGGCCTGATCCCGGCTGAACGCCAGGGAGATTTTGCTCAGCAGGCCGGACTTGACGTAACGCTGCCACTCCAGCTGATACAGGAAGTCCTGGGTGAAGTGAGGGTTGCCGAAGAACAGCCAGTTCTTGCCCTCGGCACCGCGGGCGTCCCGCTCCTGCATAAAGGCGCGGAAGGGTGCGATACCGGTGCCCGGGCCCACCATGATCACCGGGGTATTGTCGTCGGCGGGCAGGCGGAAGTTATCATTGTGCTCCACGAATACCCGTACCTTGCCGCCTTCTTCCAGCCGGTCGGCCAGGTAGGAAGAGGCGCCGCCGGCACGGGCTTCACCGTCGTGATCGAAACGCACCACGCCCACGGTCAGATGCACTTCCTCGTCCACTTCCGCCTGGGAAGAGGCGATGGAATACAGCCGCGGGGTCAGCCGGCGCAGGGCTCCCTGCAGTTGCTCGGCGGTCAGTGCCACCGGCTGCTCGGCGACGATGTCCCGGATCTGATGCTTGGCACAGTACTCGCGCAGGGCGGCCTTGTCTTCGATCAGCGCCTTGAGCTTGTCAGAGCCGGACAGTTCGGCATAGGCCTGCACAAAACTGGCATAGCCCTGGGTCAGCTCATAGTGGTTGATCAGCGCCTCGCGCAGCGGCAGGGTCTTGTCGTCCACCTTGACGCCGGTGTCGCCGGACAGTTCCACCAGTTGCAGCAGACCGTCCACCAGCGCTTCGTCGTTGGTAAACCAGATCCCCAGGGCGTCGCCGGGCTGATAGGTCAGGCCGGAGTCTTCCAGGGAAATCTCGATATGGCGCACATCCCGGTCGGAATCCCGGCCGGTGATCTTCTGGTTGGTGGACAACTCGGCGGCAAAGGGGTTCTTCTTGCTGTACAGGCTGGCCACGCCCTGAGTGGCGGGCACCCCCGGCACCACCTGGTTGGCGGCGTCGGCGGACAGGGCGTCTTTCAGCAGCTCAAAGGCGGCATTGCCCCACTCGGTGGCCGGGCCTTCGTAGTCCACGTCGCAGTCGAGGCGGGCCAGCAGCGGCCTGGCACCGGCCTTGCTCAGGTATTCGTCAAAGTCCTTGCCGGTCTGGCAAAAGAATTCGTAGGAGGAATCCCCCAGGCCGATCACGCCATAGCTCAGGCCATCCAGCTTGCCGGCCTTGCCGGCCTTGAGCTGCTTGTGGAATTCAATGGCGTCATCGGGGGCCTCGCCCTCGCCATTGGTGCTGGCCACGATCAGCACATGGGTTTCCTTCTTGAGCTGCTTGATCTTGTAGTCGGCCACGTTGAACAGCTCGGCGGCCACGCCGCTGGCATCAGCCTGGGCCTTGAGGGCCTCGGCCACGCCCTTGGCGTTGCCGGTTTGCGAAGCGTAGAGAATGGTCAGCTTGCCTGCGGGCTGCGCGGCGGCGGCGGGCTGGGCCGCAATGGCCTGGCCATGCTGGCTGATGCCATAGAGGTAGCCGCTGACCCAGGCCAGCTGGGTGGCGTTGAGCTCGGCCGCCACCTGAGTGAGCTTGTGTACCTGTTGTTCATTGAGCGGGCTGGCGGCCGCCGCGAGTTCTTTTAAAAGCATGACATTGGCTTCCACTTTTCCAGAGTGGACATAGCTTAAGCCAGGGCAGGCAAAAACAATAAAGAATAAAGGGTGATTTTTTATTCGTTAAAAGAATATGACTTTAAGGTGAAACGTAAAAAGTAAGACGTAAGACGAGATATCTAATGGAGTGCCCCCGATAAAGTAGACACTTAAGTTAAGCGGCAGCTGCGTAGGCATCGGGAGTCATCCCTCCCAGCGCCATGTGGCGCCGCACTTTCGGGTAATACTCGTCTGTATAATACCGGACTTCATCTGCCATTTCGTCTCTTCCGAGCACGCCCAGAGGGCGAGTCCACTCCTTCTTGAGTAGCGCGAAGAAGCTTTCCGAACAGGCGTTATCCCAGCAGTTACCTCGGCGTGACATGCTGATGGTGATTCCCCGTGTATTCAGCCATCTCATCACCTCTCCGTTGCGATACTGACTCCCTTGGTCCGAGTGGAACAACAGCTGTTTCCCATCTGGCCGCTGATGTTGCCATGCCTGCTCAAGGGCCTCCAGCACCAGTTGGGCGCTATTGATGGCACCCATGGCTCGGCCCACCACGCGGCGTGTGCCCAGGTCTAGGACTGCTGCGATGTAGAGCCAGCCTTCACTGCACCGGATTTGGGTGATATCTGATACCCAAACTCGGTTCGCTGAACCCACCGAGAACTGGCGATTCAACAGATTCGGTAACACAGGCAAGGACGATGTTGGCTTTTGATATCCTGCTTTAGGAGCCGTGCATGAACGATAACCAGCGTCTCTCAGCAAGCGCTGAACCTGGTTCTTGCCGCAGCAGAACCCGGCATCCCGTGCTTCCAGCCACAGCTTGCGATAACCCGGCACATTCTTCAGTTGCCTGGCTCGCTCGAGCAGGAAGGTGTTCAGCGTCCGTCGCTCGATGGCACGCGCCCCCGGAGAGTGTTGACGTGTTCGCCAGCGATAATATCCCGCTCGTGACACGTCGAGTACTTCACACATTATCGAGACCCGCCAGCGTTGACTTCGGTGGGCCTCGATAAAGGCAAACCTTACTTGCCGTGCTTGGCGAAGTACTCTTGCGCCTTTTTTAGGATTTCGTTCTCCAGCTCTTTCCGCTCAAGCTGCTTCTTCAGCCGAGCTACCTCGCGCTCCAGCTCCTGCAGGCTTTTTTCTGGTCCGGTGTTTTCAACGGCTTTGTCGGATGATTTCTTGGTCATGCTCCACTCTCTACGCCAGCGACTCAATTGGTTAGGATGGATCCCAAGTCTGCCAGCAAGCTGAGCTTGTGTCTCTGTGGTGGAGAGCGAGGCCTCGACGGCCTCACGTTTGAATGCATCGCTAAAGCGACGGTGGGGTTTGTATTTCATAACACCTTCTCATCTAATGAAGGTGTCTACTTTTCTCGGGCCAGTCCATAACCTCTTACGTCTTCCGTCTCTCGTAAAATAAAAAAGGGCTGCCTTGCGGAAGCCCTTGTCTTATCAGCGAGTCGGTTACTGCTTATTCGTCGGCGCTGCCGGCGGCATTGAGCAGATCGGCCAGGCTTTGCTCTGCTTCATCGGCAGAGATCTGCACCGGCTGCTCCGGCTGGCGGCGGGCCTGACGGCCCTGATGGTAGGCAAAACCGGTACCGGCCGGTACCAGGCGACCCACGATCACGTTCTCCTTCAGACCACGCAGATCGTCGACCTTGCCGGCCACGGCCGCTTCGGTCAGCACGCGGGTGGTTTCCTGGAAGGAGGCCGCCGAGATGAAGGATTCGGTGCTCAGCGACGCCTTGGTGATGCCCATCAGCACGTGGCGGTAGCTGATGGTGCGCTTGCCTTCGGCTGCCAGGGCACGGTTGGCCTGACGAATACGCACCACTTCGGCCTGCTCGCCTTCGATAAAGTCGGAGTCACCGGCATCCAGGATCTCGGCACGACGCAGCATCTGACGCACCACGGTTTCGATGTGCTTGTCGTTGATCTTAACGCCCTGCAGTCGGTAAACCTCCTGCACCTCGTTGACGATGTAGTTCGCCACCGGGCTGATGCCACGCAGACGCAGAATGTCGTGGGGCGATTCGGGGCCGTCGGCCAGCACTTCGCCCTTCTCGACCTTCTCACCTTCAAACACGTTGAGGTGACGCCACTTCGGAATCATTTCCTCATAGGCCTCGCCCCCTTCCAGCGGGGTGATCACCAGGCGGCGCTTGCCCTTGGTTTCCTTGCCGAAGGAAATGGTGCCGGAAATCTCGGCCAGAATGGCCGGCTCTTTCGGCTGACGGGCTTCGAACAGGTCGGCAACCCGCGGCAGACCACCGGTGATGTCCTTGGTACCGCCGGACTCCTGGGGAATACGGGCCACGGCATCACCCACGTTTACCTGAGCACCGTCTTCCAGGCTCACGATGGCGCGGCCGGGCAGGAAGTACAGGGCAGACAGGTCGGTGTCGGGAATGAACACGTCCTTGCCGGCGTCGTCCACCAGTTTCACGGTGGGGCGCAGTTCCTTACCGGAGCTGGGACGCTCGTTCACGTCCATCACCACGATGCTGGACAGACCGGTCAGCTCGTCGGTCTGACGGCTGATGGTGACGCCATCGATCATGTCGATGAACTTCACCCGGCCTGCCACTTCGGTGATGATGGGGTGCGTGTGCGGATCCCAGTTGGCCACCACCTGACCGGCCTGCACCATGCCACCGTCCGGCTGCTCCAGCAGGGCACCGTAAGGCAGCTTGTGGTTTTCCCGGGTCTGCCCCATCTCGTCGATGATGGTCAGCTCGGAAGAACGGGACACGATAACGGTCTTGCCGTCGGTGTTGGTAACGGTCTGGGCATTCTGCAGCTTGACGGTACCGCTGTGCTTGACCTGAATGCTGCTTTCCGCCGCCGCCCGCGATGCCGCACCACCGATGTGGAAGGTACGCATGGTCAGCTGGGTACCCGGCTCACCGATGGACTGGGCGGCGATAACACCGACCGCCTCGCCCTGGTTGACCAGGTGGCCACGGGCCAGATCGCGGCCGTAACAGTGGGCACAGACGCCGTGGTCATTGTCACAGGTGATTACGGAACGCACTTTCACCCGGTCTACCGAGCTGGATTCCAGCAGGTCACACAGCTTCTCGTCGAGCAGGGTGTTGCGGGCCACCAGCACTTCGTCTTCGGTACCCGGCTTGATCACGTCTTCGGCCACCACCCGTCCCAGCACCCGCTCGCGCAGGGGTTCCACCACGTCACCGCCCTCGATCAGCGGCATCATCCACAGACCTTCGTGGGTACCACAGTCGTCGGAAGTGATCACCAGATCCTGGGCCACGTCCACCAGACGGCGGGTCAGGTAACCGGAGTTCGCGGTCTTCAGTGCGGTATCGGCCAGACCCTTACGGGCACCGTGGGTAGAGATAAAGTACTGCAGTACGTTCAGACCTTCACGGAAGTTCGCGATGATCGGCGTTTCGATGATGGAGCCGTCCGGCTTGGCCATCAGGCCCCGCATACCCGCCAGCTGACGGATCTGGGCGGCACTACCCCGGGCGCCGGAGTCGGCCATCATGTAGATGCTGTTAAAGGAATCCTGCAGCTCTTCTTCGCCGTCGCGGTTGATGACCACATCTTTCGACAGGTTTTCCATCATCGCCTTGGACACCCGCTCGTTGGCGCTGGCCCAGATATCGATAACCTTGTTGTAACGCTCCCCGGCGGTAACCAGACCGGACTGGAACTGATCCTGAATCTCGGTAACTTCGGCTTCGGCCTCGTCGATGATGTCCTTCTTGGCATCCGGAATCACCATGTCGTTGATGCCCACGGACACACCGGACAGGGTGGCGTAGTGGAAACCGGTATACATCAGCTGGTCGGCGAAGATAACAGAGTCCTTCAGGCCCAGACGACGGTAACAACCGTTGAGCAGACGGGAGATCTGCTTCTTGCCCATGGGCTGGTCGATCATTTCAAAGGGCAGGCCCTTGGGCACGATCAGACTCAGGATGGCGCGGCCGATGGTGGTGTCACGAATGGCGGTTCTTTCCACCATGGTGCCGTCTTCCAGTTTCTCGAAGTCGGTAATGCGCACCTTGACCCGGGCGTGCAGCTCGGCATGACCGGCACGGTACACCTTTTCGGCTTCCTTGGCGCTGGTCAGCAGCATGCCCTCACCCTTGGCGTTAATGCGATCACGGGTCATGTAGTACAGACCCAGTACCACGTCCTGAGACGGGACGATGATCGGCTCGCCGTTGGCGGGAGACAGAATGTTGTTGGTGGACATCATCAGCGCGCGGGCTTCGAGCTGGGCTTCCAGGGTCAGGGGTACGTGGACCGCCATCTGGTCACCGTCGAAGTCGGCGTTATAGGCCGCACACACCAGCGGGTGCAGCTGAATGGCCTTGCCTTCGATCAGTACCGGCTCAAATGCCTGAATACCCAGACGGTGCAGGGTAGGCGCCCGGTTCAGCAGCACCGGGTGTTCGCGGATCACGTCGTCCAGAATATCCCAGACGATGGCTTCCTCGCGCTCCACCATCTTCTTGGCCGCCTTGATGGTGGTGGCCAGGCCGCGGGATTCCAGCTTGCCGTAGATGAAGGGCTTGAACAGCTCCAGCGCCATCTTCTTGGGCAGACCGCACTGATGCAGACGCAGGGTCGGACCTACGGTGATAACGGAACGACCGGAGTAGTCGACCCGCTTGCCCAGCAGGTTCTGACGGAAACGACCCTGTTTACCCTTGATCATGTCGGCCAGAGATTTCAGCGGGCGCTTGTTGGAGCCGGTGATGGCGCGGCCACGACGGCCGTTGTCGAGCAGGGCGTCCACGGATTCCTGCAGCATGCGCTTTTCGTTGCGCACGATGATGTCGGGCGCAGCCAGATCCAGCAGGCGCTTGAGACGGTTGTTCCGGTTGATCACCCGGCGGTACAGATCGTTCAGATCGGAGGTCGCGAAGCGGCCACCGTCCAGCGGTACCAGCGGACGCAGATCCGGCGGCAGCACCGGCAGTACCGTCATCACCATCCACTCGGGCTTGTTGCCGGAGAAGTGGAAGGCTTCCATCAGCTTGAGGCGCTTGGTGATCTTCTTGCGCTTGGTTTCGGAGTTGGTCTGATCCAGCTCCTCGCGCATGGTGTTGATCTCGCCTTCCAGATCGATGTCGCGCAGCAGGGCCAGCACGGCCTCGGCGCCCATCTTGGCGTCGAATTCGTCACCCCACTCTTCCAGCGAGTCCAGGTACTGCTCTTCAGACAGCATCTGGCCGCGCTCCAGGCTGGTCATGCCCGGCTCGATCACCACGTAGGATTCAAAATACAGCACCCGCTCGATGTCGCGCAGGGTCATGTCCAGCAGCAGGCCAATGCGGCTCGGCAGTGACTTCAGGAACCAGATATGGGCCACCGGGCTGGCCAGCTCGATGTGCCCCATGCGCTCACGGCGCACCTTGGTCTGGGTAACTTCAACGCCGCACTTTTCACAGATCACGCCGCGGTGCTTGAGGCGCTTGTACTTGCCGCACAAACACTCATAGTCCTTGACCGGACCAAAGATCCGGGCGCAGAAAAGGCCGTCACGCTCCGGCTTGAAGGTACGGTAGTTGATGGTCTCGGGCTTTTTGACTTCGCCAAAGGACCAAGAGCGGATCATGTCGGGCGAGGCCAGACCGATTTTGATACCGTCAAACTCTTCAGTCTTACTCTGCGCTTTCAAAAACTTAAGCAAGTCTTTCACGTTAGTCTCCTGTGAGGAGTTCTACCTGGGCGCCCCGCCCTTCCGAAGAATGAAGGGGCGCCGTTATTTCCGAGGCAGCCTGGTGCCTTAACTTTCTTCCAGCTCGATGTTGATACCCAGGGAGCGGATTTCCTTCAGCAGTACGTTGAAGGACTCGGGCATGCCCGGCTCCATGCGGTGATCGCCGTCCACGATGTTCTTGTACATCTTGGTCCGGCCGTTTACATCGTCCGACTTGACGGTCAGCATTTCCTGCAGGGTATAGGCGGCACCGTAGGCTTCCAGCGCCCACACTTCCATCTCCCCGAAACGCTGACCACCGAACTGGGCCTTACCGCCCAGGGGCTGCTGGGTTACCAGGCTGTAGGAGCCGGTAGAACGGGCGTGCATCTTGTCGTCCACCAGGTGGTTCAGCTTCAGCATGTACATGTAGCCCACGGTAACCGGACGTTCAAAGGGGTTACCGGTACGGCCGTCGTACAGGGTGATCTGGCCGGATTCGGGCAGATCGGCCAGCTTCAGCAGGCGCTTGATTTCATGCTCGCGGGCACCGTCGAACGCCGGCGTGGCAATGGGCACACCCTTGCGCAGGTTCTCGGCCAGCACCCGGACTTCGTCGTCGGAGAAGGTGGACAGATCCACTTTCTGCTTGACGCCTTCACCCTGATTGTAGACTTCCTGAATGAACTCACGCAGACGGGCCAGCTCCTGCTGTTCCTTGATCATCTGGTCGATCTTTTCACCCAGTCCCTTGGCCGCCAGGCCCAGGTGGGTTTCCAGGATCTGACCGATGTTCATCCGCGAGGGTACACCCAGCGGGTTGAGCACGATGTCGACCGGACGGCCATGTTCGTCGTGGGGCATGTCTTCCACCGGCACAATGGTGGATACCACACCCTTGTTACCGTGACGACCCGCCATCTTGTCACCGGGCTGAATGCGACGCTTCACCGCCAGGTACACCTTGACGATCTTGAGCACGCCGGGAGCCAGGTCATCGCCCTGAGTGATCTTGCGGCGTTTGTTCTCGAACTTCTTGTCGAAGTCGGCCTTCAGCTCGGCATACTGCTCGGCGATCTGCTCCAGTTCCACCTGCTTGGCTTCGTCGTCCAGGGCCTGCTCCAGCAGTTTTTCCCGGGCGATCTTGGCCACCTTGTCGGCGCTCATGCCGGCGGCGATCAGCACGGAGCGGGCACGGGCGAAGATGCCGTCTTCGAGAATGCTGAACTCTTCAGTCAGGTCCTTCTTGGCCTGCTTGAGCTGCATGTGCTCGATGTCCTGGGCACGCTTGTCCTTCTCGACGCCGTCACGGGTAAACACCTGAACGTCGATCACGGTACCGTACACGGAGTTGGGCACGCGCAGGGAAGAATCCTTCACGTCGGACGCCTTCTCGCCAAAGATGGCACGCAGCAGCTTCTCTTCCGGAGTCAGCTGGGTTTCGCCCTTGGGTGTCACCTTGCCCACCAGAATGTCGCCGGGCTTCACTTCGGCTCCCACGTAGACGATACCGGACTCGTCCAGCTTGGACAGCGCGGCTTCACCCACGTTGGGAATGTCGGCGGTGATCTCTTCCGGACCCAGCTTGGTGTCACGGGAGATACAGGACAGTTCCTGAATGTGAATGGTGGTCAGGCGATCTTCCATCACCACCCGCTCGCTGAGCAGGATGGAGTCTTCGAAGTTGTAGCCGTTCCAGGGCATAAAGGCCACACGCAGGTTCTGACCCAGGGCCAGTTCGCCCAGATCGGTGGACGGGCCGTCGGCCAGTACGTCACCGCTGATCACGCGCTCACCCGGCATCACGCAGGGACGCTGGTTGATGCAGGTGTTCTGGTTGGAACGGGTGTACTTGGTCAGGTTGTAGATGTCGATACCGGCTTCGCCCGGCAGCATCTCTTCCTCGTTGACCTTGACCACGATGCGGGAGGCGTCGACGTAGTCGACCACACCGCCCCGCTTGGCCACGGCGGTTACGCCGGAGTCCACGGCCACGGCGCGCTCGATGCCGGTACCTACCAGCGGCTTGTCCGCCTTCAGGGTCGGCACCGCCTGACGCTGCATGTTCGAGCCCATCAGTGCCCGGTTGGCGTCATCGTGTTCCAGGAACGGGATCAGTGAGGCCGCCACAGAGACGATCTGCTGCGGGCTCACGTCCATGTACTGCACCTGGTCGGCGTTCATGTAGGTGGCTTCGCCCTTGTGACGGGACGGTACCAGCTCGTCGAGCAGGCGGCCTTCTTCGTCGATGGCGGCGTTGGCCTGGGCGATCACGAAGTGGCCTTCCTCGATGGCAGACAGGTAATCCACCTCGTCGGTGATGCGACCGTCCACCACACGGCGGTACGGGGTCTCGAGGAAACCGTATTCGTTGGTGCGGGAGTAACACGCCAGCGAGTTGATCAGACCGATGTTCGGACCTTCAGGGGTCTCGATGGGGCACAGACGACCGTAGTGGGTCGGGTGTACGTCGCGCACCTCAAAGCCGGCACGCTCACGGGTCAGACCACCCGGGCCCAGGGCCGAAATACGGCGCTTGTGGGTGACTTCGGACAGCGGGTTGTTCTGGTCCATAAACTGGGACAGCTGGCTGGAGCCGAAGAATTCCTTCACCGCGGCGCTGATCGGCTTGGCGTTGATCAGATCCTGAGGCATCAGGGTATCCAGGTCGCCCAGAGACAGGCGCTCCTTCACCGCACGCTCGACGCGAACCAAGCCCACACGGAACTGGTTTTCGGCCATTTCGCCCACGGATCGAATACGACGGTTACCCAGGTGGTCGATATCGTCCACTTCGTCCAGACCGTTACGGATGGCAATCAGCTGCTTCATCACGTCGACCACGTCGGACTTGGTCAGGGTACCCGGACCATTCAGCTCTTCGCGACCCAGGCGGCGGTTGAACTTCATGCGACCCACGGTAGACAGGTCGTAACGATCGTCGGTGAAGAACAGGTTTTCAAACAGGGTCTCGGCCGCTTCACGGGTGGGCGGCTCGCCCGGACGCATCATGCGGTAGATTTCCACCAGCGCCTCGAGGCGGGTAGTGGCGGAATCGATGCGCAGGGTCTCGGACATGTAGGCGCCGTGATCCAGTTCGTTGGTGAACAGGGTCTCGAACTGCTTGATGCCGGCCACAGACAGGTTGGCCAAGCTCTCGAGGCTCAGCTCGCTGTTGGCAGCCACGATCACTTCGCCGGTGTCGGCGTTGATGTAGTCCTTGGCGGCCACCTTGCCCACGGCATATTCCACCGGCACTTCCAGCTGCTCGACGCCGGCCTTTTCCAGCTGGCGAATGTGGCGGGCAGTGATGCGGCGACCGGTTTCCACCAGTACTTCACCGTCGACCATAATGTCGAAGGAGGCGGTTTCACCGCGCAGGCGCTCGGGCTTGAGCTCCATCATCAGCTTGCCGTCGGCCACTTCGAAACGGGTGGTCTCAAAGAAGGTGGACAGAATGTCTTCGGTGGTGAAGTCAAGGGCGCGCAGAATAATGGACGCCGGCAGCTTGCGGCGACGGTCGATCCGGACAAACAGGTTGTCTTTGGGATCAAATTCGAAATCGAGCCAGGAACCACGGTAGGGGATCACGCGGGCGTTATACAGGACCTTACCGGAGGAGTGGGTCTTGCCGCGATCGTGATCGAAAAACACACCCGGGCTGCGGTGCAGCTGGGAGACGATTACCCGCTCGGTACCGTTGATCACAAAGGTACCGTTCTCAGTCATGAGCGGGATTTCGCCCATGTAGACTTCTTGCTCCTTGATGTCCTTGACAGTGCCGGCGGCAGCTTCTCTGTCGTACAGGACCATACGCAACTTGACGCGCAACGGCGCCGAGTAGGTCACGCCACGGATCTGACATTCCTGCACGTCAAATACGGGCTCACCCAGACGATAGCTGACATACTGCAGCTCGGCAGTGCCAGAATAGCTAGTGATAGGGAAAACGCTGCGGAAAGCCGCTTCCAGACCGTACTCGCCTTGAGGATCTGCTTCAATAAACTGTTTGAAGGAGTCAAGCTGGATTGACAGCAGGTAAGGCGTGTCCAAGACCTGGTCACGCTTACCGAAGTCCTTACGAATGCGTTTTTTCTCTGTATAAGAGTAAACCATAGGGTTCCTCAGCTCGCTGATAAGTGACCCACTCTGCCCAAATGGGACAGCTCTGATAACATCGTTTCTTGTTGGCCGAGTGTCTCGACAACACTCGGTGGCTGGAACAACGAGAGGCTAAAACGACGTGAAAATTCCCCTCATCCCACAGCGCAAAAGGGCCGGTGAATAAAGATTCACCAGCCCTAGCCCGATTGCTCAGGCCGCTAAGCTATAGTCTAGCTTATTTGAGCTCAACAGAAGCACCGGCTTCTTCGAGTTCTTTCTTCAGTGCTTCGGCTTCGCCTTTGCTCAGCTGCTCTTTAACAGCGGCAGGAGCGGACTCAACCAGGCCCTTGGCTTCTTTCAGGCCCAGACCGGTGGCGCCGCGAACGGCCTTGATAACGGCAACCTTGTTGGCACCGGCAGCGGTCAGGATTACGTCGAACTCAGTCTGCTCTTCGGCAGCAGCAGCACCGGCGTCACCGGCTACGGCTACGGCAGCAGCGGCAGAAACGCCGAACTTCTCTTCCATGGCTTCGATCAGTTCAACAACCTGCATTACAGACATTTCTGCAACGGCTTCGATGATTTGGTCTTTAGTGATAGACATGACTCAAATTCCTAATGTTCTGAAGTATACGGTAATCAAGCAGCCAGCAGCGCCTTAGGCGGCTTCGGCTTCTTTCTTGTCGCGCAGGGCAGCGAAGGTACGAACCAGCTTGCCAGCGGAGGCTTCTTTCATGGTCGCCATCAGCTTCGCAATTGCTTCGTCGTAAGTCGGCAGCTTGGCGAGGCGGTCAATGTCGGCCGCGGGGATAAATTCGCCCTCGTAAGCCAGACCTTTCACCTCGAACGCGCTCTGCTCTTTGGCAAAGTCCTTGAACAGACGAGCGGCAGCGCCCGGGTGTTCGTTGGAAAACGCGATCAGGGTAGGACCAACGAATACCTCTTTCAGGCATTCATAATCGGTCTCTTCCACTGCCAGGCGAGCCAGAGTGTTACGGACTACCTTGAGGTAGATACCGTTTTCACGGGCTTGCTTGCGCAGGGTGGTCATGGCAGCTACGGTCACGCCGCGAGAATCGGCAACGACTGCAGACAGGGCGCCCTTGGCAGCTTCGTTGACTTCAGCAACAATTGCTTTTTTGTCGTCGAGTCTTAATGCCATTGGCTAAACTCCTGGATTCCACCTGGGAAATTCCCAGATTAAACACACGCCTCTGTAACAGAGGCACCAAGGTGGCGAATTCCAGAAGAAAGGAAAATGCTTTCTAACTGGGTCCCGGCACCATCTACGCTGGAACATTAAGCCTTGCGGCTCCAGCGGTCTTGGACGGGAGTCGAAGCCCCCAACCAAATAACAAGGCGCAAAATTCTACGAAAAACCCCGCGCCTTGTAAATGCTTAATTAAGCAACATCCAGACCGGACTGATCAATGGCCAGACCGGCACCCATGGTGGTGGACAGGCTGACTTTCTTGATGTACTGGCCTTTGGAAGAAGCGGGCTTGGCACGCTTCAGGGCGCCCAGCAGGGCTTCCAGATTGCCTTTCAGCTTGTCCGCATCGAAGTCGGCCTTGCCGATGGTGGTGTGGATGATACCGTTCTTGTCGTTACGGTAGCGCACCTGACCGGCCTTGGCGTTCTGCACGGCTTCGGCCACGTTCGGGGTCACGGTGCCAACCTTCGGGTTCGGCATCAGGCCACGCGGACCCAGGATCTGGCCCAGCATGCCCACAACGCGCATGGCGTCGGGAGAAGCAATAACCACGTCGAAGTTCAGCTCGCCGGCCTTAACCTGCTCGGCCAGATCTTCCATACCTACCAGGTCGGCACCGGCAGCCTTGGCGGCTTCGGCGTTGGCGCCCTGGGTGAACACGGCAACACGTACGTCACGACCGGTACCGTGGGGCAGCACGGTGGCGCCACGTACGTTCTGGTCGGATTTACGGGCGTCGATGCCCAGGTTAACGGCTACGTCGATGCTTTCAACGAACTTGGCGGTGGCCAGTTCCTTCAGCAGGGCGATGGCTTCGTTGATTTCGTACTCGCGAGTGGCATCTACACGCTCACGGATGGTACGCATACGCTTGGTCAGTTTAGCCATGGTCTCAGCCCTCCACTACCAGGCCCATGGAACGGGCAGAACCTTCGAGGCAACGCACGCGGGCGTCGATGTCGGCACCGGTCATGTCCGGAGCCTTGACAGTGGCGATTTCTTCCAGCTGGGCGCGGGTTACGGTGCCAACCTTGGTCTTGTTGGGTACACCGGAACCGGACTTGACACCGGCAGCCTTCTTCAGCAGGAAGGCGGCGGGCGGAGTCTTGGTTTCGAAGGTGAAGGAGCGATCGCTGTATACGGTGATAACAACCGGGATCGGAGAGCCTTTTTCCAGGCTGTCTGTACGGGCGTTGAACGCCTTACAGAATTCCATGATGTTAACACCGTGCTGACCCAGGGCAGGACCTACGGGCGGGCTCGGGTTAGCTGCACCAGCCGCAACCTGCAGCTTGATGTACGCTTGTACTTTTTTAGCCATTGATAATTACCTCAAAAATGGGTGTTAACGCCTCGGAGCAGTGCTCCTCTAACGGCTCCCCAACAATAAAAGGGCGGCAAATTGTAGTGCAATTTGCCGCCCCGCTCAAGCATGACGCTCGAATTATGCTCAGGTTTTTTCCACCTGACCGAACTCCAGCTCCACCGGGGTGGAGCGGCCAAAGATCAGCACGGACACCTTGACCCGGCTCTTTTCGTAATCCACTTCTTCCACCACGCCGTTGAAATCGGCAAAGGGACCATCGGACACCCGCACCACTTCGCCCGGTTCGAACAGGGTCTTGGGTTTCGGCTTGTCCACCGCGTCCTGCAGGCGATTGAGGATGGCATCGGCTTCCTTGTCGGAGATCGGCGCCGGACGCTCGGGAGTACCGCCGATAAAGCCCATCACGCGGGGGATGCTGCGCACCAGGTGCCAGGTGGCATCGTTCATCAGCATCTGCACCAGCACGTAACCGGGGAAAAACTTGCGTTCGCTCTTGCGCTTCTGGCCGGCGCGCATTTCCACCACTTCCTCGGTGGGTACCAGCACTTCGCCGAACTGATCTTCCATGCCGTGCATCTTGATATGTTCACGCAGCGACTTGGCTACGCGGCCTTCATATCCGGAAAACGCCTGGACCACATACCAACGCATTCTTTGTTCTGACATGGTGAATCCTTATACTCCGGTAACCAGGTTGACCAGCCATACCAGCAGGCCATCCAGCAAAAACAGAAACAGGCCAACCAGGGCGGTGACGGCCAGTACGATCAGCGTGGTCTGAATGCTCTCCTGGCGAGTGGGCCACACCACCTTGCGCATTTCCAGACGCGACTCGCGGGCAAAGGCAAAGCTGCTTTGCCCCTTTTTGGTCTGGTATGCCAGCACACCGGCAACACCCACTGCCACTACCACGCCGGCAGCGCGAATGAAGACCGCCAGGTCACTGTAAAGATAGTTGGCGACCACGGCTGCGATCAGAATAATGAAAACCAGACCCCACAGCAGGGTATCTTTCGCCCCGCCCTGGCTCTCGGTATTTGCACTCATAAGCTACCTGTCTAAATATTCCGAGTCCGTTACAGACGCAAAAACCCCGCCGACGGCGAGGTAAGTGGCAGGGGCGGAGGGACTCGAACCCCCAACCGTCGGTTTTGGAGACCGCCGTTCTACCAATTGGAACTACGCCCCTAATACAACAAAGCCCCTATTATAGGGGCTTTGTGACGCGATTGTAAGCGCTATTACTCGATGATTTTGGCTACTACGCCGGCACCAACGGTACGGCCACCTTCACGGATGGCGAAACGCAGACCTTCTTCCATCGCGATGGGGGCGATCAGGTTCACATCCATCTTGATGTTGTCGCCGGGCATAACCATTTCAACGCCTTCCGGCAGTTCGATGGTACCGGTCACGTCGGTGGTACGGAAGTAGAACTGCGGACGGTAGCCCTTGAAGAACGGAGTGTGACGGCCACCTTCGTCCTTGGACAGTACGTACACTTCGGACTCGAAACGAGTGTGCGGAGTGATGGTGCCCGGCTTGGCCAGAACCTGACCACGCTCAACGTCTTCACGCTTGGTACCACGCAGCAGAACACCTACGTTCTCACCGGCACGGCCTTCGTCCAGCAGCTTGCGGAACATTTCAACGCCGGTACAGGTGGTCTTGGTGGTGTCCTTGATACCCACGATTTCAACTTCTTCACCCACCTTGATGATACCGCGCTCTACACGACCGGTAACAACGGTACCACGACCCTGGATGGAGAATACGTCTTCGATCGGCAGCAGGAAGGCACCGTCAACGGCACGCTCGGGCTCGGGGATATAGGAATCCAGAGCGGCGGCCAGTTCCAGGATTTTCTCTTCCCACTGAGCATCGCCTTCCAGGCCCTTCAGAGCAGAGCCCTGAATAACCGGAATGTCGTCGCCCGGGAAATCGTACTCGGACAGCAGTTCACGAACTTCCATCTCAACCAGTTCGAGCAGCTCTTCGTCATCAACCATGTCGCACTTGTTCATGAACACGATGATGTAAGGAACGCCTACCTGGCGAGCCAGCAGGATGTGCTCACGGGTTTGCGGCATGGGGCCGTCGGTGGCGGCAACTACCAGGATCGCGCCGTCCATCTGGGCAGCACCGGTGATCATGTTTTTCACGTAGTCGGCGTGGCCGGGGCAGTCAACGTGAGCGTAGTGACGGGTTTCGGTGTCGTACTCAACGTGGGAAGCGGCGATGGTGATACCACGGGCCTTTTCTTCCGGAGCGTTGTCGATCTGGTCGAACGCGCGGGCAGCACCACCGAATTTCTTGGCCAGGACGTTGGTGATGGCAGCGGTCAGGGTCGTTTTACCGTGGTCAACGTGGCCGATGGTACCAACGTTAACGTGCGGTTTTGTACGTTCAAATTTTTCTTTAGACATGCTCGTCCCTCTAACTGGTTGGGTGGTGAGCTATACCACGCGAATCGCAAGTAGGAAGTATATAACAAAAAAGGCTTGAGGGTGCCTGAGTAAAGAAGTGGTGCTGATACCCAGAATCGAACTGGGGACCTCACCCTTACCAAGGGTGCGCTCTACCATCTGAGCTATATCAGCACTGGAGCGGGCAGCGGGAATCGAACCCGCATCATCAGCTTGGAAGGCTGAGGTAATAGCCATTATACGATGCCCGCGGTGGTCTTTACCTGAACGACCTCAAACCGCTTTTTTCAATGCCCGTCGGGGACGAACACTGGAAACTGGTGGAGGGAGCTGGATTCGAACCAGCGAAGGCGGAGCCGTCAGATTTACAGTCTGATCCCTTTGGCCACTCGGGAACCCCTCCAGATTTTAAATGGTGCCGGCAGAAGGAGTCGAACCCTCGACCTACTGATTACAAGTCAGTTGCTCTACCAACTGAGCTATGCCGGCACACGAGCGGGACGAATTCTATGGCAAGGCCACGGCTCTATGCAACACCCTTTGACCAAGTTTTTTCACCCCGGCGCTCAACCGTGCAAAAAAGCAGCATCCGTTTATCCATTGGTCGCCGCCGGGATGGGAGACAGCTCACGTTACGACCAATGGCGGGGGCGCCATTGCCTTGTTGAACAGGCGGGCTTTGGTGTAAGGTCGGGCGGCGACTCACAGGACACCCTTGATGAAGACAGATACTCAATCTCCCTACCTGGCCTTTTCCCGTCAGGCCTGGTCAGAGCTGCGCGAGTCCGTGCAACTGCCCCTGAGCGAAGAAGAACTGGCGCGCCTGCGCAGCATGAACGACCGGGTTTCACTGGCCGAGGTGCGGGACATTTACCTGCCCCTGTCCCGGCTGCTCAACCTTTATGTCAAGGCCAAACAGCGGCGCAGCCGGGTGCTGGATCAGTTTCTCGGTAACGAGCCTCATCATGTGCCCTATGTGATCAGCATCGCCGGCTCGGTGGCGGTGGGCAAGAGCACCACGGCGCGCATTCTGCAGGCGCTGCTGGAGCGCTGGCCCCAGCATCCCCGCGTGACCCTGGTGACCACCGACGGCTTTCTGTATCCCAATGCCGAGCTGGAACGCCGCGGCCTGATGAAAAAAAAGGGCTTTCCCCAGTCCTACGACATGCGCCGGCTGGTGCAGTTTGTGTCGGATATCAAATCGGGCAGACAGGACGTGCGGGCCCCCGTCTATTCCCACCTCACCTACGACATCGTGCCCGGCCAGGAAGTGGCGGTGGAGCAGGCCGACATTGTCATTATCGAAGGGCTGAACGTGTTGCAGAGCGGCATGGACTATCCTCACGACCCCCACCGGGTATTCGTGTCGGACTTCGTGGACTTTTCCATTTATGTGGATGCCGACGAGCGGCTACTGAAAACCTGGTACGTGGAGCGCTTCCTCAAACTGCGCTCCGGCGCCTTTGCCGATCCCGAGTCCTACTTTCACCATTATGCCTGTCTGAGCGAGGAAGAAGCGGTGGCCACCGCCAGCCGCATCTGGCAGGAGATCAACTACAAGAACCTGAAGCAGAACATACTGCCCACCCGGGACCGGGCCGAGCTGATCCTGACCAAGGGCCAGGATCACCAGATAGAGCAGATACGCCTCAAGAAATAAAAACGGGATTGGGGAATCGGGACTGGGGATTGGCTATTCCCTATTCCCTATTCCCTGCTGTTCGCCGCGCAGGGAGATTTCTCCACCCAGATAGCGCTTGAGCTCGCCGCTTTCCAGCTCCAGCAGCAGGGCACCCTGCTCGTCGATGCCCCGGGCGGTGCCGTGTATTTCCTGCTCGCCCATCAATACCCGCACCGGTTTGCCGTTGAAATGGTCGAGCCGGTTCCAGCGCTCGCGAAAACCGGCAATGCCTTCCTGCTCAAAGCGCACCAGCGCCTGCCGCAGGCCCCTGGCCAGGGCGATCACCAGGGCATTGCGATCGCTGATGTCGCCCAGTTCAGCCAGCTCCGCCCAGGGCTGGGTGATTCTGTTCTGCTCGGTGGCGGGCAACACCAGGTTCAGACCCATGCCAATTACCAGGTGGCAGGGACCGCCGGCGGTGCCCGACATTTCCACCAGAATGCCCGCCAGCTTGCGGCCATTCAGATAAAGGTCGTTGGGCCACTTCAGCGCCACGCCGCCAAAGCCCGCGGCCTCGAGGGCCTCGACCACGGCAATGCCCACCACCAGGCTGAGCCCCATGGCCGCCGCCATACCCTGCTCCAGCCGCCAATACATGCTCATGATAAGCTGGCCGCCAAAGGGAGAGATCCAGCTGCGCCCCCGCCGCCCCCGGCCTGAGGTCTGACACTCCGCCAGGCACAGATCGCCCTTGTTCAGCCCCGCCACCGACTCCAGCCAGTGCTGGTTGGTGGAGCCGATCACCGGCACCACTTCCACCCGTGCCGGTGCCAGTGCATGCGCCAGCCGTTCGGCATCAAGCAACTGCAAGGGCACCGCCAGCCGGTAACCCTTGCCGCTGACGCTGTAAATATCCAGGCCCAGGCTTTTCAGCGCCTGCACATGCTTGCTTACCGCCGCCCGGCTCACGTGCAGCACTTCCCCCAGCTGTTCACCGGAATGAAACTGGCCGTCGGCCAGGTGGCGCAACAGCGCCTCGCGCAACGGCGTCAGTTCAGCCATGACAGCGCCTCGTCCAGATGGGTTTCGCCGTCGGCGCCGATCATGCGTACTTCCGGCTCCAGCACCACGCCAAAGCGGTCGCTGACCCGTTCCCGCACCAGCGCTGCCAGCCGCAATACGTCT
This sequence comes from Oceanimonas pelagia, assembly GCF_030849025.1. Lineage (NCBI taxonomy): Bacteria > Pseudomonadati > Pseudomonadota > Gammaproteobacteria > Aeromonadales > Aeromonadaceae > Oceanimonas > Oceanimonas pelagia. Next base: position 3,010,858 of record NZ_CP118224.1, read on the forward strand.
TCGGCGGTAGCCCCGCCCCGGTTTACCAGCACTAGCGCCTGCTGCTCATGCACCGCAGCGCCGCCTACACAAGTGCCCTTGAGCCCGGCCTGGTCGATCAGCCAGCCCGCGGCCAGCTTCACCAGCCCCTGCTCCGCCGGGTACACCGGCAGCCCGGGCCAGGCCAGTTGCAGGGCGTCGGCCCGGGCCCGGCTGACCTTGGGGTTCTTGAAAAAGCTGCCGGCATTGCCGAGCTCGGCGGGATCCGGCAGCTTGGCACGGCGCGTGGCACACACCTGCTCAAACACCTGCTGCGCGGTGGCGCCCTCGCCCAGCGCCGCCAGCGGGCCGTAACCCAGCACCGGCTGCCAGGCCTTGGGCAGGCGCAGGGTAATCGACAGGATCAGATGATGGCGGGCGCCATGCTTGAACACGCTGTCGCGATAACCAAAGGCGCATTCTGCCGCCGGCCAGTGGTGAATCTCGCCGCTGTGCCAGTCATGGCTTTCCACTTGCTCGCAGAAGCGGGAAAACTCCACGCCGTAGGCGCCGATGTTCTGAATGGGTGCGGCGCCGGCGGTGCCCGGGATCAATGCCAGGTTTTCCAGGCCCGGCATGCCGTGCGCCAGGCAATAACACACCAGCCGGTGCCAGTTTTCACCACCCTGCACCGTCAGCCGCCAGGCGTCGTCGGTCTCGGTGACCTCAATGCCCGACAGCCGGTTCACCACCACCTGGCCGTTAAAGGGAGCGGTGAACAGCAGGTTGGAGCCTTCCCCCACCATCAGCCGGGGGCCGCTGTGGCGGGCCAGTGCCGCCAGCTGGCTGCGGTGCTGCAAAATCACCACCTCGTCGGCCTGTTGCCGCAGGCCAAAGGTGTTAAAGGGAAAAAGGGAATGGGCGTCGCTGGGCATGGTGATGAGTCCTGAAAAAATGCCGGAGCAGTGTACCCCAAGACGCCGGCAGGGTTAACCGGCCTCGATAGCCCGGGGTTATTACTCAGTGGAAAAAGTGATTTACCACAACCAGAGGGGCCCCGCTCTTGATTCACACCCGCATTTGCCCTGAAATCGGGGGCCCATTGCATCAGGAGCCAACCCCATGAGCCGAGCCCACAGCGAACAACTGATCCAGGACTATTACCGCGCCTTTAACGAAGGCAATATGGATGCCTTTCTCGCCCTGCTGACCGAGGATGTGGTGCACGACATCAATCAGGGCAGCCGCGAAACCGGCAAGGCCGCCTTTGCGACCTTTATGGAGCGCATGAACCACCACTATAAAGAGCAACTGGTGGACATGGTGATCATGGTCAACGAGGCCGGCGACCGTGCCGCCGCCGAGTTTGTGGTGCTGGGGGAATACCTCAACACCGACGACGGCCTGCCCCAGGCCAGCGGCCAGCGCTACCGCCTGCCCGCCGGCGCCTTTTTCGAAATTCGGGACAACAAGGTGGCGCGCATCAGCAACTACTACAACCTCAACGACTGGATTGCCCAGGTCGGCCAATGAGCCTGCGCCTTCATACCGTTACCGGTCAGCAACTCGCCCCCTGGCTGCCGGCCCTGGCCGACCTGCGCATCGGCGTGTTCCGGGAGTACCCCTATCTCTACGACGGCAGTCTGGACTACGAGATGAACTACCTCGCCACCTACACCCGGTGCGAGCGCAGCGTCTGCGTGCTGGCGCTGGACGGTGACCGGGTGGTGGGCGCCTCCACCGGCCTGCCCCTGGCCGAAGAGGTGGACGAATTCCGCGCCCCCTTTGTCGCCGCCGGCCTGAACGAAGACCGCATTTTCTACTGCGCCGAGTCGGTACTGCTGCCCGAGTACCGGGGCCGCGGCCTGTACCGGGCCTTTTTTGACGGCCGGGAAGCCCATGCCGGCAAGCTGGGCTTTGATACCGCCGCCTTCTGCGCCGTGGTGCGCCCGGACCATCATCCGCTGAAACCCGCCGATTACCGCCCGCTCACCGAGATCTGGGCCCGTTTCGGTTATCGGCCCGAGCCCGGCCTCGTCACCCGGTTTCGCTGGAAGGACCGGGATCACCCCACGGAGACCACCAAGCCCATGCAGTTTTACCTGAAATCCCTGGAGGCAACCCCATGACCCGGCCCCTGGTGCTGGCCTGCGCCCAGTATGCCATCGACTTTCTCGGCAGCTGGTCCGCCTTTGAGCACAAGCTGGACCGGCTGCTGGCCGACGCCCTGGCGCAAGATGCCAGCTTTGTGCTGCTGCCGGAATATTTTTCCATGGAGCTGGCCTCGCTGTTTGACGAAACCGTCTACCGCTCCCTGAGCGCCCAGCTCGACGCCATGCAGAGCCTGCTGCCGGACTTTATCGCTTACTTTTCCGGCCGGGCCAAGCAGCACGACCTGCATATTCTGGCGGGCACCATTCCGGTGCGCCTCGACGATGGCCGCTTTGTCAACCGCGCCCACCTGTTTCGCCCCGACGGCAGCCACGACTGGCAGGACAAGCTGCAGATGACCCGCTTTGAAAAGGAGCAGTGGCACATTGGCGCCGGAGACACCATCAAAGTGCTCGACACCGCCTTTGGCAAGGTGGGCGTGGCGGTGTGCTACGACAGCGAGTTTCCGTTGATCGTGCGCCGCCAGGTGGAAGCCGGCGCGAGGCTGATCCTGGTGCCCAGCTGTACCGACACCGAAGCGGGATTTAACCGGGTACGCATCGGCAGCCAGGCCCGGGCGCTGGAAAACCAGTGTTTCGTGGCCCAGTCTCCCACCATAGGTGAAGCGCCCTGGTCGGAAGCGGTGGATGTGAACACCGGCCGCGCTGCCATTTACACCCCGGTGGACTACGGCTATCCCGACGACGGCATTCTGGTGCAGGGTGAACTCAACCGGCCCGGCTGGGTGGTGGCGGAGCTGGATCTGGATGCGCTGGAAACCGTCCGCGTGCAGGGGCAGGTCTTTAATCATAGAGACTGGGACGGCCAGCTGGCTTATTAAACCTTTGAGCCCGTCGCGGGAAGCACCAGCAGGGTTACCTGCGCCGACACGCTTCGAGCACCTCCATGTGACGCTCGGCAAATGCCTTCCCTGGCATTTGACGGTCGGCTACGGTAATCCCTGTTGTTGCTTCCTGTCACCAAGGCTGCGCCTGCGGGTAATTCAGGGAGAAGCACTTTCCGCCAGAAAGGCCTGGATTTCGTCGGCGGCCACGGCAAAGTTGAAGTTGCCCCAGGCGGTCACCCCCTTGGTGGTAATGCCCACCAGGTTGCCGCCCTCATCAAACAGGCCGCCCCCGGACGAGCCGTAACTGATGGGTGCCGTGGTCTGAATGAGGCGCACCCCGTTTTCGCTGCGCCGGGCGGAGACAATGCCTTCGGTCAGGGTTTTGTCGAGCCCGGCCGGGGCGCCGATGGCAAACACCTTTTCCCCCACCTGCAGCCGCTCCACCGAACGAGCACGGCTGGTGTAATCGAGCCGGCCGCCGTCTTGCAGGGTCAGCAGTGCCAGATCCCGCACCGGATCCGTATACAGCACCCGCCATACCAGAATGTCGGCTTCACGTACCGGCTGGCCATCCTGCCGGGCCAGGGTCACCGGCACGCCGCCGGCGGCCACCTGATGGTAACTGGTTACCGCCCGGTAGGGATCGATGGCCACCGCCGAGCCCAGGGTCAGGGGCTCCAGCCCCGCCCCCAGCTGTTCATAGACCACCACCTTGTATACCGCCGCGCCCCGCTCATCATAGAGGGTGGCGGCCGTTTGGGCCTGACCCGTATTCGACACCAGTTGTAGCCGCGGCGGCGTCAGCAACGCCTGCTCGCGCACGCAGTCGTCATCCCCCAACCGGGCACAGGCGGAAAAGTGCCGCGCTGCCCGCTCGCGATCCCTGACCGTGGGATCGTGACCACCGGCATAAATTTCTCCCAGCAGCCGATGCCCCCGAGCCTGCCAGCGAGCATCCTCGCTGTCGCTCAGCCGCTCCAGCCAGCGAATGGCCTCGGTGGTATTTGCCGCCGTGCCCTGGCCTTGCAGATACAGCTGCGCCAGCCGGTAGCGGGCCTCGGGCTGATCGGCGCTGGTGGCGGCCTCGCGATAATGGCCAAAGGCGGCGGCGTCATCCCCCGCCAGCCGGGCGGCATAGCCGGCCTGCTGTTGCTCACCGGCACTCATGCCACAACCGGCCAGCAACAACGCGAATAACGGAAAAAACAGGCGGGATTTCATGCAGGCTTTCCGCTGAAGAGTGAAAGCCTAAGCATAGCTCACTCAGGCCTGTGCCCCGCGTCGGCCACAGTCGACCACCATCATCCAAAGAGTGGAACCTCTGATAAAAACGACTCACCTAACAACTTGATGGCTATCAGGGTCATGGCCCATTTGAGTATTAATCCGAAACGCTGTTCATTCAGCCGCCCCATCAGACGAGCCCCCAGCCAAGTGCCGATAAAACCCGTGAATATCATCATCACTACCAGCGGCAGCCACTGAAATGGATCAAATCCCAACGAGCCAAACACCAGCGTTTTCATCAGGTTCTGTCCCAGAAGGCAGACCGCTATGGTGCCGACAAACGTCGCTTTGGAGAAATTCAGGCCCTTCATGATTGAGGCCATTAACGGCCCGGTGGAACCGACAAACATCGACAGAAAGGTCACTCCTGCGCCAGCCCCAAGGATCTGGCTGCGGGTTTCACGAATCGGCACCCCAGTGGGCAACCATGCGGACACGAGCACAAATAAGCCGACGGCAGATAACAGCAGGCTGGGTGGTAATTGGGCAACAACCATCGTCGCGACCAACGCTCCCATTAACGCGCCCAGCAGGTAAGTTTTAGTAAAAGACAACGCCAGATCATAACGGTATGCATAGATACGGCTCGCATTGGAGCCTAGCTGCACCAATCCATGCACTGCGATCAGGCTTATCGGATCGATCAAATTGGCCATCACCACCAGTAACAAAACCCCTCCCCCAAATCCCAGCAATGCCGAAACACAGGAGGTAACCGCACTGAGGATGAGCAAGGTAAGGGTGCTGGCCGCATCCAGCGGCGACAATAACAACGAGGCAAGCAATTCCATTAAGCACCTTATTTTCAATGTATTAGAGTAAACACCTAATCCGGTGGTCGGTGAATACCAGATCTTTTGGAAACAATTGGTTTACATTAAAATCCATTAGATATTACACTGTCGACAGACGACTGAAAACAAAGATGCAACACCATGGAACAAGAACTCTTTACCGACAAGCTGCAAAGCCTCAAAAACCAATCCCTGAGCAAAATGGTTGGAGAAAAACTTGAGCTGATGATTCTCTCCGGCCAGATTCAGCCCGGGGAAAGGATCAACGAAAGTAATCTTTCCGCGACTCTGCAAATTAGCCGCGCACCGATTCGCGAAGCCCTGCGTCAGCTTGCACAGTTTGGCATGGTGGAAATACGCACCGGTAAAGGCACCTATGTGCGCCAAGTGTTGTTGACAGAGGCAGTGGAGCTGTACGAAATCCGTGGCGTGCTCGATGCCTTGGCCGCAGAGCAGGCCAGCCAACGTGCCAATGAGGAAGGGCTCGCCAGCCTGGCCGAACTGGTTGAACAAATGCGGGGCTACGCCAGCAAGCAAGCGTCTACCGAATATTTCACCACCAACCTCAAATTTCACCATCAGATTGTTCAGCTGTCCGGCAGTACGGCCCTGGCGGATCTGTATGAGATGGTATTCAAAAAACTCTCCCTGTTTCGCCAGAAGACCCTATCCAAACCGGATCGGCTGGAACGGTCACTGATGCAACACGAAGAAATCTACGCAGCCATCAGCCGCCGTGATGCCGAACGAGCCGCCATACTGGCCCGCAGCCACGTAGAAGAGGCCAAATTAGTCCTGCTTGGCACGCCCATCAAGTAACACCTTCGATATCATCACTGAAGTTGAGATTACGTTTGCTTAACATATCTGTCGACAGACGACAGAAAAACTCAGGAGTACTATTCTAATGTCTATCCAGCGTAACCAGTTCGTGGACGTACCCGAAAACACCCATATCACCGAAGATGCTGCCCGGTTTATCGAAACCGTCAGATTTGATCAGATCCCGGACGAAGCCATGCACATAGGCATTCGTTGCCTGGTCGATGGCCTGGGTCTATACGTAGCAGGCAGTGATCACGAAACCACTGTGATTCAGGCGGAGCTTGCCGCGGAAACCGGTGGTGTCGCCGATGCCCTGCTACTCGGTCACGGCGCCACTCGGGTTCCAGCTCCTCTGGCCGCACGGATTCTGGGTACTGCAGGTCATGCCCACGATTGGGACGACTCTCAGGTAAGCAAGGACCCTGACCACGTCTATGGGCTGCTGACCCACCCTACTATTCCTCCCCTGACTGCCACCCTGACCATGGCACAGAAGCTGGGGAACGTATCCGGCCAGGATTTCATGCTCGCCTTTCTGACCGGTTTCGAGGTGGAAGCCAAGATCTCTGAATGGATGTTCTCCCAGCACTATAAGCGTGGATTTCACTCCAGTGGTACCGTGGGCACTTTCGGCGCTTTCTCTTCGGCGGCCAAACTGCTCGGCCTGAAAGGAGATCAACTTCGTCACGGCCTTGGCCTTGCCGCGTCCTTTGCCGCCGGCATTCGCTGTAACTTTGGCACTATGACCAAACCCTTGCACGTGGGCCGAGCAGCCGAAAACGGCGTCACCGCAGCACTGATGGCTGCAAAGGGTTACAGCGCAGACAAAGCCGCTCTGGACGGGCCCTGGGGATTCTTTGCTGTCCAGGGAGGCGGGGTCACCGCCCACAAGCTGGCAGAACAAAATTTCGGCCACCCCTGGTCCATCATCGAGCCGGGGGTAAGTATTAAGCCTTATCCCTGTGGCGTACTTACCCACCCCACCATCGATCTGATGGTCAAATTGGTCACAGAGCAGGACATCAAGCCCGAGACCATCGAACGAGTGATCGTTCGTGCCGGCAGCAACATCCTGAACCCGATTCGCTATCCCATCGCCAGCAACCACCTGGAAGCCAAATTCTCACTCCCGGCAGTACTGGCCATGGTTGCCCTCAACCGCAAGGCAGGCAAAATCGAGTTTGAGGATGAGTTTGTGCAGAGTGAGGCCATGCAACAGATGCAACGTCAAATAGAAACTCGCTTCGATGCCGAGATCGAGTCCATGGGCTTTGACAAGATGCGCTCCAGCATCGAAATCCAGCTCAAGGATGGCCGTTGTGTGCAGGGTGATGCTGACGAGCGCTACCGCGGAGGCCCCGACAACCCCATGACCGACGACGAAGTGGAAAACAAGGCCAGAGGGTGTTGCGAAGGCACCTTAAACAATATCGAAATCAATGCGCTGATGGCCGCGGCCTGGAAGGTACTGGACCTTGAAGACACCGCCGTGCTGGCAGCCTTGATACAACCCAACCGTTAAAAAGTACTTTTGGGGAGGGTGGCCCTCCCCGTGACGATCTGATCAAAACATAACTGATAAGGAATTCAGACATGAAGATCAAAACCGCCCTTGCAGCCTTTGCCCTGTCCCTGAGTGCCGCCATTTCAACCCCCGTTATGGCAAGTTACCCTGAAAAGCCTATCACCATCGTCTGCTGGTCCAGTGCGGGTTCGGGCCATGACCTGATGGCTCGCTACATCGCCAAACTGGGCGAAAAATACCTGGGTCAGCCAATTGTCGTGGTCAACAAAAAAGGCGCCGAGGGCAAGGTGGCAATGAGCTATGTACTTAATCAGAAGGCCGATGGTCACGTCATCATGACCAATACCCGCAGCATGACCGAACGCCTCAAGAAGACTGGCGACAGGATCGCCATCGACAGCTTTAAATATGTCAGTCGGGTGGTGAAGGACCCCTTTGTGATCACCGTGGCCCAGGACAGCCCTTTCAATACCGTGGCCGACCTGGTGACATTCGCCAAGGCCCACCCCAACAAGGTGAAGATCGGCGGTTACAGCACCAAGTCGGTAGACGAAGGACTGGTAAAGGAGCTGGAGGCCAAGGCTAATATCGACCTCAATTACATTCCTTACAAGGGCGGAAACGAGCCGGTGATCGCCGTGCTGGGTGGCCACATCGACGTAGCACTGGCCAACCCCAGCGAGATGTTGGCTAATTTTGAAGCCGGCAAGCTGAAGGTGTTGGCAGTGGCCTCCGATGAACGTTTCGAGCCCTTTGAGGCCTCCCCGACCCTGACCGAGCAAGGCTATGACATCGTTACCGAGCACTGGCGCGGTGTGATGGCCTCCAAGGATGTTCCTGACGAGGTGATAGCCAAACTGAACAAGATGATCGAACAAGTCGTCGCCGAACCCGAGTTCGAGAAATTCTTGGCAGGAAGCAACATGTATAACGGCTACCTGCCCAGCGACAAGTTTGGTGAGCTGGTGGTCTCCCAGACCCCTAACTGATCACCCCGACAGCGCTATTCCAAGCCGGATAGCGCTATCCCTAACCGGAGTATCTGATCATGAGCAAACTAATCCACACATTGGGATCCGATCGCTTCTTCGCCCTGCTGCTGATCACGGCCAGCGCCATTCTTTATGCTTTGATCGGTGGTCTGGATGAACCCGGCTCCCCGGGAGAGCTGGCCGCGTCCACCTATCCTCGAATTCTGCTGCTGTGTCTTATGCTGTTCAGCCTGGTTCTAATTCTCAAGCCCAATCGAAGTGATGCAGACCGAATCGCGCACTTCCCACTCAAGGGCCTATCTGTGATCGCCGTCATTGCCGGCTATATCGCGCTTGTGGATCTTGTCGGCTATTTCGTACTAACACCGGCACTGCTGCTGGTGCTTCCCTTGCTGGCCGGGTTCCGCAATCTTCGCCTGATTATGATTAGCGTTTGCGGCGTCACTGCCGCCCTTTACGGGATCTTCGATCTTGTACTTAACATTCCTTTGCCCGCCGGCTTTTTGGGGGATTGAACCATGCTTGATAACCTGATTCTCGGCTTTTCCACCATTGCCACCCTGCCGGCACTCACCGCCATTGTCGCCGGTGTCATCATTGGCATTCTCTGTGGTGTACTGCCCGGCTTGTCCGCTTCTACCGCCGTGGCGCTCATGGTGCCCTTTACCTTTGGCATGGATCCGGTAGTCAGCGTGCTGCTGCTGGTATCGGTCTACCTGGCTGGTGAATACGGTGGCTCGATTACTGCCATTGCCATTGGCACCCCCGGAACACCTGCCGCGGCGGCCACCATGATCGACGGTTACCAGTTCACCAAACGCGGTCAACCCGGCCTGGCATTAACCACCTCGGTGGTCGCCTCCAGTATTGGCGGCATGATAGGTGCCGTGGTGCTGTTCGCGTTCTCGGAGCCCCTGGCACAAGTAGCGCTTTCATTTGGCGCCCCCGAGTATTTTGCCCTGGCAGTGTTCGGCCTGACCATTATCGCGAGCCTGGCCAGCGATAACCTGATGAAGGGCTTTATAGTCATGTTTCTCGGCCTGTTCCTGAAGAGCATTGGCTTGGATCCCTTTACTGGCGAAGAGCGCTTCACCTTTGGCATTCCCAAGCTCATGGATGGCATCAGCTTTATTCCCGCGTTGATCGGATTGTTTGCCATGGCTTCGGTCTTTACGGGCATAGAGAAGGCAATGAACAGTGCCCAGTCGATCAAACTCAGCTTCGCCATGCCCAAGCTTCGCCGTCTGTTAGGAATGTGGAAGGTCTACCTGCACTCTTCTCTGCTGGGTTCGATCATTGGCGTTCTGCCCGGCGCCGGTGCAACCATCGCCTCCTTTATTTGTTACAACGAGACCAAGCGCTTCTCCCGCAAGAAAGAGGAATTCGGTCAGGGGTGCCTGGAAGGAGTTGCGGCACCCGAAGCCGGTAACAATGCCGTTGTTGGCGGCTCCCTGGTACCCTTACTGACCCTGGGCATACCGGGTTCTGCCACCGCTGCCGTGCTGATAGGAGCACTGATGCTGCACGACATTCAGCCCGGTCCGTTATTGTTCCAAACCAATGGCGAAGTGGTCTACGGCATTTTCGCCGGCCTGTTTGTTGCCTGTATCGCCCAGCTAGTGTTTGGCATCATCGGCGTACCACTCTGGGTTAAAGTGATCTCTGCACCCAAGTCATTACTGCTTCCGGTCATCGCGACCATTTCAGTGGTTGGTGCCTACGGCTACAACAACAGCCTGGTCGATGTGTGGGTGATGTTTGGCTTTGGCCTGCTTGGATATGCACTGAAAAAGTACCACTTCCCGGTAACGCCGATCATTCTGGCATTGGTATTGGGCGGTATTCTGGAAGAAAACTTCAGGCGCGCTCTGCTCATGTCGGAAGGCAGTTACGATATCTTTATCACTCAACCCATCAGTGCCTCACTGCTGGCAATGGCGGCCCTGTCTTTGGCCAGCCCACTGCTCTTCAACCGTCTGGCTGCCACCGATAAATCATCGGCCAGGAAAAAGCTGAAACACGCTTAATTTGCCCGTCACTGTATACCTGTCTTGCGCCCCATGAAGGGGCGCTTTTTCTATGGTTCCCTGATGATACAGCCCTCCCATCATGGTCAATGGTTGCCGGCTATGTCGCTCGCCGGGGCTCAGGCCTTGGCCCGGCGCAGGCCCTTACTCGCGGCCCTGCGCGGACGCGGCGGCTTGCCGCCCTGCAGGCCGCGAAAGGATTCGGGCCGCAGGCTGTCTATCAGTACCGGCAGCTGACCCTGCAGTTCCTCCATAAACTGGCGGTAGCCCGCCTGCTTGCGGCTGATGGCATCAAGCACCGCTTCCCAGCGGGCAGTCATATCGGGGGTGGTGGCCGACTCGGGCAGGCTGTCTATCAGACGACAACCGGCCTCGGTGGCATGGATCTGCCGGCCTCGGCGCTCGAGAAAACCCCGGCTGAACAGCAGCTCGATAATGCCCGCCCGGGTCGCCTCGGTGCCCAGGCCGTCGGTGTCGCGCAGGATCTTTTTCAGCTCACTGTCGGTGACATAGCGGGCAATATGGGTCATGGCCGAGAGCAGGGTGGCATCGGTAAAGGGCCGGGGGGCTTGCGTCTGTTTTTCCTGCAACTCACCGCGCAGGCAGTGCACCCTGTCCCCCGCCGTTAATGCCGGCAGGTGCGACTGCAACTCGTCGTCGTCCTGTTGTTCCTCCCTGCCCTGGGCAAACAACGCCTTCCAGCCCGCCACGCGCTGCTGCCGGGCCCTGGCCAGAAAGCGGCCGCCGGCGACCTCCACCTCCAGCTTCTTTTCATCCAGCTCCTGATGGGGGTAAAACTGGGCGGTGTACTGACGGGCCACCAGCTCGTAGATGCGGCGCTCGTCTTCCGACAACCGGCTACCGTCGGTTTTGCGGATGGTGGGAATAATGGCGTGATGGGCTTCCACCTTGCCGTCGTTCCAGGCCCGGCCCCGTATGCCGGTGTCGGCCTGGGTCGTGGCCGAAGCCAGCGACGGACAGACGGCGGCGATGGCCGCCAGCACCGCCGGCCCTTCCCCAAAATGCCCGGCAGGCAGGTAGCGGTTGTCGGAGCGGGGGTAGGTAATGAGCTTGTGCCGCTCGTACAGGCCCTGACACACATCCAGCACCCGCTTGGCGCTGAGGCCAAAGCGGCGGGCGGCGTCAATCTGCAGCGCCGACAGGTTGTAGGGCAGCGGCGGCGCGATGCGCTGGCGCTTGCTGTCGGCGGACAGCACCCGGCCGGGTTGATCGGTAATGCGGCGAATGACGTTTTCCGCCAACCGCCGGGACAGCACCCTGCCCTCCTCGTCCTGCCAGGGCTGGCAGGCCTCACTGGGTTGCCACTTGGCACGAAACTGCTCGTCGCCCGCGGTGAGCAGCAGCGCCTGCACCTCATAAAAGGGCTTGGGCTGAAAGTCGGCGATGTCCCGGTCCCGGCGCACCACCAGCCCCAGCACCGGAGTCTGAACCCGGCCCACCGAGAGCACGCCGTTGTAGCCGGCACTGCGCCCGGCCAGGGTGCAAAGCCGGGTCATGTTGATGCCGTACAACCAGTCGGCCCGGGAGCGGGCCAGGGCGGAGACCGACAGGGGCACAAAGTCGGTGTTGGGTTTGAGGGCGGCCAGGGATTTTTTCATTGCCACCGGGTTGAGGTCGCTGATAAGACAGCGCTGCACCGCCTCCCGCCTGGCGGCGGGCACCTTGCAGTAGCTGATGACTTCATCCACCAGCAACTGGCCTTCGCGGTCCGGGTCGCCGGCATGCACTATGGTGTCGGCCTCCTTGAGCAGCTTTTTAACCACCGCCAGCTGCTTTTTGGTCTTGGGCCTGGGCACCAGCTTCCAGTCGTCGGGAATAATGGGCAGGTGCTCACGCCGCCACTGCTTGAAGGCGGGGTCGTAGACGTCGGGCTCGGCCTGCTCCAGCAGGTGACCGATACACCAGGTCACCACATCGCCATTGGCCAGGCGAATAAAACCGTCGCCCTTCTGCTGGGGCTTGGGCAGCACCTCGGCCATGGCCCGGGCCAGGCTGGGTTTTTCGGCGATATAGAGGATCATTCCGCTACCCGGCTCAGTAGTCCTCGTTAAGCAGAAAATCGTCCATGGCTTCCACCAGATAGGGCCAGTCGGCCTCGGGCACCGGCGTGACCGGGTCTTCGTCGCCTTCGCCGTATTCGTCCCAGTAGTGAGCCCGCAGGGCTAGGGCGAAGTCGGAGTAGTCCTCGGCCAGGGCCGCAAGCGGGCCGAACCAGACGATGCGGGTCAGCCCGGAGGTGAGATCGTTGAGGTATTCGGTGAGCACCTGGGGATCGGGAAACTGCTCCATCAGCAGTTCAAAGCGCTCCCGGGCGGCAATATGCTGATCCGGATCCAGCTCCCCCAGCTCGGCCACATGGTGCAGGTAGTCGGTCAGGATGAATGCTCTGGCCTGCTCTTCGCCGGCCAGCCACTGGCAGCGGGTTTCCTTGCGGCTGATGATGGACAGTGCCACCCCCTCATCGAGAAAGCACAGGGCCCACAGTTGATCGTCCATCGGTTACTCCATGGCGGCAGAAAAATTAACGGCCGCCAGTGTAACGGAAAACCCGGCAACACCAAAAACAGCGGCTTCACCGCCACGGCCGGGTCAGCTTGTCCCGGCGCAGCAACAACAAGAACAGCCCCGCCAGCAGATAGGCCAGGGGCTCAATCCAGCCCGACTTGACCGACCACCAGAAATGCACGCACACCACCGGCACAGTGGGGTAAATCCAGTTGTGCAGGCGTTGCCAGTGCGCACCCAGACGACGCTGCCACCCTTGAGTGGAGGTGATGGCCAGCAACAGCAGCACTCCCCAGGCCGCCATGCCCAGAGTAATAAAGCCGCGCTTGACGATCTCCTCGCCAATCAGGCCCCAGGCCAGCTGCAAATCCAGCAGCACCCAGGCCAGCAGGTGCAGGCTGGCATAGGCGAAACACCAGAGCCCCACTGCCCGGCGCAGCCGTACCAGGGGCCCGAGGCGAAAGCGTTTGGCCAGGGGGGAAATGCACAGGGTCAGCAGCAGCAGACGCAGGGCCCAGATGCCGAGATAGTGCAGCAGCTCGGGCACGGGATCGGCACTGAAGTGGCCGGCGGCAAAGCCCCAGGGCAGCCACAGCAGCGGCAGCACGGCCAGCCCGTGTACCAGCACCCGCAGCCGGCGCAGGGCGGAAGCGTCTATCCGCATCAGTAGAACTTCCTCAGATCCATGCCGGCGTAGAGCGAGGCCACTTCTTCCTCATAGCCGTTGAACATCAGGGTAGGCTGGCGCTGGCTGCCGAACAGGCCACCTTCGCCAATCACCCGCTCACTGGCCTGACTCCAGCGCGGATGGTCCACATTGGGGTTCACGTTGGCATAAAAACCATATTCGTAGGAAGCCAGCTGGTTCCAGGTGCAGGGCGGCTGGCGCTCGGTAAGGGTAATCCGCACGATGGACTTGATGCCCTTGAAGCCATACTTCCAGGGCACCACCAGCCGCACCGGGGCGCCGTTCTGGTTGGGCAGGGTCTTGCCGTACATGCCCACCACCAGCAGGCTGAGGGGGTTCATGGCCTCGTCGATACGCAGCCCTTCCACATAGGGGTAATCAATGCCCCCGCCTATATAGCGGGACGCCTGACCGCGCATCTGCTCGGGATCGTACAGGGTTTCAAAGGCCACATATTTCGCCCGGGAGGTGGGGTTGGCCGCCTTGATGATGCCGGCCAGGGGTACGCCCAGCCAGGGAATGACCATGGACCAGGCCTCCACGCAGCGGTGGCGGTAGATGCGCTCTTCCAGCCGTTGCTTTTCCAGCCAGGCCCACACATCCAGGGTTTGCGGCTTGTCCACTTCACCATCTATCTCTATGGTCCAGGGCCGGGTTTTCAGCCCCTGGGCGTAGCGCAGGGGGTCCGACTTGTCGGTACCGAACTCGTAGAAGTTGTTGTAGCTGGTGGCCACCTTTTCGGCGGTGGGGGTCAGCGCCGGCCGGTAGGCCTCGGGCCGGTCAAAGGTCAGCGGCATTTGGTTCGAGGACGCGGCGGCCTCGTTCTTGCCCAGCAGGTTGCCGAGCACATTGGCGCCGGCAGGCAGGCTGAACGCGGCCGCCCCCAGCCCCAGTCCCAGTCCCTGAATAATGCGCCGCCGCTGCCGGTAAACGCCTTCGGGCGTGACCTGGTGCTCCTTCAGCGCCGACTTTTTTCGAACCTTGATGTGCATGAAAACTCCTGTAGACGTGATGTGTATACAAGGAGCATGACAGCCTCGAAAAACTTTCGTCAGTCTTCCTTGTGCTTGAACGCCCCCGCTTCAATGCCATGGCGACTGAGCAGCTTGTAGAAGTCGGTGCGGTTGCGCCCGGCCAGGGCGGCGGCCTGGGTCACGTTGCCCTCGGTCATGCGCAGCACCTTGTTCAGGTACATGCGCTCAAACTCGGCCCGGGCCTCGTTAAAGGTGGGAAACTGCTCATCGCTGCCCGACAGCAGGCTTTCCACCAGCTGGGTGCCAATCACCGGTGCCGAGGCCATGGCCACCGCCTGCTCCACCAGGTTGAGCAGCTGGCGCACATTGCCCGGCCAGGAGGCCGCCGCCAGCAGGGCCAGGGCTTCGGGAGCAAAGCCGGTTACCTGGGTGCTCTGGCGCTGACGAATTTGTTCGAGAAAATGCCGGGCCAGCAGCGGAATGTCTTCCGGCCGCTCCTTCAGTGCCGGCAGCGCCAGATTGACCACGTTCAGCCGGTAGAACAGGTCTTCCCGAAAACGTCCCTGCTCCATGGCCGCCACCATGTCGCGGCTGGTGGCCGAAAGCACCCGCACATCGGTGCTGATGCTGCGGCTGCCGCCCCGGGGCCGTACCTGCTGCTCTTCCAGCGCGCCCAGCAGCCGGGCCTGCAGCCGGGACGGCAATTCGTCCACCTCGTCCAGCAGCAGGGTACCGCCGGCGGCGGTCACCAGGGCACCGGCGTGGTCCGACACGGCGCCGTCAAAGGCGCCCCTGACGTGTCCGAACAGCTCCGATTCCAGCAGCGGCTCGGTCAGGGCGCCGCAATTCAGCACCACAAAGGGGTGGTCCCGGCGCGGACTGGCCTGATGCAGGGTGCGCGCCATCAGCTCCTTGCCGGCGCCTGCGGGGCCGGTGATCAGCACGCTGATGTCGAGGGGAGCAATGCGCCGGACCTGCTCCAGCACCCCGGTCATGGCCGGGCTGCGGGTCAATATGTCGTGCTGCCAGTCGTTCTCGAAGGCCGGCAGCGACACCGCCAGCGCTTCGTTGATGGTGCGGCGCAGGGCTTCCTTGTCGATGGGCTTGGTGAGAAAACCGAACACCCCGGAGCGGGTGGCGGACACCGCATCGGTAATGGAGCCGTGGGCGGTCATGATCACCACCGGCAGCCCCACATGCTGGCGCTGAATGCGATCGAACAGGGCCAGGCCGTCCATGCCATCCATTTTCAGATCACTCAGCACCAGATCCGGACGCGCCTGCTCCAGCCATTCCAGCGCCTCGGCGCCGGAGGTGGCGGTGGCCACCTCAAAGCCTTCGCTGCGCAGGCGAAGCCCGAGCAGCTTCAGCAGGCTGGCGTCGTCGTCCACCAGCAGTATTCTGGCCTTGCGCTTCATTGCCCGCTGTCCTGATAACGGCGTTCGTTGATCTGCTCGTCAATGGTGGCCAGCTCGTTCAGCTTGCGGGTAAGGGAGTTGATCTGCTGCTGCCGGTCGGTCACCACCCGGTTAAAGGTGATCAATTCCTGATTATAGGATTGATGAATGGTAAAAAACTGCTGCAGGTGGGTATTCACCCCGGGCAGGGCCTGGGTGAACAGTTGCTGGGCCTGCTGACGCTGGGCCAGGTTGGCCCTGGGGTGGCTCAGCCACAGCGCCAGCAGCAGCTCGTTTTCCTGTCCGGGTTGTTGCAGCCGCCTGATTTCGCTCAGCCGCTCGGTCTCATTGCTTTGCATGATGGTACCGGACTGTTGCAGCCAGTACACCAGTTCGCCCTGATCACTGGCTTCCAACGCCTGCGGCAGGTGAAACTCGCTCAGTGAAAACGGTCCCGTACTGCTGCAACCGCTCAGCAGCAGCGCCAGCACACCGTATACCCATGGTTTATTCATCGCTATGTTCCTTGTTCCCGTGCCTGGGCAGGCCCAGCTCAAAGCGGACCCAGCCCGGTTGTGTTGAATCAAGCGTCAGCCGGCCACCCATGCTGATGGCCGCTTCCCGCGCAATGCTCAGGCCAATACCCGAGCCCTTGAGCACCCCCTTGCGCTCCTGGCTGCCCTGCACAAAGGGCTCGAAAATACGTTCCCGATCGGCGACCGGAATGGGCTGGCCGGTGTTGGCCACGCTGAGCACATATTCCTGCTCCCCGGCCCTCGCCTCAATGTGAAGCTCGCCGCCCTGCTCGCCGTAATTGACGGCGTTGGAAATCAGGTTTTCCAGCACCAGCCGCAGTCTGTGGTTATCCGCCAGTGGCTGGGTTTCATCCAGGTTCAGGCTGACCTTCATGCCCTTGTTTTCCAGTGCCAGGCGATGGGCGTCCAGGCTTTCTTCCAACAGTGGCGGCAGCGCCACCGGCCGATGATACACCTGCACCTGCTGAATGCGGTTGTAGTCGAGCAATTGCTCAATCAGCCCCTGCAACCGAAAACTGTTGTCCACCAGCAGTTCACAGATCTCTTCCTGCTCGGCGGTGAGCGGGCCGGTGACCTTTTCCGCCAGCAGGTCGGCGCCTTCGCGCAGGCTGGCCAGGGGGGTTTTCAGCTCGTGGGACAAATGCCGCAAAAACTGCAGCTTCTGGGCTTCCAGTTCCCTGAGTCGGTGGTGCAGCCAGTTCAGCCGCTCGCCCAGCTCCACCAGTTCGGCCGGCCCGCTGATGGGCCGTTCGTCGGGCTCCACGCCGGCACCCAGCCCCTGAATGCGCCGCTCGAGCTGGCGCACCGGACGAATGATCAGGTAAGTAAACAGCAACGCCAGCACCAGGCTGGCTCCCCCCAGGCCGCCACTCAGCAGCCACATGCGCCGGCGCACTTCGGCCACCTGCTCGCGAATGCGGGCAATGCGCACGTCGATCTGCTCCCGGGCCAGCCGGTCCAGTTCCACGTTGGCCCGGTTAAAGCCATCAAAAATACTCACCCGTTCGCGGATTTGCGCGCCGCCGGCCTGGGCCAGATCCACCAGCTCCACCAGTTGATCACGCAGTGACGCGTCCAGCTCGCCCGCATCCACCCCTTGCAGCAGCGGCTCCATTTCCTTGCGATAGCGCTCCAGCAACCGCAGATAGTGCAACCGCAGATCGGGCGCTTCCAGCACCGCATAGCGGCGAATGGTGCGCTCCATGTCCAGCGCCAGATCGTTCATGTCCGAGACCCGCCGCGTGTCGGTCACCGCGCTTTGCATGCCTTCCTCCGCCAGCCGGTTCACCTGCTCCAGGGTGCGGCTGTTCTGAATGATCAGCAGGATAAGGGGCAACAGCACCAGGGTGAAGGCAATCAGCACCAGCCGCAACAGGGAGCGGGGGGCAAAGCCTCTGGCCACGTTTGACATGAACGTCTTGCTCCGCGAGTCAGGGAAAGACAGGCAGAATAACAAAAATGCCGGCAAAGGCGGACCGGGAATGTGGCAGGCCCGCTGGCCACGAACCGGCTATGCTGAAAACAGGAACCGGGTTCGCAACTATCACACAAAAAGGCAAGACCGATTGGCCCCTCGGCAAAATGCCTGCCACACTCGGTTTATCAGTAAGTTAAAGGAGAATGGCGATGGCAACAGTAAGCGAAATCATGCGGCACAGCCTGCCCATGCTGACCCAGAACATGTCGATTTCGGAAGCGCTGGACCGCATGCTGGAGTCCGGCCTGAGCGGCCTGCCGGTGGTGGACTCCCAGCGCCGTATTATCGGCTTTCTGTCGGAACAGGACTGCATTCCCAAACTGATCAACGCCAGCTACCACTGCGACAACCGCATTCTGGTATCGGATGTCATGCGCCACGATCCGCTGACGGTGACGCCCGACACCGACGTGTTCGAGCTGGCCCGCACCATGGGCGGCCCCAAGCCCAAACTGTATCCGGTGGTGGAAGGCAAAAAGGTTATCGGCATGGTCACCCGCCACCAGGTGATGAGTTTTCTCAACAACCAGCTCAAGACCTGCCTGGCCACCTACTGAGCCGGGCACCGAAAACACCAAGGGGCGCTGCGGCGCCCCTTGATCATTCTGGTTATCGTTCCGGCTTACAGCAGGCCGTCCACGGTCTCGCTCAGCTCGGCGGGCCACACGCCACACTGTACCTGACCGATATGGCTCAGTTGCAGCAGCAGCATGGCGAGACGGGACTGACCGATGCCGCCGCCAATGGTCTGGGGCAACTCACCCGCCAGCAGGGCCTGGTGCCATTCCTGTGCGGCACGGTCTTCATGACCGGTCAGCGCCAGCTGGCGACGCAGGGCCTCCTGATCCACACGAATACCCATGGAGGAGATCTCAAAGGCGTCTTCCAGCACCGGGTTCCATACCAGAATATCACCGTTCAGACCGGCCAGGCCGCTTCGGCCCTCGGTGGACCAGTCGTCGTAATCGGGGGCACGCATGTCGTGAATGTCGCCGTGGCTCAGCTTGCCGCCGATGCCCACCAGGAACACGGCACCCAGCTCCTTGGCGATGGCGCGCTCACGGCCCTTGGCGTCGAGCTCCGGGTAACGGGCCAGCAGCTCTTCGGCGTGCAGCACCTGGATCTTTTCCGGCAGGAACGGCGTGAAGCCAAACTCGGCGGCCGCGGCCTGCTCGGTGCGCTTGATGGCACCGTAGATGCGCTCCACGGTCTGCACCAGAAAGCCTTCGTGGCGGTCTTCGGGGCGCATTACCTGCTCCCAGTCCCACTGATCCACATACACGGAGTGAATGGGGCTGAGGCGGTCTTCGTCGGGACGCAGCGCCTTCATGTGGGTGTAGATACCCTCGCCCGGCTCAAAGCCGAAGCGGCCCAGAGTGTAGCGTTTCCATTTGGCCAGGGAGTGCACCACTTCGTAGCTCTCGCCGGGAATGGCCTTGACCTTCACCTGCACTGCCTTTTCGGAGCCGGACAGGTTGTCCTGCATGCCATCGCCCAGACGGCTGAGAATGGGAGCCTGAACTTCCAGCAGATTGAGCTGCTGCGCCAGCTGACCGGAGAAATACTCTTTTACAAAACGGATTTGGCGTTGGCGTTCAATATAGGCTTTTTTCATCTCATCCACCTGAGCTTGCTGATTGGTTTTGAAGGATAATCAGGGAAGTGAACACCAAATTCAACAACCGCTGGCAAAAACTCGCTTGCGGATTTAAATTCATCAAAATAATTAAGATATTTTAAGGATCCAATAAATGCAGCAGGAAAAAGGCGACACCCATTACCGAATCGACAATCTGGACAAGTCCATTCTGATGGCGCTGATGGACAATGCCCGCACTCCCTACGCCGAGCTGGCCAAACGCTTTGGGGTCAGCCCGGGCACCATTCATGTGCGGGTGGAAAAAATGAAACAGGCGGGCATTATCGAGGGCACCCGGGTGCAGGTGAACGCCAAGAAACTGGGCTACGACGTCTGCTGTTTTATCGGCATCATACTGAAAAGCGCCCGGGACTACCCACGGGCGCTGGCGCAGCTGGAAGCGCTGGAAGAAGTGGTGGAGGCCTATTACACCACCGGCCACTACAACATTTTTATCAAGGTGATGACCCGCTCCATCGACGAACTGCAGCGGGTGCTGATCCATCGCTTGCAGCCCATCGAGGAGATTCAGTCCACCGAAACCCTGATTTCCCTGCAGCAGCCCATCGACCGGGACGTCACCCCCTGATCAGTGTTCCAGCTTGCCCAGGGCCTCACGCATCAGCCTGAGCTGTTGCTGCCTGAGCTGGTCGTCGGCGGCGATCTTGTCCAGGGTGGCGGCCTTGAGCCCGGCATTATCAATGGCATTGGCGCGCGCTTCGGCCATCAGCCGGTGCAGCTTGGTCTGCTGCTCCATCATGCTCAGCCGTGCCTGCTGGGTGACGATAAACTGGGCCTTGAGCTCGGGAGTCTCCAGTTTTTCCATGCGCTGGGTCAGGCGCTGCTCGAACCGGGCCGGATCCATCTGCTTGCCGCCGTGATGGCGCTGGCCGTGATGACCCCCTTCATGGTGGCCACCCTTCTGGCCCTGGGCACATTCTTCCTTCATGGGACCACGCTCTTCGCCCCCATGATGGGCGGCGCTGGCCAGGGCGGGCACGGTGAACAGGGTGGCGGCGAGCAACAGGGCGCTGTGTCGGGTTTTCATGATGATGTCCTCTTGTGGTGATTGACGATCATCATTACAACAGCCGGTTGTCAGCAAACTGTGTCGGCACAGCGCTTTTTTGCAACAAAGTGTCACAGCCCCGGACGCTGACACACTTTGACATTATTTGCCTGTGCACCTGAGCTTATACTGAGCCGGCAATGGCAGGAGAATAAACATGAACAAGGGCAAAGACTTGCTGGTGGTGGACGATCACGGGGAAATTCGCGATCTGCTCGCCCGCTTTCTGACGCAGCACGGCTACCGCGTGCAGGGCGTGCGCGACGGCGATGCCATGCGCCAGCACCTTGGCCGTCACCGGCCGGATCTGATCATTCTCGACCTGATGCTGCCCGGCGACGACGGACTGACCCTGTGCCGGGAGCTGCGCGGTCAGGGCAATAACGTGCCCATCATCATGCTCACCGCCATGGGCGAAGACACCGACCGCATTATCGGCCTGGAAATGGGCGCCGACGACTACCTGCCCAAACCCTTCAACCCCCGCGAGTTGCTGGCCCGCATCAAGGCAGTACTGCGCCGCCAGCCCGACACCGACTCAGCCGTCA
This sequence comes from Oceanimonas pelagia, assembly GCF_030849025.1. Taxonomy (NCBI): domain Bacteria; kingdom Pseudomonadati; phylum Pseudomonadota; class Gammaproteobacteria; order Aeromonadales; family Aeromonadaceae; genus Oceanimonas; species Oceanimonas pelagia. Next base: position 3,032,118 of record NZ_CP118224.1, read on the forward strand.
CGCATGAAACGCCGCAACGGCTGCGTTTTGGCCCCTGGCTGCTGGACACCGCCCGCCGCGAGCTGGTGGACGACAAGGGCGTCACCATCAGCCTGAGCACCGCCGAGTTCGATCTGCTGCGGGTCTTTACCCGGCATCCCAACCGGGTGCTGAGCCGGGATCAGCTGCTGGACCTGGCCCGGGGCCGGGAGGCCCAGGCCTTTGACCGGGCCATCGACACCCTGGTAAGCCGGCTTCGGCGCAAGCTGGAAACCGACTCGAAAAACCCGCAACTGATCAAAACCATCTGGGGCGGCGGCTACCTGCTGGCCGCCGAGGTGCACCATGAGGCCTGAGCGGCTGCGCTACTGGCTGGGCAGCCTCACCGGCCAGATTGTACTGGTGGCCCTGTGCGCCCTGGTGCTGGTGCAACTGGTCAGCCTGCAGATCTACCGGCTGGAGCGGGAAGAAGCGCTGGGGCTGGTCAACAGTCGTTTTACCCTGCAGCGGCTGATGGCGGTGACCCGGCTGCTGCACCAGTCCCCGCCCGAGCTGCACCGGGAAATTCTGCGCGCCAGCCGCAGCGAAACCCTGCTGCTGAGCCTGAGCCGGCAGGCACCCGAGGCCGGCGAGCGCAATGCGGTGTTTGAGCGCATCGTGCGCAGCCGGCTGGACTACCCGCCCGAGCTCGACATTCACATCGGTGCCGAAACCGGCAGCGGCCAGGCCCTGCCACCGCCTGCCGAACGCCGCCATCGTCACCCGCCCCACGGTCGCCGCCCCGACATTCGCCTTTACGGCGGCATTGAACTGGGCAACGGTCGCTGGCTGCGCTTTACCTCCCTGGTTGATACTGAAACCCCGGGCTGGTCGCTCAAGGCCATGGTGTCGCTGGTGCTGCTGGCGGCCCTGCTCACCGGCCTGATGATCTGGCTGCTGCAACGCACCACCCGGCCGCTCAAGCGCCTGGCCCGCCGGGCCGAGCGGCTGGGCCGGGGCGACAGGGCCGAGCCGCTGCCGGAAACCGGCCCCAGCGAAATTCGCGAAACCCTGTCGGCCTTTAACCGCATGCAGGAGCGGCTGGATCGCTTTGTGACCGATCGCACCCGCATGCTGGCGGCCATTTCCCACGATCTGCGTACCCCGCTCACCAGCCTGCAACTGCGCTGCGAATTTCTGCCCGAGGGCGAGGACAAGCACAAACTGCAGCAGGGGCTGAAACGCATGGAGCAGATGCTGGCCGCCACCCTGCGCTTTGCCCGAGACGACGGTCAGGACGAGCCGATGCGGGATCTGGATCTGTCGAGCCTGGTACAGAGCCTGTGCGACGACCTGCAGGACGCCGGCCACAGCGTCAGCCTGGAAGAGCGCGAGCCCATTTTGTTCCGCGGCCGCAGCCAGGCCCTGCGCCGGGCGCTGCAGAACCTGCTGGAGAACGGCATCAAGTATGGCGAGCGGGTGGAGGTCAGGCTGCTCAACGAGCCCGGCCATATTCGCATTCTGATCCGCGACTTCGGCCCCGGCATTGCCGACGATCAGCTGGATGAAGTGTTCAAGCCCTTTACCCGGCTCGACGGCGCCCGTAATCTGGAGGACGGCAGCATTGGCCTGGGCCTGGCCATTGCCCGTACCCTGATCCACCAGCACGGTGGTGAGTTGCACCTGACCAATCACTCCGGCGGCGGCCTGCTGGCCACCGTGCTGCTGCCTCATTAGCCTTTACTCCCCCGGGCAAACTGCCTACATTGGTGGGCCTCGACCGAATCACAAGGACAGTTACTCCCATGAGAGATGAAACCCTGGCCGTACACCACGGCTACACCACGGATCCCACCACCAAGTCGGTAGCCACCCCCATTTACCAGACCGTGGCCTATGAATTTGACAGCGCCCAGCACGGCGCCGATCTGTTCAACCTGGAAGTGCCGGGCAACATCTATACCCGCATCATGAACCCCACCAACGACGTGCTGGAGCAGCGCGTCGCGGCCCTGGAAGGCGGCATTGCCGGCCTGGTGGTGTCGGCGGGCAGCGCCGCCATTCACTACGCCCTGATCACCCTGGCCAAGCGCGGCGACAACATCGTCACCACGCCTCAGCTCTATGGCGGCACCTACACCCTGCTGGCCCATATGCTGCCGGATCTGGGCATTGAGGTTCGCTTTGCCGAAGACGCCAGTCCGGCCGCCATTGCCCGGCTGATCGACGCCAATACCAAGGCGGTGTACTGCGAGAGCATCGGCAACCCGGCGGGCAACGTGGCCGACATCAAGGGGCTGGCCGACGTGGCCCACGCCGAGGGTGTGCCCCTGGTGGTGGACAACACCGTCGCCACCCCGGTGCTGTGCAAGCCCATCGAGTTTGGTGCCGACATAGTGGTGCACTCGCTGACCAAATACATCGGCGGCCACGGCAACTCCTTGGGCGGCATTATCGTCGACAGCGGCAAATTCCCCTGGGCCGAGCACAAGGAACGCTTTCCCCAGTTCAGCAATCCCGAGGCCGCCTACCACGGCGTTGTCTACAACGAGGCCTTTGGCCCCGCCGCCTTTATTGCCCGCGCCCGCACCGTGCCCCTGCGCAACACCGGCAGCGCCCTGGCACCGCTCAACGCCTTTCTGCTGCTGCAGGGGCTGGAAACCCTGCCCCTGCGCATGGAGCGTCATGTGGAGAACACCTTCAAGGTGGCCAAGTTTCTGCAACAGCACGACGCCGTGGACTGGGTCAACTACGCCGGCCTGGAAGGCCACCCGGACTTTGAGCGTGCGCAGCAGTTTATGAAGGGCAAGCCCTCGGCCATTCTGTCGTTCGGGCTCAAGGGCGGCTATGAGGCCGGCGTGCGTTTTTACGATGCGCTCACGCTTATCAAGCGGCTGGTCAATATCGGTGACGCCAAGTCCCTGGCCTGCCATCCGGCGTCCACCACCCATCGCCAGATGACCGAGGCCGAGCAAGTCCAGGCCGGCGTCAGGCCGGAAATGATTCGGCTGTCCATCGGCATCGAGCACGCCGACGACATCATTGCCGATCTGGCACAGGCGCTGAACGCCTGATCTCGCAGCGGGAAGGCTCACCTTCCCGCTTTTTTATCCCATCAGCCCCAGCACCAGCTTGCCCGCCAGCAGCCACATCAGGGTGCCGATGGCGCCGTCCATGACCCGCTGCACCAGCGGCCGGCCCAGCCAGTTGCTCATACGCGCCGCCCCCAGTGCCAGGGTAAAAAACCATACCAGTGAGGCGGTAAAGCATCCCAGGGCAAAGGCCCACTTCTCGTTGCCGTCCAGGCCTCCCCCTACGGAGCCCAGTATCATCACGGTCTCGATGTATACCTGCGGGTTGAGCAGGGTCACCGCCAGCACGCCGATCAGCACCGCCTTCAGCCCCCGCTCCCGACCATCCAGCGCCAGCGCCTGACCCGAACCCAGCGCCCGCCGCCAGCAATGGGCACCGTAGATCAGCAAAAATGCCATGCCCGCCAGGCTGATCCCCCAGAACAACACGCCGTGGGACTGCAGTGCCGCGCCGCCACCAAACACCCCCAGGCCGATCAGCAACACGTCAAACAAACTGCAGATGGCCGCCACCAGCAGATGGTACTGCCGCCGCATGCCCTGATTGAGCACAAAGGCATTTTGCGCGCCGATGGGAATAATCAGCCCGGCCCCCAGGGTAAAGCCCTGCGCCCAGGGCAACCAGTACATCATGATGCAACCTCCTCGTTGGTCAGTGGCTTGCAGATTAGTGAGGCCGGCTAATTTAGTAAAACTAATAAAATTGCTGCATCATTAATTTAATTAATAAGGAGTCATCATGAGTGAACTGGACTACAAGCTGCTGGCCGCCCTTGACAAGGTGGTCAGCGAACAGGGCTTTGAGCCGGCGGCCCGCCAGCTGCATCTGACCCAGTCGGCGGTGTCCCAGCGTATCAAGCAGCTGGAGCAGCGCCTGGCCCAGCCGTTGCTGATCCGCAGCCAGCCGCCCCGCCCCACCGATGCCGGCCGGCGACTGCTGGCCCATTACCGTCAGGTCAGCCAGCTGCAGGGGGCGGTCATGGCCGAGCTGTTGCCCGACGCACCGCAAAAGCCGCTGACCGTGACCCTGGCCACCAATGCCGACAGCCTCGCCATCTGGCTGATCCCGGCCTTGACCCCGCTGTTGCACAGTCACCCCATCGAACTCAACCTGCTTATCGAGGATGAATCCCGCACCCTGGACCGGCTGCGCAGCGGCGAAGCCTTTGGCGCCATCAGTGTCAGTGCCGAGCCCCTGCCCGGCTGCCGCTGCGATCCCTTGGGCGAAATGGAATACATACTGGTGGCCACCCCGGCGTTTCGCCGCCGCTACTTTCCCGACGGCCTGACCCTGGCCGCCCTGCAACTGGCCCCGGCCGTGGCCTTTGATCAGCGCGACGACATGCATGCCCGCTACATCGAGCAGCATTTCGGCCTGCCCGCCGGCGGCTATCCCTGCCATGCCATGCGCTCCTCGGAAGCCTTTGTTGCCATTGCCCGGTCCGGCGCCGCCTACTGCCTGATCCCCCGGCTGATGATTGAGGAAGATCTGCAGCAGGGCCGGCTGGTGGAGCTGTACCCGGAAGGCCCCCTGTTTGAGCCCCTCTACTGGCATCGCTGGCTGCTGGAGCGCGGCATTCACCAGGCCCTGTCCCGTCGCCTGGTGGATTATGCCCGCACCGTGCTGCCGCCTATTGACTCTGGAGTAACCTCCAGGGTCTAGACTCGAAGCTGCAACCCCACACAACAAGGAGAAACAAATGGGACATTGCTGCCATCACCAACACACCCGTGAGCACGGGGGCGAACACCGGCATGGCACCCGGTGTGTGCCTCGCCATGAAAGTGCCGCGGCGACGCCGGTGACAGAGTCGGCAGTGCCGACGGCAACGGCGCCTCCCGACGAGGATGAAGACCCGCGAACGACGCTGCATCGCTGGCGCATCGGCGGCATGGACTGCCCCAGCTGCGCCGGCAAGATAGAAACCGCATTGCGACGCCTGCCCGGGGTGCACAGTGCCGAGGTGCGCTTTGCCACCGAACGGCTGCGAGTGCAGCTGACGAATGAAGGAAGCCGAGAACAGGTGGTGCGGGCCATTCACGCCGCCGGTTTTACCCCCTTCAGCGAGCAGGATGAGGCTCCGGCCGCCCCCGCCTGGCGCCAGCATGGCACCCTGTTCAGCCTGTTGCTGCTGATGCTGCTGGCCGCCGGCGCCCATCTGTGGCTGCCCGCCGCCGCCCCCTGGCTGTTTACCCTGGCCACTCTGTGGGGGCTGGTGCCGGTGGGCCGTCAGGCCTGGCGGCTGGCGCGCAGCGGCTCACCCTTTTCCATTGAAATGCTGATGACGGTGGCCGCCACCGGCGCCCTGTTTCTGGGGGAAACCGCCGAGGCGGCCATGGTGCTGCTGCTGTTCGGCGTGGGCGAACGGCTGGAAAGCCTGGCCGCCGGCAAGGCACGCCAGGGGGTCAAAACCCTGATGGCGCTGGTGCCCGAGCAAGCCCGCAGGCTGACCCGCAATGGCGTGGAAGAGGTGGCCATCGAACAACTCGATCCCGGTGACGAGATAGAAGTGCACCCGGGCGGGCGCCTGCCCGTCGACGGCACCCTGCTCAACGCCTCGGCCGCCTTTGATGAAAGCGCCATTACCGGCGAATCCCTGCCGGTGGACAGGGCCCAAGGGGAAAAGCTGGCCGCCGGCAGCCTGGTGGTGGACAGGGCGGTACGCATCAGGGTTACCTCGCAACCCGGCCACAGTACCCTGGACCGCATTCTGCACCTGATGGAGGAAGCCGACGCCCACCGCGCGCCCATCGCCCGCTTTATCGACCGCTTCAGCCGCTGGTACACGCCGGCGATGATCGCCGCCGCCGCCCTGGTGGCGGTGCTGCCGCCGTTGCTGCTCGCCGCCGACTGGCAAACCTGGATTTACCGGGGCCTGGTGCTGCTGCTGATAGGCTGCCCCTGCGCCCTGGTGATATCCACTCCGGCGGCGGTCACCTCGGCGCTGGCCGCCGCCACCCGTCTGGGGGTACTGATCAAGGGGGGCGCGGCGCTGGAACAACTGGGCCGGATCGACACCCTGGCCTTTGACAAGACCGGCACCCTGACCCGCGGTCAGCCGGTGCTGCACGAGCTGTGCCTGTACCATGACGTGTCACGTAAGCAGGCGATGGCACTGGCCGCCGGGCTGGAAAGCGGCGCCCATCACCCGTTGGCCCAGGCCCTGGTGGCCGCCGCCGAGGCCGAGGGAGTCGAGCCCGTGGCCACCGGCGAAAAACACACCCTGCCCGGTGCCGGCATTCAAAGCGAGTGGCAAGGCAAGGCGCTGCTGATTGGCTCGCCGGCACAGCTGGAGGCGGCCCGCTATTCGCCGCAACAGGCCGCCGATATTGAACGGCTGCGGGCCGCCGCCTGCACCCTGGTGGTGCTGGCGGTAGACCGGCAGGTCATCGCCCTGTTTGCCCTGCGGGATCCGCTGCGCGCCGACGCCGGCACCGGCATTGCCGCCTTGCGCGAGCTGGGCATCAACAGCCTGATGCTGACCGGCGATCACGACATGACCGCCCGGGCCATTGCCGCCGAGCTGAACCTGGATTACCGCGCCGGGCTCAAGCCCGAGCACAAGCTGCAGGAGGTGGTCCGGCTCGGTGAGCAGGGCCGACTGGGCATGGTGGGAGATGGCATCAACGACGCCCCGGCGCTCAAGCAGGCCAGCATCGGCATCGCCATGGGCCAGGGCACCGACGTGGCCCTGGACAGCGCCGACGCCGCCCTCACCCACAACCGGCTCACCGCCCTGGCCGACGCGGTGCGGCTGTCCCGGGCCACCAGCGCCAATATTCGCCAGAACATCACCCTGGCGCTGGGGCTGAAGGCGGTGTTTCTGATCACCAGCGTCACCGGCGTAACCGGCCTGTGGCTGGCGGTGCTGGCGGACACCGGCGCCACCGCCCTGGTTACCCTCAACGCCTTACGGCTGCTGCGTTTCAAACCATAAAAAAGCCCCCGGCAACCGAGTTGCCGGGGGCTTTTGTTCCCGCTGGAATGCTTACTCGGCGCTTGCCGCCACCACCGGACGCACACCCAGGCTGTGACAGATGGCGTAGGTCAGCTCGGAGCGGTTCAGGGTGTAGAAGTGGAAGTCCTTTACTCCTTCCCGGCTCAGTACCCGTACCTGATCCATGGCGATGCTGGCCCCCACCAGGTTGCGGGTGTTCTGGTCGTTCTCCAGCCCTTCAAAACGCTGATGCATCCAGCTCGGAATCTTGACATTGGAGAACCCGGCAAACTTCAGCAGGGTCTGGTAGTTGGACACCGGCAGAATACCCGGCACGATTTCCACGTCGATGCCGATGGTCACGCAGCGATCCCGAAAGCGCAGGTAGGACTCGACATCAAAGAAGAACTGGGTGATAGCCCGGTTGGCACCGGCATCGATCTTGCGCTTGAGATTGAGCAGGTCGGCCTGAGCGCTTTTTGCCTCCGGGTGCACTTCCGGGTAGGCCGCCACCGATATATCGAAGTCGGCCTCTTCCTTCAGCAGGCTCACCAGGTCGGCGGCGTACATGTCGGGCTTTTCCATGCCTTGGGGCAGGTCGCCGCGCAGGGCCACAATCTGGCGAATGCCGTTGTTCCAGTAGTCCCGGGCAATGCCGCGCAGCTCGTCGCGGCTGGCGTCGATGCAGGTCAGGTGCGGGGCGGCAATCAGGCCGGTTTTGTCCTGAATGTCCTTGATCACCTTGTGGGTACGGTCCCGGGTGCCGGAGTTGGCGCCGTAGGTCACGGAAACAAACTTGGGCGCCAGCGTCTTCAGCCGCTCAATGGAGTGCCACAGGGTCTGTTCCATGGCCTCGCTGTTGGGCGGAAAGAACTCGAATGACACATTGATATCGCCATTCAGCTCGGACAGCGACTGATTCAGCGCTTCAACATGACGCGCACTGTGAAAACCCATGATTGTCTCCTGATTGCCTACTTCTTATTCAAGTTAATCCATTATGCCTTGGCGTTCGGCGTATTGCATGGCGAGGCTTGTCTTTGGCGGCAGCCATGTTGGCCCGGACGACACGGAAAAATCCCGGGTTGTATGACAAAGCCATTATATGTTTTCCATACTCTTCGAACCAAGAAAAAAGACGTTTAGACGTCTGAATGCCTGCATGTTTGCACACCTGAACTTCCGGAAGCAAGACCTTCTTTAAAAAAGTAATAAATGATGACTCGCCACCGTGAGGCGATATACGCGATCGAGCGCGGACAGGCACTGAATTATTGATGACAGAAGGATACAGGTGGAGCTGAAAATATGCGTCGCGAAAGCGTAAGACGTAAGACGTAAGACGTAAATTAACAGTAATGAGCAGGCCGGAGAGTCCCCCCGGCCTGGAGCGGCATGGATACGATCTTACCCCATGCCCTGCTCGGCCAGCACCCGCGTGATAATGGGCACCGGACTTTGCAGATGCTCCCGCATCATGGCCGCCGCTTCCGGCCGGCGGGCCAGAATGGCGTCGAGCAGACCCTGATGCTCCCGTTGCTTGTCGGCCAGGGCCCGCTCGCTGAACACGGTGCGCTTCAGCCACAAATGCCGGTAACGGGCCGCCTGATCCATCAGGGTCTGGCGCACTACCAGCAGCTGGGGGGAATTGCAGCCGGCGGCCACCGCCTGATGAAAGGCCTGATGGCGGGCATCCCACTGGTTGAGCTGATCCTCCACCGAATCAAGGTGGGTGACCTTGGCCAGGGCATGGTGGGCCGCTACCACCCCGGCCTCCCACAGATCGTCTCCCCGGGCCATGGCCAGCTCCACAATCAGGCCTTCCAGCTGGGCCCGGGCATCGTAAATATCCCGCAGCTCGGCCACCGACATGGGGCTGACACGAAAACCGCGCTGGCTTTCGGCGGTGACCAGCCGTTCCGACACCAGCTGTGACAGCGCTTCCCGAAGCGGGCTCACACCCAGGCCATAACGGCTTTTCAGGCCGCTCATCAACAGCTTTTCGCCGGGGCCAAAGTGGCTCTCAATGATGTCCTGTTTCAGTTGCTGGTAGGCGGTACGGGCCAGGTTTTCCCGCGGGGCTTCGGGGTTGCTCATGGTGGACTCTCGCTCAAGGTGAATGAGCCGCATTATAACGAAATTGCAACAGAGATCATAAAATCACCACGATTTATTGACACAAACTGAAAATGTCGACATTTTATAAATACAGCGATATTAGTCGCGTTCATCAACACAGTGTCATTACAAGGAAGCCCCCACATGTCCAACATCGCCACCGCCGATTTCGCCAGCCACCAGTACCAGGGATTCAGCCTGGCGCCGTCTGCCCTGTCTTCGCGCCTGCTGGAACTGCGCTTTGACGAGTGCACCGTAAACGCCTTTCTTGAGGCCACCGCCGAGTGGCCGGTACAGGCGCTGGAGTACAAATCCTTTCTGCGCTTTCGCGTGGCCCAGATCCTCAACGATCTGTGCGGTCAGGCGCTGCAGCCGCTGCTGATCAACACCCTGGTGGACCGCGACACCGGCGCCCTGCTGATCACCCCGGAAGAACTGAACCGGGTGGAACAGGCCGAAGACATGGTCAAGTTCACCACCGCCGTGGCCCATTTGTTTGGCCGCTCCAACTTCGACGCCATGAGCGGCCAGTATTACGCCCGCTTCGTGGTGCAGAACCAGGACAACTCCGACAGCTACCTGCGCCAGGCCCACCGGGTGATGGAACTGCACAACGACGGCACCTATGTGGAGCAGGACACCGACTATGTACTGATGCTGAAGATTGACGAGCAGAACATGGAAGGAGGCAACTCCCTGCTGCTGCATCTGGACGACTGGGAGCACCTGGACCGCTTTTACGCCGATCCCATGGCCAGCCGGGTCATGCGCTGGGCCGCCCCCCCCAGCAAGAACACCACCAAGGACGTGTTCCACCCGGTGTTCGACACCGATCGCAGCGGCCGCCCCATCATGTCCTACATCGATCAGTTCGTGCAGCCCAAAAACTACGAGGAAGGCGTGTGGCTGGCAGCACTGTCCGACGCCATTGAAACCAGCAGCAAGCAGCTGTCGGTGCGGGTGCCTACCGGCTCATTTTTGCTGATCAACAACCACTTCTGGCTGCACGGTCGCGACAAGTTTATCGCCCATGAGGGCCTGCGCCGGGAGCTGATGCGCCAGCGCGGTTACTTTACTCATGCCAAGACCCTGAAAAACCCGCGTCAGGGCTGAAGCCATTGACAGAGTGCCGCCGGCACCCTGATATTCAAAACAACCATACAAAGCGCGCCGGGGCCACCCGGCGCTGTTTTCTCTACGCAAGAGTGAGCAGTACCGTGTTTGACTTCATTATTATCGGCGGCGGCATCGTCGGCATGTCTACCGCCTGGCAACTGAAAAAGACCTACCCCGACAGCAAAATGCTGCTGCTGGAAAAGGAAAGCGGCCCGGCCCGGCACCAGACCGGCCACAACAGCGGCGTGATCCACGCCGGCGTTTACTACACCCCCGGCAGCCTGAAGGCGAAGTTCTGCCTGGCAGGCAACCTGGCCACCAAGGCCTTTTGCCGCGAGCACGACATTCCCTTTGACGAATGCGGCAAGCTGCTGGTGGCCACCAACGCGCTGGAAATGGAGCGCATGAAGGCGTTGTGGGACAGAAGCGAGGCCAATGGCCTGGAGCGCTACTGGCTGAATGCCGACGAACTGAAGGAGCGCGAGCCCAATATCACCGGTATGGGCGGCATCTTCGTGCCATCCAGCGGCATTGTGGATTACAAGCAGGTCACCGCCGCCATGGGCCGGGAGTTTGAGCGCCTCGGCGGCGAAATTCGCTACAACGCCGAAGTGACCGGCCTGACCGAAGAAGCCAGCCGCGTGGTGGTGCAGACCACCCAGGGCGAGTTTCAGGGCAAGTTCCTGGTGTCCTGCTCCGGGCTGATGGCCGACCGGGTGGTGCGTATGCTGGGCCTGGAGCCCGCGTTCAAGATCTGCCCCTTCCGCGGCGAATATTACCTGCTCAAGCCCGAGCACAACCGAATTGTGAACCACCTGATTTATCCCATTCCGGATCCGAACATGCCTTTCCTCGGCGTGCACCTGACCCGCATGATCGACGGCACCGTGACAGTGGGACCCAACGCCGTGCTGGCATTCAAGCGCGAGGGCTACAACAAGCGGGATATTTCCCTTAAGGATACCCTGGAGATGCTCACCTATCCGGGCATTCTCAAGGTGCTGATGAAGAACCTCAAACCCGGCCTGACCGAGATGAAAAACTCCCTCAACAAGGCCGGCTACCTGGAGCTGGTGCGCAAATACTGCCCCAGCCTGACGGTGGACGATCTCACTCCCTACCCCGCCGGCATTCGTGCCCAGGCGGTATCGAAAGACGGCAAACTGGTGGACGACTTTTTGTTCGTCAACACCAAACGCACCCTGAACGTGTGCAACGCACCCTCACCGGCAGCCACTTCTGCCATTCCCATCGGCGGCTATATCGTCGATAAAATCAAGGAGCAGGTGGAATTGCCCAGCGCCGTGGCTTAATTCTTTTTATTTTTAGCCGGCCATAAAAAAGGGCAGACCCATGGTCTGCCCAAAAAACACTGCCGAGGTTTAATCCCTCTCAACCCACATTGCAAATCAATCAGAAGCTGTAACCCAGACCAAACATCAGTACCACGGGGTCGATGCTGGTTTGGTAAGTGCCGCTGGCAGCAGGAACATTAGTTGAATTAACGGTTACATCGGTATCGATATCGATCAACCAAGCAGACGCGTTGACAAACAGCCTGTCGGTCACTTTCATATCGATACCGGCCTGTGCCGCCAGCCCCCAGGAATCGTCAGCTTTTACACTATCACCTTCCAAAGCATTACGGCCTTCTTCGTCAAAGAACATGGTGTAGTTAATACCGGCCCCCACATAGGGACGTACCTTGCTCTGGGCATTGCCGAAATAGTACTGGCCCATCAGGGTTGGCGGCAGGTGCTTAACATTGGCAATCTCACCCAAGCCAGCGGTGCTTACACCGTGTGAAAAGGGGGTGGCGGCCAGCAGCTCCACCCCCCAGTTATCGGTCACCATATAGGAGAAAGTCAGGCCCAGCTGGGTATTGGAGTCCGGCTCCAAGTGACCAGTTCCTAAAACACTGTCGCCACTGCTGTGGGGAGAAACGGTGGCGGCACCACCACGAACCAGAATATCACCGGCCTGGTGGGCAAAGGCGGCAGACGGAGCCATCAGCGCGGCGGCAACCAGAAGAGCAACTTTTTTCATATTCTGTCCTTAAACTTTTTTGCTGCGAAGTTTCAACTGAAGCCAGTCTGCCTTAACCTCGGCGGAACTTTTTTGATTTAACGCAAAATAAGGGGCGCTTTCTGGCAAAAAGCCGGAAACGCTGATTTGGCCGTAAAAATAGCCGCCGGGGCCACTGGTCAAAATCCACGGCTTGGGGTATATCTTTATTTATTCGAGTTCAGGCAGCGCTTTTGGCGTTGCCTGCTTTTTTGTTGGAGGTTGATATGGCCCAGTTGCCGCCCATTACTATTTCTACCCTGGATCTGGCCCGGCTTGAGGCCCTGCTCGACAAACAACCCGACTCGGAAGCCGTTCGCCGGCTGGAAGACGAGCTGGAACGCGCCAATGTGGTGGCGCCCCAAGACATGCCCGCGAATATTGTTACCATGAACTCGGTGATCCGCTTCAGCATGGCCCGGGATGACGAGACCTTTACCAAAACCCTGTGCTTTCCCCGTGACATGGATGGCAGCAAAGACAAGATCTCGGTGCTCGCCCCCATTGGCAGCGCCCTGCTCGGCCTGGCGGTGGGGCAGACCATCGAATGGCCCGGCCCCAACGGCAAAACCCTGAAGGTGACCATTGCCGACGTGGAATACCAGCCCGAGCGGGCCGGCGATTACCAGTCGTAAAAGGAAAAAAGGCGCATATTTGCGCCTTTTTTCCTTTTACGACTTCACGAAACCCGTCCATGGCACTTGCTCCCGCCCTGCGCCCGTAGCATGCTTGGTGCCTGACGTCTCAATCATGTTCCCCCTGCCATGACTGCCCTTGCCGACAGCCTGCTGTTTTCCCTGTCCATTACCGGCCCCATTTGTCTGTTACTGCTGCTGGGCTTTTTTCTGCGCCGCACGCAAATGATGAACGAAGGCTTTATCGACGGAGCCAGCAAGCTGGTATTCAACATCACCCTGCCGATACTGTTGTTTACCAGCATAGTGAGCGCCGACCTCAGCCAAATGGCCAGCCCCGCACTCATTGTTTACGGCATTGCCGCCACCCTGGGGGCGTTTATTGTGCTGGAGTGGCTTGCCACGCGCCTGACCGCCGAAAAAGCCCTGCGGGGCATTCTGGTGCAGGGCGCCTTTCGCGCCAACATGGGCATTGTGGGCCTGGCCTATGTGCACAATGCCTACGGCAGCCAGGGAGTGGCGGCCATGGCCTTTTACGTGGCCTGCCTGACCATACTTTTTAATATTCTGGCGGTGATCACCCTCAGCCGCAGCCTGAGCAACGACCCGCAGGTGCGGCCCGGCCCCATTGCGCTGGGCATCGTCAAAAACCCGCTGATTATCGGTATTGTGGCCGCCCTCCCCTTTGCCCTGTGTAGCTGGCCGGTACCCGAAATACTGATGAAAACCGGCCAGTCTCTGGCACAAATGACGCTGCCGCTGGCGCTGCTGTGTACCGGGGCATCCCTCAACCTGAAATCGGGCAGGGAAGACACCGGTCTGCTGCCCGCCATCACCCTGCTACGGCTGATTTTGTTACCCGGTGCCATCACCCTGGGCGCCTGGGTAATAGGCTTTGAGGGCGCCGAGCTAACCATGCTGTTTTTGATCAATGCCTCGCCCACCGCCGCCGCCAGCTATGTGATGGTGCGGGCCATGGGCGGCAACGCCGTGCTGGCCGCCAATATTATTGCCGTGACCACCCTGGGCTCACTGCTCACCACCAGCCTGGGGGCGACGCTGCTCGGCGCCCTGGGGGAGTTTTGATGCAGGCAGCGACAGAGTCACGTATGGTATCGAGATGACTCTTTACTCAAGCCTGTTATGTCCCGAGAAAAAGCCCTGACTCTGGAGGCCCTGCGCGTGCTCGATGCCATCGACCGCCGGGGCAGTTTCGCCGCCGCCGCCGATGAACTGGGCAAGGTGCCCTCAGCACTCAGTTACACCGTACAAAAACTGGAAGACGAGCTGGATCTGACCCTGTTTGATCGCTCCGGCCACCGCACCCGCTTTACCCCGGTAGGTCGGCTGCTGCTGGAGCAGGGTCGCCACCTGCTGCAGGCCTCCAACCAGCTGGTGGAAAGCGCCCGCGCTCTGGAACGAGGGTGGGAAACCAGCCTGACCCTGGCCGTAGACGGCATTCTGCCCTGCCGCCTCCTGTTTCCAGCTATAGCAGCGCTGCAGCAGCAGACCGACACCGATATTCGCCTGTCCCACGAGATCCTGGCCGGCAGCTGGGAAGCACTGGAAACCGGACGGGCCGATCTGGCCATTGCTACCCTGCAGGAAGACATACCGATAAACGCCGGTATCAAAACACAACTGCTCTATCGGGAAGTCTTTGTTTACGTGGCCCACCCCGCCCACCCCATTCATCGGGAGAACAGCCCCATCAGTGCCGAGGTGTTGCAGGGTTACCGGGCCATTGCCGTGGCTGACACCGCCCGACACAAACCGCCACTCACCTTTAACCTGCTCAATCGCCAGTCTCGGCTGACCGTCAGCACCATGCAGGACAAGGTTGACGCGCTCAGGGCCGGCCTCGGAATCTCGACCCTGCCCCAAGCCTGGCTGGGTGACATAGTAAAGCGAGGTGAACTGAAGGAAATTGCGGGCCTCGAACGCCTTGCTGCCAACGTGGTGCTGGCCTGGCGCCGGGATGCCATGGGCAAGGCCAAAAGCTGGCTGATACGCGAGCTTCCGGCCCTGCTGGAAAGAAGGGAAAACTCAGCGGCTCCGTGAAGGCAGGGCGGCCTGTACGCGGGTCACCAGGGCGTCCATCATCCCGGTTTGCAGCAACCAGGCCAGACCAAAGGCGGCCACGGCAAAGGCGCCCACATAAATATCGGTCAGCCAGTGGGCGCCTCCCATTACGCGGGGAGCGGAAAACACCACCACAAACAGGCAACCCCAGAGACCGGCCTTCCAGGACAGGTAGCGCCAGGCAAAGGCAGTGAAGATCATCAGCATCAGCCCATGATCCCCGGGGAAGCTGTCACCGGAAGCATCCTTGGTCTTGAACGACGCCAATTCGGTCAACCGCAGCACATTGTCAAAGGTCAGGGTCGGGCTCGGTCGCTCCACCGGAATGGCCCGCCCCAGCTGGTTCAGCCCCACGGCGGTCAGCAGCATGCACACACCAACAATCACCAGACGCCGCCGTTGCTCGGGGTCGGCCTTACGATAGAAGCTGTAATACACGGCCCCCATCGCCAGCAAGGCCACGCCATCAAAGGCACGATTGTTGAGCGCCGCAATCAGGTTGACCCATGCCTGGCTTTCCCCAAGCTTGTGATTAAAAAAGTAAAATACTGCCTTGTCGAGATCGAACCAGAAACCGTGGTTCGGCAGCCAGAACCAGCTGCCCAGCACGGCGAGTGCCGCCAGGTTCCAGAAAATCAGTTTATTGTATTGAACAGACATGAGTCCCCCTTGAAACAAGGCGAGCATTGTACGGAATTTTATTGAATCTGGGCAGCCCATCGCATGGGCCCCTGAGTAGCCACAAGGGGGGGGATTTGACTGAGTGATGCTGGCTTTACTTGTAGGACAGCAAAGCAAAAAGCCCTGAGCGTTAACTCAGGGCTTTTAATGATGGCGGAGCGGACGGGACTCGAACCCGCGACCCCCGGCGTGACAGGCCGGTATTCTAACCAACTGAACTACCGCTCCGCATAAAGCTGTATAGTCAGGAGTACTAAATTGGGTGCCTGGCAGTGACCTACTTTCACATGGCAGCTGCCACACTATCATCGGCGCGGTTGCGTTTCACTGCTGAGTTCGGCATGGAATCAGGTGGTTCCACAACGCTATGGCCGCCAGGCATAAAACTTAATTCGGAAAAAACTGTGTTTGATGAATCTGTTTGTAGTCTCGACCTGCAAGGCCTCACACTTCTTGGGTGTTGTATGGTTAAGCCGCACGGGTCATTAGTACAGGTTAGCTGCACGCCTCACAGCGCTTCCACACCCTGCCTATCAACGTCCTGGTCTCGGACGGCCCTTTAGAGAGCTCGAAGCTCTGGGGATGACTCATCTCGAGGCTCGCTTCCCGCTTAGATGCTTTCAGCGGTTATCGATTCCGAACTTAGCTACCGGGCAGTGCCACTGGCGTGACAACCCGAACACCAGAGGTTCGTCCACTCCGGTCCTCTCGTACTAGGAGCAGCCCCTCTCAATCATCCAACGCCCACGGCAGATAGGGACCGAACTGTCTCACGACGTTCTGAACCCAGCTCGCGTACCACTTTAAATGGCGAACAGCCATACCCTTGGGACCGACTTCAGCCCCAGGATGTGATGAGCCGACATCGAGGTGCCAAACACCGCCGTCGATATGAACTCTTGGGCGGTATCAGCCTGTTATCCCCGGAGTACCTTTTATCCGTTGAGCGATGGCCCTTCCATTCAGAACCACCGGATCACTATGACCTGCTTTCGCACCTGCTCGACGTGTCTGTCTCGCAGTTAAGCTGGCTTATGCCATTGCACTAACCGTACGATGTCCGACCGTACTTAGCCAACCTTCGTGCTCCTCCGTTACGCTTTGGGAGGAGACCGCCCCAGTCAAACTACCCACCAGGCACTGTCCTCACCCCCGATAAGGGGGCCAAGTTAGAACATCAAACATACAAGGGTGGTATTTCAAGGTCGGCTCCACGGCAACTGGCGTCACCGCTTCACAGCCTCCCACCTATCCTACACATGTAGGGTCAATGTTCAGTGCCAAGCTATAGTAAAGGTTCACGGGGTCTTTCCGTCTAGCCGCGGGTACACCGCATCTTCACGGCGATTTCAATTTCACTGAGTCTCGGGTGGAGACAGCGTGGCCATGGTTACACCATTCGTGCAGGTCGGAACTTACCCGACAAGGAATTTCGCTACCTTAGGACCGTTATAGTTACGGCCGCCGTTTACCGGGGCTTCGATCAAGAGCTTCACCTTGCGGCTAACCCCATCAATTAACCTTCCGGCACCGGGCAGGTGTCACACCGTATACGTCCTCTTGCGAGTTAGCACAGTGCTGTGTTTTTGATAAACAGTCCCAGCCACCTGGTCACTGCGACTGGCTCAGGCTCCATCCGTAAAGGACTTCACCCGCTCCAGCGTACCTTCTCCCGAAGTTACGGTACTATTTTGCCTAGTTCCTTCACCCGAGTTCTCTCAAGCGCCTTGGTATTCTCTACCCGACCACCTGTGTCGGTTTGGGGTACGGTTCACACACATCTGAAGCTTAGAGGCTTTTCCTGGAAGCAGGGCATCAATGACTTCGGTACCGTAGTACCTTCGTCTCGGGTCTCAGCGTTGTGACTCCGGATTTGCCTAAAGTCACCACCTACTCCCTTTCACCAGGACAACCAACGCCTGGCCCATCTAGCCTTCTCCGTCCCCCCATCGCAATGTGTGTCAGTACGGGAATATTAACCCGTTTCCCATCGACTACGCCTTTCGGCCTCGCCTTAGGGGCCGACTCACCCTGCCCCGATTAACGTTGGACAGGAACCCTTGGTCTTCCGGCGAGGAGGTTTTTCACCCCCTTTATCGTTACTCATGTCAGCATTCGCACTTCTGATATCTCCAGCATGCCTCACAACACACCTTCGCAGACTTACAGAACGCTCCCCTACCACTCACGCATAGCGTG